>CALRNP020000019.1:0-41356 GCA_943369575.1 Azorhizobium sp. AG788 | reverse complement strand
ACGCGGCAGGCCGAGCGCCTCGTTCCAGGCCGGCAATTGCACGGCGCGGGCGCGGGCCTTCTTGGACAAGGTCACCGCCAACATCTCCAGCAGGATGCGATAGACGTTATTCTCCGGCTGCTGCTCGGTGAGACCTAGCGAGTTCACCTGGACGCCATAGCGGAACAGCTTCTGCTTGGGATCGGTGATGCCGTAGCGCTCGACGCAGATCTCGTCCCACAGATCCACGAACGCCCGCATCTTGCACATCTCGGTGATGAACCGCATGCCGGCATTCACGAAGAAGGAGATGCGTCCCACCACCTCGCCGAAGGTCTCGCCCTCGGCTTCGCCGGACTTTTTCACCGTGTCGAGGATGGCCACCGCATTGGCCAGCGCGAAGGCCAGTTCCTGCACCGGCGTCGCCCCGGCCTCCTGCAGATGGTAGGAGCACACATTCATCGGGTTCCAGCGCGGCAGATGCTGGGTGGTGAAGACGATGACGTCCTTGGTCAGCCGCATGGACGGGGCGGGGGGGAACACATAGGTCCCCCGCGACAGATATTCCTTGATGATGTCGTTCTGCGTGGTGCCCTGGAGGCGGGTGCAATCGGCGCCCTGCTCGTCGGCCACGGCGATGTACAAAGCCAGCAGCCAGGGGGCGCAGGCATTGATGGTCATGGAGGTGTTCATGTCGGCGAGCGGGATATCCGCGAACAGCGCCCGCATGTCGCCCAGATGCGAGATCGGCACGCCCACCTTGCCCACTTCGCCGCGGGCGAGGGGATGGTCGCTGTCATAGCCGGTCTGGGTGGGGAGATCGAAGGCGACCGACAGGCCGGTCTGACCCTTGGCGAGGTTGGAGCGATAAAGCTTGTTGGACTCCGTGGCGGTGGAGTGGCCGGCATAGGTCCGGAACAGCCACGGTTTATCACGGCTCGCCATGCGTCTTCCCCCTCGCGTGCGTTCAGATCTTTAAGCGCTCATTTTGCGCTGCAATGCGGGCGTCGTCGACGCCAAACTTACGTTGCCAGGGTCGGACGCCGTGGCAACGTGCCTCGGCCGAACCGATGGCGGGAATTGGCGTGACAGGGTTTCTTGCAGCGCTGCCGCGGGGCCGTCTTCCCCGCAAGCGCCAAGCATGGACCTGGTCTGTTCAGGCGTTCAGAATTTGTACCCGATACCCATGATCGGGCCGTAGAGGTTCATGTCCCAGGTGAAGCGGGTGGGGCCGGAGCCGCTGACATATTCCTGATGCAGCAGGCGATAGCCGAGATAGGTGCTCCAATTGGGCGGCAGGAAGGATGGCCGATAACCCATCACGCCTTGCACGGAATAGGACCATTGCTCCTTGCTGATGGCGCCGATATCGCCTGCAAGCTCGAAATTGAGGTTTGGCGAGATAATCAGCGAGGTGCGCAAACCCACATACGGATCGACCCAGGAATAATTCTCGCCTTGGGTATAAGTGATCTTGGTGACTGCGGGCGCGGAGAGTTCCAAGGTCGGGCTTACTACTGACACTCGGGCGCCGACGTAAGGCGAGAGGTTGAAGGTTGCGCCCGTTGCGCCCACGGGGGCCTCATAGAGCCTGTAAAGCGCGCCTGCGCCGACAATGGTGAGGCCGGTGGTCAGTTGCGCCCGGCCAATGCCAACGCTTTTGCTGCCCTCGGTCAAGGTGTAGACAATATTGGTGAAGAGCGTGACGTCGCCCTTCCGCGCTTCCGCATACCCCATGTAGCCAAACTTCAGGTCTTGGAGCAGGGTGGGGAAAGAGGCGTAAACGTGCGGCGTGAAGTCGCCGATTCCGGTCTTACCACTGAGGCTGGTGCCCCAGAGATAGGCGCCCGCTATGCCATGCCAGCGATCTGCTTCCGCAAGCGAGGTGGTGGCTATAGGGGCATTGAGATCGGCGGAACGGGCAGGTTGAGCCGTCACGCCGCAGAGACTTATGAGAGCATAGCCGAGAACTGCGGTGGACCTGACGTGGCGGTCTTGGTGGGGGCCTAAGCGCTGGAAAAACATAACCCGCTCCGAATCGAAAAACCCACCGTGTTTCTTGGACAATATCGGTGCGGGAAACGGAAGGGGGGTAGCGCCGATCGGCCTGTTTTCCGTAGGGTTTCTGATTCTGCTGCGCCACCACTGCGGGCATTACCTTGCGATGCATGTGCCGCAGGCCCCCGCCGGATAAGGTCCAAGAAACCGGCGGATCTAGGTATAAAGAGGTCTCGTCAGGCTGATTTTCTCTGCTACGCTGCAGCGCGAAACATCCTGAATAACGAGACCGAATGGTCCGTCAGAGGAGAGAGGACCGTCACTATGGGCCAGCACGCCACTGCCACCTCCCCGACTTCCGCCGTTCCGGCTTCCGGTGCGCCGACGTCCGGCGCGGCGGTGAAGGATCTCTATGAAATCGGTGAGATCCCCCCGCTCGGCCACGTGCCGAAGCAGATGTATGCCTGGACCATCCGCCGCGAGCGTCATGGACCGCCGGAGCAGTCGTTCCAGGTGGAAGTGGTGCCAACGTGGGAATTGGGCGAGACCGACGTGCTGGTGCTCGTGATGGCCGCCGGCGTCAATTACAACGGCATCTGGGCGGGCCTGGGCGAACCCATCTCGGTGTTCGACGTGCACAAGCAGCCCTATCATATCGCCGGTTCCGATGCCTCGGGCATCGTCTGGGCGGTGGGCGCCAAGGTCAACCGCTGGAAGGTGGGCGACGAGGTCGTGGTTCATTGCAACCAGGACGATGGCGACGATGAAGAATGCAATGGCGGCGACCCCATGTTCTCGCCCTCCCAGCGCATCTGGGGCTATGAGACGCCGGATGGCTCGTTCGCGCAATTCTGCCGGGTGCAGGCCCGCCAGCTTATGCCACGGCCCAAGCATCTGACCTGGGAAGAGAGCGCCTGCTACACCCTGACTATGGCCACCGCTTATCGCATGCTGTTCGGCCATCCGCCCCATGACGTGAAGCCGGGCGACTTCGTGCTGGTGTGGGGCGCCTCGGGCGGACTCGGCGTGTTCGGCGTGCAACTCGCCGCCGCCTCCGGCGCCCATGTGATCGGGGTGATTTCCGACGAGACCAAGCGCGACTACGTGCTGGGTCTCGGTGCCCGCGGTGTCATCAACCGCAAGGACTTCAAGTGTTGGGGGCAGTTGCCCAAGGTGAATTCGCCAGAATATGCCGAGTGGGTGAAGGAAGCCCGCAAGTTCGGCAAGGCGATCTGGGACATCACCGGCAAGCGCGACGTGGATATCGTGTTCGAGCATCCCGGCGAGCAGACCTTCCCGGTTTCCACCCTGGTGGCCAAGCGCGGCGGCATGATCGTGTTCTGCGCCGGCACCACCGGCTTCAACATCACCTTTGACGCCCGCTATGTGTGGATGCGCCAGAAGCGCATCCAGGGCTCGCATTTCGCTCATCTCAAGCAGGCGTCGGGCGCCAACCAGTTCATCATTGACCGGCGGGTGGACCCGTGCATGTCCGAGGTGTTCCCCTGGGACAAAATCCCGCTGGCCCACACCATGATGATGAACAACAAGCACGCCCCCGGAAACATGGCGGTGCTGGTGAATGCCCCCCGCACCGGCCTGCGTAATCTGGACGACGTGCTGGAAGTGGTGGCCGGCTGAGGCCGCCCGCCTGTTGGCCGGCGGCGCCTCGGTGCCGCCGCTTCATCGTCTTGGTGGCGCTGTGCGCAGCGTCTCGGCAATTGAAGCCGTGAGCTATGCCTTCCCTGGAACGGGCCTCGGCCTTACAGGGGAGGGATGAGCGCAAATCATTCGTCGCCGCCATCCTCATCCGATCTTTCGACGCCGCCGCGTCCTTTGGTGGCCATCATCGGCGCAGGACCGGCGGGCCTCATGGCCGCTGATCGCCTGGTGCAGGCGGGCCTTGCTTCGATCCTGTTCGACCGCATGCCTGCGCCCGCGCGCAAATTCCTCATGGCTGGGCGGGGCGGGCTGAACCTCACCCATAGCGAGCCGCTGGAGGTCTTCCTCACCCGCTACGGCAGCGCCGCCGAGCGGCTGGCGCCAGCCATCCGCGCCTTCCCGCCCGATGCGGTGCGGGCATTCGCACAGGATCTGGGTGAGCCCACTTTCACCGGCACCAGCGGCCGGGTGTTTCCCCAGAGCTTCAAAGCCTCGCCTTTGCTGCGGGCTTGGCTGCGCCGGCTCGGCGCGGGCGGGGCAACATTGCGGCTGCGCCATCATTGGAGCGGCTGGAGCGATGCGGGACATCTCGCCTTCCAGACCCCGGAAGGCCCGGTCACTGTGGCCGCGGATGCCACCATCCTGGCGCTGGGCGGCGCCTCCTGGCCGCGCCTGGGCGCCGATGGCGGCTGGGCGCCGGTGCTGGCGGCCCGTGGCTGGCCGGTGACGCCGTTCGCGCCGGCCAACATGGGCGTGCGGCTGGATTGGTCCGAAACCCTGCGCGCGCGCTTTGCCGGCACGCCCGTCAAGCGCATCGCCCTGACATGCGAGGGCGTGCGGGTGCGGGGTGAGGCGGTGGTCACCGCCGAGGGGCTGGAGGGTGGCGCCATCTATGCGCTCTCCAGCCGCATCCGCGATGCGGTGGTGCGGGACGGGCAGGCCCGTATCACGCTCGATCTGCGGCCGGACCTTGACGCGGCGGCGCTGGCGGCGCGGCTGCAGGCAGCGCCTGCGCGCTTGTCGCTGGCGGAGATGTTGCGCAAAGCCGGCGGCCTGTCGCCGGTGCAGGCCAATTTGCTGCGGGAGGGCATGGGTCAGCGGCCCCCGTCCGCGACGGCTCTGGCCGCGCTGATCAAGGCGGTGCCGCTGACCGTCACCGGCGTCTGTGGGCTAGAGCGGGCCATCTCCAGCGCCGGTGGGCTTAGCTGGTCGCAGGTGGACACCGATTATGCGGTGTGCGGCGCCGCCGGCCTGTTCGCCTGCGGCGAGATGCTGGATTGGGAAGCCCCTACCGGCGGCTATCTGCTGCAAGCCTGCCTCGCCACCGGCCGGGCAGCGGCGGAGGGCGTGCTGGCCTATCTGGCGCGCAGGTGATCGCGTCCAGATCAGCCGCGGCGCGAGAGCCCCGGAGGGGCTAGCGGGTTGTCGGTCAGCGCCGTACGGTCAGGCATGTCCACGGCGGGGACGCCCAGGAAGGCATCGAACAGGCGCCGGATCACCTTGGGATCAAGGTCGCGGACGATCATCACCAGCCGGGTGCGGTGATCATCATCGGGCCATTCCGGCAGCCGGATGGGCGGGTGCATCACATGCTGCACGCCGTGCAGCACGATCGGCGCACTGGGGTCGTCCTGAAGTTTCACGATGCCCTTGAGGCGCAGCAGGCTGTTGCCGTGGGTCGCTCGCAGCAGTTCCAGGAACAGGTCCAGCGTTGAGGCGGAAATGGCCGCGTCGGTGGCGAGGGTGAAGGCCTTGATGCGGTCGTCATGACGGTTGGGATCAAAGCCGGAGGGCAGTCCGCTCTCGGCCTCCTGCTGCGCGGCGATCCGCTCGTCCGCCAGCCAGCGGGCGACGTCCGGGATCTTGCGGGCGGGATCGTAAAGCCCGGCCTTCATGACGCTCTCTGAGGTCGCTTCCCCATCGGCCGCCACCAGGATAGGCGCAGCCGGTGCCAGCCGCGACAGACGTGCACGCAGGTTTGCAAGACCTGCCTGCTGGTCGGCGGTGGTGGCGAGATCAGTCTTGGTGAGCACGATGCGATCGGCGACCGCTGCCTGCTTCACCGATTCCGGCTGGGTATCCAGCGTGTCCATGCCGTTGATGGCGTCCACCACCGTGACCACGCCGTCCAGCCGATAGCGCATCAGAAGATAGGGATGGGTCATCAGCGTGTGGAGGATGGGGGCTGGGTCCGCCAGCCCAGTGGTCTCAATGAGCACACGGGAGAAGGGCGGCAGGCGATTGTTGTCGCGCCCGCGCAGCAGATCTTCCAGCGCCGCCACCAGATCGCCGCGCACGGTGCAGCAGACGCAGCCGCTGGCTAGCAGCACCACGCCCTCATCCACTTCGCGCACGAACAGATGGTCGAGGCCGATCTCGCCGAACTCGTTGATGAGGACCGCGGTATCGGCCAAGGCCGGATCGCTCAGCAGTCGGTTCAGCAGCGTGGTCTTGCCGGCACCGAGGAAGCCGGTGAGCACGGTCACCGGCAGGGGATCAGGGGGGCCGCGCCGCGGCCGCGTGGCCGTTGCGGCGGCTTGATCCACTAGCGATGGGGCGGTTGGCGCGGCGGTGGCACCGGCGGTCGCCGCCGGGCCAGGGCCCGGCGTCTCGGGCGTAGAGGTCAAAGCATCGCCTTTCGGCCCGATCGGGTCAGTTGCCGGTCCGGGCGGCGGGAGCGGGAGCGGCATCGCTGTCCACCTGCGCCGGCTTGGCGGCGGGCTTCGGCTTGGGCGCTGCCGACGCGCCGTCGGAGGCAGGCTTGGCTGCGGTGGTGGTCGCAGGCTTGGCCGGGAGCGTCGGCTTCGGCGTGATGCCACGCTTCTCGGCATTGGTCAGGGTGGCGTTGGCGATGGGCTTGCCCGCCGGCTTGGCGGCATCCTTCGCCGCCGTATCCTTTCCGGCCGCATCCTTGCCCGCACCCGGCTTGGCGCCGTTCTTGGCGGTCGCAGGTTTCACCGGCTTGGGTTCTTCCGGCGGGTAGGCCGTGTCGAGCGAGGCGGGTGCGCCCTTGGGGCCGATGAACACCGGCACCGGCGGCATGGAGGGCGGCAGGGTCTGCAACAGGGCCGCGCCCGGATTCTTGCCGGAGAAGCCGGCTGCCGCCGCGGCGGAAGCCGCATAGGAACTGGCGGTGCCACCATTGCCGAAGATGGCGTCGTCCTCATTCTCGGCGGCCAGCATGCCGCGCTTGCCGCCGCAGATGTAGGGCTTCATGTCGGTCGGCTCGCCGCCGGTATCGGCGATGGCGTCCAGGGTGGGAGCGGCCGAGCCGAAGATCGACCAGGACGGCTGGAAGCCCTTCTCGAACAGCATGGCGGCCTGCTCGGTGCGCGCGACTGCGGAAGGCGCGCCGAGGATCACGGCGATCAGGCGCTTCTGGCCGCGGGTGGCGGTGGCCACCAGATTGAAGCCGGACGAGCAGATGAAGCCGGTCTTCATGCCATCGGCGCCGGGATAGCGATCGATCAGGCGGTTGTAATTGCGCAGCACCGTCTTGCCCAGCTTGATGGCCGGGATGCGGAACAGGGCTTCCTGCTCGGGGAAATGATAGATCAGCGCCCGCGCCAGCACGGCGAGGTCACGGGCGGTGGTATATTGGTTCGGGTCCGGCAGGCCGTTGGGATTGGCGAAGTGGCTGCCGTTCATGCCGAGCTTGGCGGCGGTCGCGTTCATCTCCTCGACGAAGGCCGGCATGCTGCCGCCGACGCCCTCGGAGATGACGATGGCCATGTCGTTGGCGGACTTCACCATGAGCATGCGCAAGGCATTCTCAAGGGTCACCTGGGTGCCGACCTTGAAGCCCATCTTGGTGGGCTGCTGCGAGGCTGCCAGGGGCGAGACCGTCATGAGGGTGTCGAAGGTCACGCGCCCCTCGCGCACCGCATCGAGCGCCACATAGACCGTCAGCAGCTTGGTCACCGAAGCGGGATACCAGGGTTTGCCCGCATCCTGCTGCTCCAGCACCTTGCCGGTATCAGCCTCCACCAGCAGCACCGGCGTGGCGGCGGCACGGGCGCCGGCGAAGCTCAGCACGATCATCGCCGCGAGCGCGAGCCGGGAAGAGACGGCGCCCATGGCGCTGCGGAACGGCGCTGAGCGCACGGAAAGGCTGAACAGGCCCGGCAAAGCTGGCTCCCTCATGCGCGCTGGGTGCGGCGCCGCCCTACGGCGATCACGGCACATGTGGCACGGCAATGAAACGCGGCACAGGCGTGCGCCCGAACGGGAGCGCTCCGACCATGCCCGGCTGAGACGCCCCCCGGCGACGCTGGTGTTTTCCTTAGCCTTTTTCGCCCCTGCGGAAAAGCCGCAATGGCGATTTGGCACGCACAGCGCCCCATCACTTTTTGCACGCCAGGCTGGTACGGGCCTGACCGCGCGGCCGGTGGCGCGCTGATTGCGGTGGACAACGATGGTTTTGCGCAGACTGCAAGCGGGTCCGGAAGGGGGGCGTTCAGGTCTCCACCAGCGGCTTGTGCACCTCCTCGGCGGCGGCCAGGAACTGGGCCCGCGCCAGATCCGCGAACCGCCCGCCCAGGCGCACCAGTTCGTCAAAGGTGCCGGCCTCGATGATGCGGCCCTGGTCGAACACCAGGATGCGGTTCGCATCGCGCACGGTGGCGAGGCGATGGGCGATGACGAAGGTGGTCCGGCCCTTCATCACCTCGTCCAGGGCAGCCTGCACCTTGACCTCCGTGGTGGCGTCCAGGGCGCTGGTGGCTTCGTCCAGGATCAGGATCGGCGGGTCCTTCAGCAGCGCGCGGGCGATGGACAGCCGCTGGCGCTCGCCGCCGGAGAGCGAACGGCCGCGTTCGCCCACCATGGCCTTGAGGCCCATGGGGTTGCGTTCCACCAGTTCCCAAGCCTGCGCCCGCTCCAGCGCCTGCCGCAGCTCGGCCTCGGTGGCATCCGGCTTGCCGACCCGCAGATTGTCTTCGATGGTGCGGTTGAACAGCATCGCCTCCTGGAACACCACGCCGATCTGGTGCCGAAGGGAGGCGAGGGTCACATCGCGAATGTCGGTGCCGTCGATGAGGATGGCGCCCGACTGGGGGTCGAATACCCGGTGCAGCAAAGTCAGGGCGGTGGATTTGCCGGCCCCCGTGGTGCCCACCAGGGCGATGGTCTCGCCGGCCGCCGCGTGGAACGAGACGTCGGCCAGCGCGCTGCGTTTGCCGTCATAGGAGAAGGACACGCCTTCGAACCGCACGTCCCCCTTCACATCCGCCAGCACCTTGGCGCCGGGGCGGTCGCGGACCTGGCCGACAGTGTCCAGCACCTCGAAGAATTGCGCCAGACCCGGCGCCGACATCACCATGCGATTGACGAAGCTCACCGTATTGTCGAGCCGGCCGATCAGCATGCCGGCGAAGCCCACATAAGTGACGATGTCGCCGATGGCGGCGAGGCCGTGCAGATAAAGCCACGTTCCGATCAGCAGGATGGCCAGGATGCTCAGGGTGGTGGCCGCCTTGGTGGCCACCGACACCAGCGCCCACCAGGACAGCACCGGGATCTGCGCCTCCAGCACCTGGGTCGCGGTGTCCTTGAGCCCTCGCACCTCGGCCTCGATGCGGGTGTAGCTCTGCACCAGCGCCACATTGCCCAGCGCATCGGAGGCGTGCTCGGCGAGACTGGCGTGGTGCTCCTCCACCGTGCGCTGGAGTTGCTCGGTCTTGCGCAGCACATAAGCGGTGACGAAGCCGAACACGATGATCAGCACCACCAGCACCACGCCCAGGCGCCAGTTGATCCACACGCCCACTGGCAGCAGCACCAGCAGCGAAACCACGGCGGCACAATCATCGCGGAAGAAGGACAGCCACATGCCCCATAGGGCGTCGGTGCCCTGGAGCATGATCTTCAGCAGGCGGCCGGAATGGGTCTCGCCGTGGAAGGAGAGCGGCAGTTGCAGCACATGCTCAAAATATTCGGTGAGCACGCCCAACCGGCGGCGATGGGAGAGCCGGTCCGCATGCAGGGAAATCAGCACGCCGGCGATGATGTTGAACAGGCCGAACGCCACCCACGCCCCCAGCAGCGGCGTGAGTTCGGCATATTCCGGCAGCCGCCCTTTGCCCTGCGCGCCCGCGAGCGCGTCGATGATGCGCCCGAACAGGATGGGTTCCGCGAATTGCGCCACCGCCAGCGCGAGGTTGCCGACGGCCAGCAGCGCCCCGACCTTGGCCAACGGACCGAGCAGGGAGAGCGCCCGAGCGTAGATCAGTAATAGATTCATGGGCCAGCCTGCCTCCCTGAGGCTCGCGAGAGAAGCCCAGCTGTAAGCGGTATGCAAGGGGGGCGGCCCTGGCCAGCCGTAGGTGGTGCGATGCGTGGTCATGATCTGGTCCAGCTCTGGCGTCATCACCCTGCTATGGTTCGAGCAGATCCAGTTGGTCCTGCCGCTGCCACCTTGTGAGACTGCATGAGCCATACCCCCGCCCCCAGTAACGCCCCGTTCGAGATCCGCGTCGCGGATCTCCAGGATGCGGTCGCGGCGGGTGTTCTGGACCGATCACAGGCGGACGCACTATGGGCGTTCTGGCGCGCCGGAAAGCCGGGCGCGGCGGCGGCGCAGACTGCCAACGCTGTGCGGTTCAGCTTCGGCCATACGCTGTATTATTTCGGCGGGCTATTGGCGATCGGCGCCATGAGCCTGTTCATGACCCTGAGCTGGGACGCCATCGGCCCCTGGGGCGTGTGCATCCTCGCGCTTGTCTATGGACTGGCCTGCTGGATCGCGGCGGAGACGCTGATGCGGCGGGGCTTACCCATTCCCGCGGGCCTGCTGGGGGCGCTGGCGGTGTGCCTGGTGCCGGTGGCGGTGTGGGCGGGACAGCATGCGCTGGGCCTTTGGCCGGAACTGGCGGGCGGCATTTCCGGCCAGCGCTATAGCCAATATCACCAGATCATCGACGCGCGCTGGCTCACCCTCGAAGTTGCAACCCTGGTGGTGGGCGGGGCGCTGCTGGTGCGGCTGCGCCTGCCGTTCATGGTCATGCCGCTGGCGGTAACGCTCTGGTACATGAGCATGGATCTGTCCCGGGCCTCGGTGCTGTCCGATGCGGACTGGGATTGGCCGCATGCCCGCATGGTCTCGCTGGTGTTCGGCATCGCCATGTGCGCATTGGCGGGCGCTCTTGATGTCTACCGCCGCCGTCGCGGCGGGGCGGATTTCTCCACCTGGCTTTATCTGTTCGGCGCTATGATTTTCTGGGGTGCTCTGTCGTTTCCCGATACCAGCACGCCCTGGACCCGTCTGGCGTATGCGGTGTTCAACGCCGCGCTGGTGCTGTTCGGAGCTGTGATCGGACGACGCATCTTCACTGTGCTGGGCGCGTTCGGCGTCGCCTTCTACCTGGGCTATCTGGCGTTCGAACTGTTCGAGGATAGCCTGCTGTTCCCGTTGGCGCTCAGCTTTCTGGGTCTGGCGCTCGTGGCGGCCGGGGTGTGGTGGCAGCGCCACGAGGACGCGATCCAGACCCGCATCTGGGCATGGCTGCCGAACGCCTGGCGCGAGGTGACGGATACTGAGCGGACCTGACCCGGCGCGGTCTCGCCCGCACCGGGAAGCGTCTATCGATCAGACGTCGACGCTGGCCTTCAGGGCATTTTCCTGGATGAACTCGCGGCGCGGTTCCACCAGGTCGCCCATGAGGCGGTTGAACAGATCGTCCGCGGCGTCCACTTCCTTGACCTTCACCTGCAGCAGGGAGCGGGCGTTGATGTCGAGGGTGGTCTCCCACAATTGCTCGGGGTTCATTTCGCCCAAGCCTTTGTAGCGCTGGAGCGAGAGGCCCTTGCGGCCGGTGTCGGTGACCGCGTCGAACAGATCCACCGCGCCGAACACCGGATGTTCCTCCGCCTTGCGGCGCAGGGTGGCGGTGCCGTCGAACACGCCTTGCAACTGGCGGGCGATGCTCTCGAGGCGGCGGGCTTCCGGCGAGGCCAGGAAAGCCGCGTCCAGGAGATTGGTTTCCAGCACGCCGCGCACCGTGCGCGACAGGCGCAGGCCGGTCTCGTCGGCGGTGCCGACCCAGCCGCGCTCGGTATCGTCGGCCAGCGTATCCAGGCGCGTGGCCACACGGGCAACGGCGGCGGTGGCGTGATCGGGATCGTCCAGCACGCCGGCGGCCACGGCGAGGGCCAGCACGGCCTGCTCGGCCACGGCCTTGTTGTAGCGCGGATGCAGATTGTTCAACGTCGCGCGCAACTGGCGGGCCAACTCCACCACTGTCGCCAGATCGGCCCCGGTGCGCACTTCGCCGGAGGCCAGGTGCAGGGAGGCATCGTCGAGGCCGGCGGTGATGAGGTAGTCCTCCAGCGCCTTCTCGTCCTTGATATAGGTTTCAGACTTGCCGCGCGCGACTTTGAACAGCGGCGGCTGGGCGATGTAGATGTGACCGCGCTCAAGCACTTCCGGCATCTGGCGGAAGAAGAAGGTGAGCAGCAAGGTGCGAATGTGGGAGCCGTCCACGTCCGCGTCGGTCATGATGATGATCTTGTGGTAGCGCAGCTTGGCGATGTCGAAATCATCGCGGCCGATGCCGGTGCCGAGCGCGGTGATCAGCGTGCCGATCTGCTCCGAGGACAGCATCTTGTCGAAGCGGGCGCGCTCCACATTGAGGATCTTGCCGCGCAGCGGCAGCACCGCTTGGAAGGCACGATCGCGGCCCTGCTTGGCGGAGCCACCGGCGGAGTCACCCTCGACGATGAAGATTTCAGACTTGGCCGGATCGCGTTCCTGGCAATCGGCGAGCTTGCCGGGCAAAGAGGCGATGTCCAGCGGGTTCTTGCGGCGGGTCAGGTCGCGGGCGCGGCGGGCGGCCTCGCGAGCGGCGGCGGCTTCCACCACCTTGCCCACCACCGACTTGCCCTCGGCGGGGTTCTCCTCGAACCAGTTGGAGAGCGCATCGCCCACCAGGCTTTCCACCACCGGGCGCACCTCGGAGGACACCAGCTTGTCCTTGGTCTGGGACGAGAACTTCGGGTCCGGCACCTTCACCGACAGCACGGCGGTTAGGCCCTCACGGCAGTCTTCGCCGGTGGGATCAACCTTTTCCTTCTTGGTGACGCCGGAGCGCTCGGCATAGCCGATCACCTGCCGGGTCAAAGCGGCGGCGAACCCGGTGAAGTGGGTGCCGCGATCCCGCTGCGGGATGTTGTTGGTGAAGCAGAGGATGTTCTCGTGATAGCCGTCGTTCCACGACAAAGCGGCTTCCACGGTGATGCCGTCGCGCTCGGCCCGGATCACCACCGGCTTTTGCAGCAGCGCCTGCTTGTTGCGGTCCAGATAGCGCACGAAGGCTTCCACGCCGCCCTCATAATGCAGCTCCTCGCGGCGCGGCTCCGGCTCGCGGGCGTCGGTCAGCACGATGAGCACACCGGAGTTCAGGAACGCCAGTTCGCGCAGCCGGTGCTCCAAGGTGGCGAAGTCGAACACCACCTTGGTGAAGGTCTCGGTGGAGGGCAGGAACGTCACCTTGGTGCCGCGCTTGCCGCCGGGGGCATCACCGACGATCTTCAGCGGCGCTTCCGCATTGCCGTGCCGGAAGCGCATGAAATGCTCCTTGCCGTCCCGCCAGATGGTCAGGTCCAGGTAGGAGGAAAGGGCGTTCACCACCGAGACGCCCACGCCATGCAGGCCGCCGGAGACCTTGTAGGAGTTCTGGTTGAACTTACCGCCGGCATGCAGCTGGGTCATGATGACCTCGGCCGCCGAGATGCCCTCTTCGTCATGGATGCCGGTGGGAATGCCGCGCCCGTCATCGGTGACGGTGACGGAGCCGTCCGGATTGATGGTGACCGTCACTTCCTTTGCATGGCCGGCCAGCGCCTCGTCGATGGCGTTGTCGACCACCTCATAGACCATGTGGTGGAGGCCAGAGCCGTCGTCGGTGTCGCCGATGTACATGCCCGGGCGTTTGCGCACAGCGTCCAGCCCCTTGAGGACCTGGATGGACTGGGCCCCATATTCTTCGGGGGATGCCGCGGGCACGGGTTCGGCCATGGTGTGTCTCGAATCGTTAAAGAGCTTAGGGAGCCTTGTAGCGCAAAGCCGCGGTTATTTGGTGGCAACAGCCACTGCGGTTCCCGCCAAAACGGTTCCGCACACACGATTTAGGAGCTTCATCGCCGAGGCGCGGGTCATGAGATGGCGCGCACGGTTCGCCATATGCACGTAAAGCGCGAAAATGGCGGTGAGGACCACGATGATCGCGCCCGCCATCTCGGCAAAACCCAGGGGTGTCAGGTGGTCCAGATCCAGCATCGCCGGCAGCATGGCGAGATAGAAAGCCATGGTCTTGGGGTTGCCCATGGAGAGCGCAAGCCCGGCGCCGAACAGGCTGGCCGGGGTCTCTGCCTTCGGTATGTGGGCGGGATCGACCGGATGCCCCGGATCGCGCCATAGCCGCCACGCGAGCAGCAGCAGATACGCGGCCCCCGCCAGCCGGACGATGAAGAAGAAGCTTCCGAGAGCGGCAGCCAGCGCGGACAGACCGAGAACGGCGGCCGCAAGCCAGAGCACGTCACCAAGGATGAGGGCAGCGCAGAAGACCAGTGCCCCGTGTGTGCCCCGCGCGAGCGTCCGCGTCACGAGCGCCACCACCGCAGGGCCGGGAATCGCGGCCGCCACCGCGAGGGCAGCCGCAAAAAGCGAAAACGTGGCCAAGTCCATGCACGAGTGTGTGCGCCCGCGCGTGAGCGAGGTCAACCCCGCCCGCCAAGGCCTTGCAAGCAAACGAAAACGGCGCCAGAGGCGCCGCCGTCGCATCAGTTGATGACGTAGACCCGGGTGCCCAGTGGCACGCGCTCGTAGAGGTCGATAATGTCCTGGTTCAGCAGCCGGATGCAGCCGGAGGACACCTGGGTGCCGATGGTGTCGGGCTCGATGGTGCCGTGCAGGCGGAACAGGGTGTCGCGATCGCCGTCATAGAGATAGAGCGCACGCGGTCCGAGCGGGTTTTCCTCGCCGCCGGGCAGGCCAGCCGCATAGGGCTTATAGCGCGCAGGCTGGGTGGCGATCATGTTGGGCGTAGGCGTCCAGTGCGGCCACTTTTCCTTGCGCTTGATGGTGGCCCAGCCGCGATAGCTGTAGCCCTGGCGGCCGACGCCGACGCCGTAGCGAATGGCCTTGCCGTCCTTCTCCACCAGATAGAGGAAGCGGTTCTGCACATCCACGACGATGGTGCCGACCGGATATTTGGTCGGATAGTTCACCACCTGCCGCAGGAATTGCGGATCAATGCCCGTGGTGTCCACGGCGGGCACCTCGAACGGCTCCCCAGCCACAGGTCCGTACATGGACATGGGCGCCATGGGCGGGGGCGAATTGGTAACGCAAGCCGCCAGGAAGAGGGGAGTGCCAACCACGAAGGCGCGCCGGCTGAGAGCGGCGGCGGGAGACGGGAAACGATCGCGGGCCATGATTCCCCGAAGCAGTGAGGTGATTCGATCTGGCTTCTAGCATGGGGATTCCGTGGGCTGGTGGCATCCGCGCCACACCCCTGGGAAAAGGCCCTCACGGCGCCGTGAAACCCCTTGGTGCCGCGCGGTTTTCTAGCCCGTCCGGGCGATCTGGCCGGGACTTACGGTAAAGCGCTCCGCCCGCGACAACATCTCGAAGGCAAGGGGGTCGGCAGCTGTCATCCACACCTGCGCGCCCAGGGTCGTGAGCGCCGTGAACAGGCCGGTGCGGCGATCGGCATCCAGGTAGGCCACTACGTCGTCCAGCAGCACGACCGGAGCCAGGCCCTGCATAGCCGCGACCAAACGGGCGTGGGAGAGCGAGAGGCCGATCAGCAGCGATTTCTGCTCGCCGGTGGAGCAGCGGGCCGCTGGCAGCGCCTTGGGGCCGTGGGCCACGATCAGGTCGCACAGATGCGGGCCTTCGAGCGTGCGGCCGGCGGCGCGGTCGCGCGGGCGGTTGTCCTGCAGCAGGGCGCGATAGCGATCTTCCACCTCCACCGCCGGCGCCAACGCGAGCATGCGCTCCAACGCCCCATCGAGGCTGATGTCGGCGAAGGGGAAAGGGGAGGCGCTGTCGCCATGGGCGGCGATCTCGGCGGCGAGGCGATGCACCGTCTCCAGCCGCGCGGCGGAGACCGCCACCGCCAGTTCCGCCAGTTCGTGCTCCACCGCCCCGAGCATGCGGGCATCGCCGCCATCCTCCAGCACGCGATTGCGGCTGCGCAGGGCGCGCTCCAGGGCATTGACCCGGCTGCCGTGACTGGCGTCCACCGCCAGCACCAGGCGATCCAGGAAGCGGCGGCGATCGGAGGGCGGGCCGATGAACAGGCCGTCCATCTCCGGTGTCAGCCAGACCACCTTGAGATGATCGAGAAAGGCATTGGCGGAGGAGACGCTCTCGCGATCCACGCGAAAGCGTCGCGGGGCGGTCTCGGTGGCAGAGCCACTGCGGCCGGTGTCTTTGGCACCGTCGCTGCCGGTGCCGAGCGACACCGGGCCCTGCGCGCCTTCGATCTGCGCGGCAACAGCCCAGGCGCCATCGCCTCCGGCTTGGGCGATGGCATCCAGGGGCGCGCGACGCAGGCCACGGCCGGGGGAGAAGAAGGAGACCGCCTCCAGGAGGTTGGTCTTGCCGGCGCCATTGGGGCCCGTCAGCACCACCGGACCATCCGCCACGTCGATCTGCGCTGCCGCATAGCTGCGAAAGTGCGTCAGGGAGAGGCGGCGGATGCGGGCGCGGGGCGCGGTCACGTCGGGAGCGACGCTCAGAAGCGTGGTGCTCACACCCGCATGGGCATGAGCACGTAGAGCGCGTCGGTCTTGGTGTTGTCGCGCACCAGGGTCGGCGAGCCGGGGTCGGCCAGCTTCAGTTCCGCGGTGTCGCCTTCCAGCTGCGAGGTGATGTCCAGCAGGTATCGGCTGTTGAAGCCAATATCGAGCGGCTCGGAGCCGTATTCGACTTCGAGTTCCTCGGTGGCGCTGCCGCTGTCGGGATTGGTCACCGACAAGGTGAGCTTGCCATCCGCCAGGGATAGCTTCACCGCCCGGCCGCGCTCGCTGGACACGGTGGACACGCGGTCCACGGCGGCGGCGAAGTCTGCCTTGTCCACCAGCAGGATCTTGTCATTGCCGGCGGGGATGACGCGGCCATAGTCCGGGAAGGTGCCGTCGATGAGCTTGGAGGTGAGCACGATGGCGCCCACCGCCACGCGGATCTTGGTGGTGGACAGCGACACGGTGACTTCCGCGTCCTTGTCCTCCAGCAGCTTCTGCACTTCCGCCACCGTCTTGCGCGGGACGATGACGCCCGGCAGGCCGAGGGCGCCCTCGGGCGCATCCAGTTCGGCCTGGGCCAGACGGTGGCCGTCGGTGGCGACCGCCCGCAGCATCGGCTTGCCGGCGGCGCCGTCGGCCACATGCAGATAGATGCCGTTCAGGTAATAGCGCGTCTCCTCGGTGGAGATGGCGAATTGGGTCTTGTCCACCAGACGGCGGAACTCCGCCCCCTTCACCTTGAAGGAGTGGGAGAAGTCGCCCGGCGCCAGATCCGGAAAATCGGTCTCCGGCAGGGTCTGGAGCGTGAAGCGGGCGCGGCCGGCGCGCACCGCCAGGCTGCCGCGCTCGCCGCCGGCTTCCAGCAGCACCTGCGCCCCGTCCGGCAATTTGCGGACGATGTCATAGAGCACATGTGCCGGAACCGTGGTGGCGCCATCCTGGGCCACTTCGGCCGGCACCGTCTCCACCACCTCGAGATCGAGATCGGTGGCTTTCAGCGACAGTCCGTTGGTGCCGGTGCGGATCAGCACGTTGGCCAGAATCGGAATCGTGTTGCGCCGCTCGACGACGCGATGGACGTGGCTGAGCGACTTGAGAAGCTCGGCGCGTTCGACGGTGACCTTCATGGCCTAGACCCGTGACTCTTCGCTCGGGGAAAGTGAATGCGCACGCTGGCAGGCACCATCGCGGCCCCTGCGCAGTTCGTCGAAACGAACAGCAGGGCCGCAGACATTGCCGCCGGTGTCGCTGCAACGCAAGGCCCGCGCCGCGATTTCCTGCGGACCTGCCGGCCACCGCTCAGGGCCGCGCGGGATGGCGCATGCAAGCGCGCGTCATCCGCGAGGCGCCCGGAGAGGGCGTAGATCGCCAGTGCCGCCGCAGCGGCACACGAATGGCGCGTGGAGGCCTATTCTGCAACCAGGCGCTTGAGCGCCTCGATCTCGTCGGCCAGGGAGCGGTCGGTCGCAATCAGGCCGTCGATCTTGCGCACCGCATGCAGCACGGTGGTGTGGTCGCGGCCACCGAATCGACGGCCGATTTCCGGCAGCGAGCGCAGGGTCAACGTCTTGGCCAGATACATGGCGATCTGGCGCGGCTTCACCACGTTGGCGGTGCGGCGCTGCGACAGCAGGTCGGCCCGCGACACGTTGTAGTGCTTGGCGACCACGCGAAGGATGTCGTCCACCCGCACCCGCTTGGGGTCGCACGGGCGCACCAGATCCTTCACCGCGCCTTCGGCCATGTCGAGGGTGACCGGCTCGCCGGTCAGCTTGTTGACCGCCAGCAGCTTGTTCAGCGCGCCATCGAGATCACGGCCGCTGGTGCCGACGTGGCGTGCCAGGAATTCGAGCACGGCGGCCGGAACCGCAAAACCCCGATGCTGCTCGGTGAGCACCTGCGAGCGGGCGCGCAGAATCTGGTGGCGCAGTTCTTCCTCGAGCGGCGCCAGTTCCACCACCAAGCCGCCGGCGAGGCGGGAGCGGACCCGCTCATCCAGCGCATCCAACTCGCCCGGCGGACGATCCGCCGCCACCACCACCTGGCGGCCGGCATCCATCAGCGCGTTGAGCGTATGGCAGAATTCCTGCTGCATGTTCTTGCCGGTCAGGAACTGCAGGTCGTCGATCACCAGGGTGTCGATGGAGCGCAGCGCATCCTTGAAGGCGATGGCGGCATGCGACTTCAAGGCGGCGACGAAGCCGTACATGAAGCGCTCGGCGGTAAGGTACACCACCCGGCGGCCGCGGGCCGCGCCGGCCCAGGCCACCGCTTGGAGCAGGTGGGTCTTCCCCAGCCCGACTGCGGCATGCAGATAAAGCGGATTGAATAGCGGGCCTGCGCCCGGCACCGCCTCCGCCACCTGGCGGGCAGCGGCGTGGGCCAGGGTGTTGGACTTGCCGACCACGAAGGTCTCGAAGGTGAAGCGCGGATCGAGCGGCGAGCCGGCGCCCACGTCGGCGGAGGTGGACGTGGCGGTCGCAACCGTGGCCGGCGCCTGGCGCGCCACCGCCGGGCGCTCGGATACGCTCTCGCGGGTCTCGTTGGCGGCCTTTAGGGGCAGAGTGCGGGTGACGGCCGTGCGCACAGCGACGTCGACCTTGCTGGACTTGCCGCTTTCCTCGCGCCACAGCTCGGACAGGCGACCGAGATAATGGTCCTGGATCCAGGACTTCAGGAAGCGGGTGGGGACGGACAACTGGACAGCGTCCGCGCCGACCTTGTCCAGTTCCAGCCGGGCGAACCAGCTGGTGTAGGATTCCTCGCCGATTTCCTCCCGCAGCCGCTGGCGAACCCGATCCCACTGGTGGACGCAGACATCCGCGGCGACGGCTCCGGTCATTGCGGGCCGATATTGGGCGACGTCTACGGCTTCCGGCTTCAGCATGAGGGCTGCTCCCGCGCGAGGCGGTTCCCTAGTTGTAACGCGAAGGGTAATCGCGCCGACGAACGGCGCGCTCCACGCAGGTTGAAATGACGAATTGATGGACGCCGTCAGGCGCTGGTCAGGTCAGGCCGCCGCGAAGGTGGCTGATCCTGGAGAGGCGGGTGTGGACCCCGCTGCGGTCGGTGATGCGGGATCCGCATCGGCGGGAGGAGCCGCAGAAATTGCGCTGAATGCGTCGCGCTGATCACTTCCGCAAAAAGTCATAGCCGCCCCGTCCGCCGCCAAAATTGCTTCTGGCGGGCTCTGTCAGTGATAGGTTTATTTTACTAAAAATCCCAAAATGTCTAGAGCGTTAAAGTCACGCCCCTAACATAACTCGCCCCCACTCAAGTAACGCTGCGTCCATACTGAGAGGTATGCAGAGGGAAAAGGATACTGGAGCACATAACATTCCCTCCCTCCACCCACGAAGAGTCGTGAAACCTTCAGTCTGTTGGTGAATGCCCGGGGCAGCCCCTGAGGTGAGATTGAACATACACAGGCCCCGAGAGCGGTGCAACGCCTTTCAAAGCGGTTTGGGATAGTGGGGGAAAGCCCCGGGATAGCGTCGTTCATGTGCAACTTTATCTCAGCCGGCAAACCTCTGGTTGGACAGGCAGAATCCTGGTGAAGCCGGCGTTGCCCGCCCCTCCGGGATCCGGGCGCGTGTATAGTATTTTAATACCTCCTAAAGCGGGTGGTCAGGGGGGGCTGGGACGCTTGGCCCATAACTCGTTCAATCTGATCGGGTTTTCGTGAGCGGCTCGGAGCGGAATGTTGTGGCCGCGCCTTGTTGCCGCCGGATCAGGGGCTTGACTGCACTCGGCAAAGCCGTGTAGCGCCGCCTCACTCTGAGTCGTCCCGGTCTTGCCGGTCGTATCAGACGAAAAAAGCCCGGCAGAGCCGGGCTTTTACGTGAATCCTCGGCAAAACCCGTGCTCGGATCTTGCCAGATCTCAAGCGCTGAGCTTGCGAACCCGAGCTGCAAGGCGCGAAACCTTGCGAGATGCGGTATTCTTATGAAGAACACCCTTGGTCACGGCGCGCATGATCTCCGGCTCGGCGGCCTTGAATGCGGCGTCGGCCGAAACCTTGTCGCCAGCGGTCAGGGCGTCTTCGAGCTTGCGCAGATAAGTGCGAACGCGCGAGCGGCGCGAACGGTTCACTTCCGTGCGCCGCTCGATCTTGCGAGCCGCCTTCTTGGCGGAGGGCGTATTGGCCATCGGCCATCCTTCGGTTTGGCGAACGCAGATAAAAGCCCGTCGGGCTTGCCTGCATTGCGTCTGGAATGAATATCAATGCGGGCGACCGGAGCCACCAGCGAAGTGCCGGGCTTATAAGGTCAGAGCGCGTCGGCGTCAACCGTGTTCAGCTCCAGCACGGCGGTTTTGGCGGGGTCCAGCGTGGTCCGCGCGACGCGGTGGCGCTTTACGCCCATGCCGGCCATCGCGTATGTGCAGGAGCGCTGTATATAGAGCGCGTGGGACAGCGGGTCGAGTTGCGCGCCGGCGCGCACCCGGAGCGGCGGAGAGGGCAGATGAGCGAAGTGACGGTGGCGGATCAGCCGGTGACCAACAGCTTGGTGACCGTTTTCGGCGGGTCCGGCTTCCTCGGGCGCCATGTGGTGCGCGCGTTGGCCCGCCGCGGCTATCGGATCCGCGTTGCGGTGCGCCGCCCCGAGCTGGCCGGCTTCCTCCAGCCCTTGGGCTATGTGGGGCAGATCCAACTGGTGCAGGCGAATCTGCGCTATCCCCAATCCGTACGCCGCGCCGTCGAGGGCGCCGATGCGGTGGTGAATCTGGTCGGCATCCTGAGCCCCTCGGGCCGCCAATCCTTTAAGGCGGTGCAGGCATTCGGCGCCCGCGCCGTGGCCGAGGCGGCGGCCCAGGCTGGCGCGCGCCTGGTGCATGTGTCCGCCATCGGCGCCGATGCGCAGAGCGAGTCGGTCTATGCCCGTACCAAAGCGGAAGGCGAGGCCGCCGCGCGCGAACTGGTGCCCGACGCGATCATCCTGCGGCCCTCGCTGGTGTTCGGCCCGGAAGACGAATTCTTCAACAAGTTCGCCGCCATGGCCCGCATCAGCCCGGCGCTGCCGCTGATCGGCGGCGGTCAGACCCTGTTCCAGCCGGTGTTCGTCGGCGATGTCGCCGCCGCAGTGGAGGCGGCGGTGGATGGCAAGGCCAAGGCCGGCACCACCTATGAACTGGGCGGCCCGGAAGTGCGCAGCTTCGAGGACCTGCTCAAGCTGACGCTGCACGAGATCGGCGCCAAGCGGCCGCTGGTGACGCTGCCCTTCGGCCTAGCCTCCTTCATGGCGGGCATTCTGGAGCATTTCCCGATGGCGCCCCTCACCAGCGATCAGGTGACGTTGCTGAAGACCGACAATGTGGTCTCCCCAGCGGCCCAGGCCGAAGGGCGGACCCTGGCGGCCCTGGGCGTTACACCGATGGCGCTGGCCTCGGTGTTGCCGAGCTATCTTTGGCGTTTCCGCAAGGCTGGTCAGTTCACCCATATCGAGACCTGAGCGATCGTCGCAATGCCGGCACGCTCCGGCACCGCGGACCAGGAGAGCAGCCAAGCCCATGGGTATCGAGGTGAAGATCTGCGGGCTGAGCACGGCGGAAACGCTGGATGCCGCCTTGGAGGCCGGAGCGGATCTGGTTGGCTTCGTGTACTTCCCCAAGAGCCCGCGCCACGTCCCCTTGTCCGCGGCGCCTGCCTTGGCGGCGCGGGTCGGGTCGCGGGCGGGCAAGGTGGCGCTGCTGGTGGATCCCGATGATGCCATTGTGGAAGCGGTGATCGCCGCCTTCCATCCCGATGTGCTGCAACTGCACGGTACGGAAAGCCCGCAGCGGGTGGCACAGATTCGCGCCGCGTATGGCATCCCGGTGATGAAGGCGATTCCCGTGGCCCGGGCTTTAGACCTGGCCACGGTTCCCGCTTATGCCGCGGTCGCCGACCGCCTGCTGTTCGACGCCAAGCCGGGTCCCGGCGACGTGCTGCCCGGCGGCAATGGCCGGGTGTTCGACTGGACGGTGCTGGCCGGTCTTGACCCCGGACGCCCGGTCATGCTTTCCGGAGGGCTCGACGCTGGGAATGTGTCGCAGGCCCTGTCGATCATCCGGGTGGATGGGGTCGACGTATCCTCCGGGGTAGAGACCGCACCCGGTCTGAAGTCGGTGGAAAAGATCTTTGCCTTCGTCCGTGCGACAAGGGCAGCAGAGGCGGCCGGTGCAGCCGCCCCCAGGTGGAAAGTGCAAGCTCCGTGAACGCGCTCAATTCCTATCGCACCGGTCCCGACGAAGGCGGCCATTTCGGCATTCACGGCGGTCGATTCGTGGCCGAGACCCTGATGCCGCTCATCCTCCAGCTTGAGCAGGCGTATGAAGACGCCAAGGTGGATCCGGCCTTCAAGGCTGAGATGGACGGCTATCTCACCCATTATGTGGGCCGTCCCTCGCCGCTCTATTTTGCCGAGCGTTTGAGCGAGCATCTGGGCGGGGCGCGGATCTATCTGAAGCGCGAGGAGCTCAATCACACCGGCTCGCACAAGGTCAACAACGTGCTCGGCCAGATCCTGCTGGCGCGTCGCATGGGCAAGCAGCGCATCATCGCCGAGACCGGCGCCGGCCAGCATGGCGTCGCCACCGCGACTTTGTGCGCCCGCTTCGGGCTGAAGTGCGTGGTCTATATGGGCGCCGTGGACGTGGAGCGGCAGAAGCCCAACGTCTTCCGCATGGAGATGCTGGGCGCGCAGGTGATCCCGGTGCAGTCCGGCTCGCGCACCCTCAAAGATGCCATGAACGAGGCCCTGCGCGACTGGGTCACCAACGTCCACGACACTTTCTATTGCATCGGCACTGTGGCCGGGCCGCATCCCTATCCCTCCATGGTCCGCGACTTCCAGTCGATCATCGGCAAGGAAACCCGCGCGCAGATGCTGGAGGCCGAAGGTCGCCTGCCGGACAGCCTGATCGCGGCGGTCGGCGGCGGCTCCAATGCCATCGGCCTGTTCCATGAGTTCCTGGACGATGCCGGCGTCGAGATCTTCGGTGTCGAAGCCGCCGGGCGCGGGATCCACAGCGGCGAGACCGCGGCGGCGATTCTCGCCGGCCGGCCCGGCGTGCTGCACGGCAACCGCACCTATCTGCTGATGGACGGCGACGGCCAGATCACCGACGCCCATTCCATCTCGGCGGGCCTGGATTATCCCGGCATCGGGCCGGAGCATTCCTGGCTGCACGACATCGGGCGGGTGAAGTACATTCCCTGCACCGATACCGAGGCACTGGCGGGTTTCCAGTTGCTCTCGAAGCTCGAAGGCATCATCCCGGCTCTGGAATGCGCGCACGCCATCGCCAAGGTGATGGAGATCGCGCCAACCAAGTCGAAGGACCACATCATGGTGGTCAATTTGTCGGGTCGCGGCGACAAGGACATCTTCACCGTGGCGGAACATCTGGGGGGCCAGATATGAAGCGTGCATCGTTCGGACTTTTCGCGGCGGCGATGGCGGCTTACGCGCTGCCGGCCTGCGCCCAGGCGCCTGTGCCTGCCGCCCCCGCCAGCCTGCAGCTGTCGGCGGACAGCGTGGTGACGGATCCCGCCGGGGCCTTCGTCAATGTGCGGGTGAAGAATATTGGCACCGCTGTCGTCTCCCAGATCGACATCGGCTGTCAGTTCCTCGCCAAGGGCAAGGTGGTGGGCACCTCCACCACCACGCTCTACGCCTCCGTGCCCGGCGTGACCGGCATCGGGCAAGTGCGCCTCATGGGGGCCACCGGCGCCACCGACGCGCGCTGCGGCATCGTCAAGACCAACTAGCTTTGGTTCGCCGGGCTTGCCAGTGACCGCAGCGGGGGCTGGCCCGCGCTGCGCTTCCCTTCGATTTCCGGCCGCGTGGCGGCCGACCCCTCGCACGGGAGGGGAAGAAACCCACGGATCATGACCACCCGCATCAGCACCCGCTTCACCGATCTTGCCGCCGAAGGCCGCCCCGGCCTGGTGACCTTCATCACCGCCGGCGATCCGGACTATGAGACCTCGCTGGCGCTGCTGAAGGCGCTGCCGGAGGCCGGTGCCGACGTGATCGAACTGGGCGTGCCGTTCACCGATCCCATGGCCGATGGCGCCGCCATCCAGGCGGCCGGACTGCGCGCGCTCAAGGGCGGCCAGACCCTGGCCAAGACCATCGATCTGGTGCGGGCGTTCCGCGAAGATGACACCACCACCCCCATCGTTCTCATGGGCTATTACAACCCCATCTACATCTACGGCGTCGCGCGCTTCCTGGCCGACGCCAAGGAGGCCGGCGTCGACGGCCTGATCGTGGTGGACCTGCCGCCGGAAGAGGATGCCGAGTTGTGCCTGCCGGCGCTGGCCGCGGGCATCGACTTCATTCGCCTCGCCACCCCTACCACTGATGAGAATCGCCTGCCGACCGTGCTCAAGCACACCGCCGGCTTTGTCTATTACGTGTCGATCACCGGCATCACCGGCTCGGCCACGCCCGATGCCGATCTGGTGTCGGCTGCGGTCGCCCGCATCAAGCGCCACACCAGCCTGCCGGTCGCGGTGGGCTTCGGCGTGCGCACGCCCGAACAGGCGGCCGCCATTGCCGCCGGCGCCGACGCGGTGGTGGTGGGGTCCGCGCTGGTGGAGATGGTGCGCAAGACCCTGGAAGACGGCGTCGCCACAGCCAATACTGTTCCCGCCGTGGAAGCCATGGTGCAAGAACTGGCCGAAGCGGTGCGCGCGGTAGCCCGTCGCGTCACAGCTTAAGCGTGCGGCCGGAAAGCCGGCGTACGCTTGCGATGGGTCATTGCCACGGTGGCCAGAGACCCTATTGATTTTGCTGGACCCGTCTGGGGAGCAAAATCAAATGTTCTGGAACACCTTGAAGCGCACGCTCGGCGGCAGTGTCGCCATGGCGGCTGCGCTCTGCGCCACCTTGCATCCCGCCACGGCCTGTACCCGAGCGCTCTATGTGGGCGCTGACGGCACGGTCATCACCGGCCGGTCCATGGACTGGGCCGAGGACATGCGCAGCAACCTGTGGGCCTTTCCCAAGGGTATGGCGCGGGACGGCGCCGCCGGCCCCACCTCGCCGAAATGGGTATCTAAATACGGCAGCCTCATTGCCGCAGGCTATGACGTGGGCTCCGCCGACGGCATGAACGAAATGGGGCTGGTGGCCAATCTGCTCTACCTGGCAGAGTCGGACTATGGCCAGCCGAACGGCAAGCCGCCGCTCTCCATCTCGCTTTGGGCGCAATATGTGCTCGACAATTTCGCCACCGTCTCAGAGGCGGTGGACGCGCTCGCCAAGGAGCCGTTCCAGGTGATCGCGCTGACGCTGCCGAACGGGATGGGCGCGCAACTGCACCTGGCAATCTCCGATGCATCCGGAGATTCCGCCATATTCGAATATGTGGGCGGCAAGCTGATCATCCATCATGGCAAGCAGTTCCAGGTGATGACCAATTCTCCCACCTTCGATCAGCAACTGGCGCTCAACGCATACTGGGAGCAGATCGGCGGCCTCACCTTCCTGCCCGGCACCAATCGGGCGGCGGATCGTTTTGCGCGCGCCTCGTTCCTGATCGGCGCCATTCCCAAGGCCGCCGATCCGAATTTCATCAAGGCTGTGCCGGGGCAGAGCTATGCCAACCAGGCGGTGGCGAGCGTCATGAGCGTCATGCGCAGCGTCAGCGTGCCCCTGGGCATCACCACGCCGGGGCAGCCGAATATCTCCTCCACTTTGTGGCGGACGGTGTCGGACCAGAAGGACAAGGTTTATTTCTTTGATTCCTCCACAAGTCCCAATGCGTTCTGGGTGCCGCTCGGCGATCTGGACCTCAAGGCGGGGGCGCCGGTGAAGAAGCTGACGCTGGAAGGCGGCAAGGTCTATGCGGGCAATGCGGCGAGCCAGTTCCAGGTGGCGAAACCCTTCGCCTTCCTGCCCGCCAAACCCTGAACATTGATCCATAGTGCGGTTTCGGTGAATGGCGCGTCCCGATGTTCCGCATCGGCACGCGCCGCCACGAAGGGCACGCAAAAGGCGCCCGCGCTGCTGCAATGCCGCGCGATCGGCCTTTCGTTCGCCATGGAGGGGTATTACATGGAGCCCAGTCAGACTGGAGACGCGTGTTGAACTGGATTTCCAACGTCGTTCGCCCGAAGATCCGCAACTTCCTGAACCGCAGGGACGTGCCGGAAAACCTTTGGGTGAAGTGCCCGGAAACCGGGCAAATGGTGTTCCACAAGGATCTGGAAGCCAATCAATATGTGATCCCGGGCTCGGGCTACCATATGCGCATGAGCGTGGTGGACCGGCTGAAGACCACCTTCGACGACGGCGCCTATGAAGAGGTGGCGTTGCCGGACGTGGTCATCGATCCTCTGAAATTCCGCGACGAGCGCCGCTATGCGGACCGCCTCAAGGATGCCCGCACCAAGACCGGCGCCCAGGATGCGGTGAAGGTCGCCACCGGCCTGCTGGAAGCTTTGCCCGTCACCATTGCGGTGCAGGACTTCGGCTTCATGGGCGGGTCATTGGGCATGGCCGCCGGCGAGGCGGTGGTGACCGGCCTGCAGACGGCAGCTGCCAAGAATTCCCCTTTCATCATGTTCGCAGCCTCCGGTGGCGCGCGCATGCAGGAGGGCATCCTCTCGCTGATGCAGATGCCGCGCACGACGGTGGCGATCCAGGAATTGCGCGAGGCCAAGCAGCCCTACATCGTGGTGCTGACCAACCCGACCACCGGCGGCGTCACCGCCTCCTATGCCATGCTGGGCGACATCCAGATCGCCGAGCCCGGCGCGCTGATCGGCTTTGCCGGCCCGCGCGTGATCGAGCAGACCATTCGCGAAAAGCTGCCCGATGGCTTCCAGCGGGCGGAATATTTGTTCGAGCACGGCATGATCGACATGGTGGTGCACCGGCACCAGATGCGCGAGACCCTGGCCCGCGTCTGCCGGCTGATGGTCAAGGCGCCGGGCGTGCCGCCCAAGGCGCGCCTGCCGCGTCCCGCCACCGTTGCTGCCTGAGCCCTTTGAACCTCATGAACGAGACTGCCCGCGCCTTATGGCTTCGCCCCACGCTGTGAGCCCTCCGGACGCCATTCTGGAGCGCCTCGCGGCGCTCCACCCCAGGCGCATCGACCTGTCGCTGGAGCGGATGGAGCGCTTGGCGGCGGCCCTCGGCCATCCCGAGCGGCGGTTGCCGCCGGTGGTCCATGTGGCCGGTACCAACGGCAAGGGCTCCACCATTGCCTACCTGCGGGCAGCGCTGGAGGCGGCGGGGCAGAAGGTGCACGTCTACACCTCGCCCCATCTGGTGCGCTTCAATGAGCGCATCCGGCTGGCCGGGCGCATCGTGTCCGATGCCGAGCTGTCGGAGGCGCTGGATCGGGCCGAGGCCGCCAATGCCGGGGAGCCGATCACTTTCTTCGAGATCACCACCGCCGCGGCCCTGCTGCTGTTCGCCGAGCAGCCGGCGGATGTGCTCCTGCTGGAGGTGGGCTTGGGTGGGCGCCTCGACGCCACCAATATCATTCCTCCGCCGCTGGCCAGTGTCATCACCCCGCTGTCCATCGACCATGTGGAATTCCTGGGTGGCACCATCGCCGCCATCGCGGCGGAGAAGGCCGGCATCATCAAGGCTGGCGCGCCGGTGGTGGTGGGCGATCAACCGGACGAGGCGCTCTCGGTGATCGAGCGCGCCGCTGCCCGCAAGCGCGCGCCGCTGTTCGCGCGCGGCCAGCAATGGACCGTGCATGCGGAAGCCGGCCGGCTGGTCTATGCGGACGAAGACGGCCTGCTGGATCTGCCGCTGCCCCGTCTGGTCGGGCCGCACCAGATTGACAATGCCGGGCTTGCGGTCGCGACGCTGCGGGCGGTGCCCATGTTGCGGATGCCTGGGCATCTGATTGAGCAGGGCATCCGCACCGCCGAATGGCCGGCCCGGTTGCAACGCCTTCCGGCCGGGCCGCTGGTGGACCGCGCTCCCGCCGGAGTCGAAGTCTGGCTCGACGGCGGACACAATGCGGCCGGTGGCGCTGCGCTGGCCCATGCGGTGGCTGCGCTGGAGGAGCGCTATTCGCGCCCGCTGGTGCTGGTGGTGGGCATGCTCAGCAACAAGGACGTGACCGCCTTCCTGGAGCCTTTCGCGGGGTTGGCGCGAGAGGCCATCGCGGTCCCAATTCCCGGCGACCATGCCGGTCTGGCCCCTGAGGACCTGGCGACCGCCGCCGGGGCCCTGGGCTTTTCGGCTTCCATGGCGCGGGACGTGGGGGCGGCGCTTGATGGACTCGCGGCCTTTCCGCTGACGCCGCCGCCTCGGGTTCTCATCTGCGGCTCGCTCTATCTGGCCGGCATCGTACTGGCTGAGAACGGAACTTTGCCGATCTGATCTATTGATGAGGCTGTAAATCTCGGGTCTGAAATGAAAAAGCCGCCCCGGAAGGCGGCTTTTCGTCATAGAGCGGGTGGGCTCAGAGGTTCTTGTTGACGGTGTCCTTCACCGTCTCCTTGGCCTTGCCCATGGCCTGCTGGCCTTCGCCCTTGATCTCCTGGACCTTGCCCTCGGCCTGCATGCGATCGTTGCCGACCGCCTTGCCGATGCCCTGCTTGGCGTTGCCGACGGCTTCGTTGGTCATGCCGGAGATCTTGTCGGTGGTGCTACCCATGGTGTGTGTGTCCTTTCCAGACGTGGGAACCTGCACAAACAACGGAGTCGGGGCCGTTGGGTTCCATCTTCTCCTTGGTCGTCTGCATAGGCGAGGGGCGCGGGTCGCGCCGCACGCATGCCTTTTGGGCGGGAAAAGATTTCGCTCTGCCTGAATTCGCTCTAAGACAGCCGTTACAAAATTGCGCAGGCCAGTCAGGCAAGGACATAAAGGTACAAGAGGACATGCCCACTTATCGCTCCCGCACCACCACCCACGGCCGCAACATGGCGGGCGCCCGTGGCCTCTGGCGCGCCACCGGCATGAAGGACGGCGATTTCGGCAAGCCGATCATTGCGGTGGTGAATTCCTTCACCCAGTTCGTGCCCGGCCATGTCCATCTCAAGGATCTCGGCCAACTGGTGGCGCGGGAGATCGAAAAGGCGGGCGGCGTCGCCAAGGAGTTCAACACCATCGCGGTGGATGACGGCATCGCCATGGGCCATGACGGCATGCTCTACTCGCTGCCGTCGCGGGAGATCATCGCCGACAGCGTCGAATATATGGTCAATGCCCATTGCGCCGACGCCATGGTCTGCATCTCCAATTGCGACAAGATCACGCCGGGCATGCTGATGGCCGCCATGCGCCTCAACATCCCCGCCGTCTTCGTCTCCGGCGGCCCCATGGAAGCGGGCAAGGTGCTGCTGTCCACCGGCGAGAAGAAGGTGGATCTGATCGATGCCATGATCTCCGCCGCGGACGATCGCGTCTCCGATGAGGACGTGAAGGTCATGGAGCGGTCCGCATGTCCCACATGCGGCTCCTGTTCCGGCATGTTCACCGCAAATTCCATGAATTGTCTGACAGAAGCCCTGGGGCTGGCGCTGCCCGGCAACGGCTCGGTGCTGGCCACCCACGCCGACCGCGAGCGCCTGTTCGTGGAGGCCGGGCATCTGATCGTCGACATCGCCAAGCGCTATTACGAACAGGACGATGCCAGCGTGCTGCCGCGCTCGGTGGCCAGCTTCAAGGCGTTCGAGAATGCCATGACCCTGGACATCTCCATGGGCGGCTCCACCAACACCGTGCTGCATCTGCTGGCGGCCGCCAATGAGGGCGCCGTGCCCTTCACCATGGCCGACATCGACCGGCTGTCGCGCCGCGTGCCGGTGCTGTGCAAGGTCGCGCCGGCGGTGGCCAACATTCACATGGAAGACGTCCACCGCGCCGGCGGCATCATGGCCATCCTGGGCGAGCTCAACCGGGCCGGCCTGATCCATGCGGAACTGCCCACCGTGCATGCCGCAACCCTGGGCGCCGCCCTGGAGCGCTGGGACATCACCGGCACCAAGAGCGAGGACGTGCGCACCTTCTTCCGCGCGGCGCCGGGCGGCGTGCCGACGCAGGTGGCGTTCAGCCAGTCCCGCCGCTGGGACGACCTGGATCTGGACCGCGCCTCCGGCGTCATCCGCGACGCCGCCCATGCCTATTCCAAGGACGGCGGTCTGGCGGTGCTCTACGGCAACATCGCCGAGGAGGGCAGCATCGTGAAGACCGCGGGCGTGGATGCCTCCGCGCTGGTCTTCAGCGGGCCGGCGCGCATCTTCGAGAGCCAGGACGACGCAGTGGAAGCGATTCTGGCCAATGGCAAGATCAAGGCCGGCGACGTGGTGCTGATCCGCTACGAGGGGCCGCGCGGCGGCCCCGGCATGCAGGAAATGCTCTATCCGACCTCCTATCTGAAGTCGAAGGGCCTGGGCAAAGTCTGCGCTCTGGTCACCGACGGGCGCTTCTCGGGCGGCTCGTCCGGCTTGTCCATCGGCCATTGCTCGCCGGAAGCAGCGGAAGGCGGGGCGATCGGCCTGGTGGAAGAGGGCGACATCATCGAGATCGACATCCCCAACCGGCGCATCCATCTGGCGGTGAGCGACGAAGTGATGGCGCAGCGCCGCGCGGCGATGGAAGCCAAGGGCGATGATGCCTGGAAGCCGAAGTCGCGCACCCGCGTGGTGTCGCAGGCGCTCCAGGCCTATGCGGCGCTGACCACATCCGCCTCGCGCGGTGCGGTGCGCGACGTGCGCAGCCTCAAGCGCTCATGAAGCAAGCGGAGGCGGCAGCGCCCCTGCATTGAAATGAGAAACGGCCGGAGCGATGGCTCCGGCCGTTTTTTATTGTCTCGCCTTAGCGCAATTCACGCTGGCGTTTAGAGCACGCGCCGATCAGCTTGCAACGCAAGCTGATCGGATGACGCGTTCTCTATCTCTAAGTAAGAGGGCGATTCACCGATCAGATTGGTTCAATCTGATCGGATCGCGCTCTAGCCGCAGATCAGCCGGCCGTTCGCATTGCCGATATCGCCACGGCATTGATTGAGCGGGATCTGAGTGTTGTGCCAGTAGCCGCGCACGTCGGCGCAGCTGGCCTGGAGCCAGCCGTTGTTCACCCGCGCGTTCTGGCACGACTGCAAATAAGTGCCCGGCGGGTAGCGGCGGTTCTGCGGCGGCGGTGGGGGCGGGGGCTGATAGCCCTGCCCATAGCCGCCACCATAATATTGTCCCGGTGGGGGACCTGGCGGCGGGGGCGGGGGAGGACGATAGCCGCCACCACCAACGCCGCGGCAGACCAGTTGCCCGTTCACATTGGCAATGTCGCCACCGCACAGGGCGTAGTTGGATAGCTTCACCACGGCCAACTGGCCCTGGTTGTTGGGGCACATGGCCAGCAGATCGGTATTTTGGTAGATGTTGGCGTTGCGGCAGGTGCCGAGATAGCTGCCCTGCGGCACCTGTGGCTTTGCCTGCGCCTGCGGCCCGAACACGGCCGATGCGCACACGACCAGTCCGGCCGCCATGGCCAGGACGACGCTTCTTACCCTCATGGATGCCCTCCAAGGCGGCGACCGTTTCGGCCGATTCGCAATTTACCGTTGTGTCGGTACCGAAACATGGCTGCCTTTGGCGAGGCTTTGCTGTCTGCCTGGGCCTGGCGCGGGAGTTTCGGCCGGATGTGCAACGCGCTTGACCTCCTCGGCTGCCATGGTGCCGCTTGGGAACGACGGCAACGACGTTTTGTGCCACCCGTCGGTTGCAATCAATCACCAAGTTGGCGTTCACCGACACGATATCCTATCGTCGGTAGCATGGTCGGGGGTTGAGCGGGAATGGCGGTTCGACCCATAGTCAGGCGCGGCGCCCGTGAGCAACCATCCTCCTCCTGGCGGATCGGCGGTGTGGTCCTGGCGATCTGCATCGCCATTGCCCTGGTGGCGGCCGCTGCCCTGCACGACCGCCGGGCCCAACTGGCCCACGCCCGCGCCGTGGCCGCCGGTCAGATCGCGGCCCTGGGCAGTCATGCCGTGAGCCTGGTGGATGGGCTGGAACTCGCCCTCGACAAGTTGGAGCAGCAGATCCAGGGGCGGAACCCGGGCGACGTCCGCGCCGACCCGGCAGTCTTCAAGCTGCTGTCCGACCTGCAATCCCGCTTCTCCCTGGCTGAATCCGTGTTCGCGGTCGATGCCACGGGCCGCACATTGGTATCCAGCCGCGCCTTTCCGGTGCCGCCCTATGATGTGCGCGACCGCGAATTTCTCATCGCGGCCAAGGCGGGCCATGACGGCCTGTATGTCAGCCAGCCCTATCGCGCCCAGATGGCGCGGGACATCTCATTCGTGCTGAGCCGACCCATGGTGCGCGATGGCAAATTTGCCGGCGTGGTGGCAGCGACGCTCTCGCCGACGGCGCTGCAGGTGGTCTACGGCAAGGTGCTCGGCGCGTCCGGTGCCGGTGCGGTACTGGCGCGGGCGGACGGCGTGGTGCTCATGCGCTCTTCCGGCGGTCCGAAATGGCCGGACCGGCTGCCGGAATTGAGCGACCTGATGAAAGCGGCGGGGACGCAGGACAGCGGCATGCTGACGGGCACTTCGCTGGTGGAGGGTGAACGGGGGCTCTACGCCTTCCGGGCGCTTCGCGATCGCAAGCTGATCGTGGCTGTGGCGCTCCGGGAGAGCGATATGCTCGCCCCCTGGTACACCCGGACCCTGATCTATGGTGGCGGCATTGCCGCGGCGGCATTGGGGTTTCTGGCATGGACCATCCCCTGGCGCACTTGGTCGCGTGAGCCACGCTCAAGCTGGTTCGCCCCGCGCGGTCTCCCAATGCCCAACCGGGATGCCCGTGCGGATGCGTCCGGCAGGAGCTTGACACCGAGCGCGGGGCGGGTGCTGAACGTGCTCATCGACCGCCTGCGAGGCCTGCTCGCTGCCGATGATCCGCTCGGCGCCGATCGCGTGGCGGCGCTGGTGCAGGCGCTTCTTGGCTTTGCCGCCCGCCGAGCTCCACAGCCGCGGCTGGTGGACATCGCCGGCGTGGTATCCGCGCTCCCCGGTTTGCTGGCCGGCGCGGGCGGTCCGACTTTACGCATCCCGGACCGCCCGGAAGACGCGCACGCGCTGGTTTTTGCCGATCCGGACCAACTGGCGCTGGCGCTGGTGGATTGTGCGCTCAGCCTGGCTGCCGCCGATCCCACGGCTCAGCCCCAGCATGTGCAGGCGGAAGTGGTGACCATCGGGTCGGGCGAGGTGGATGGCCTGACGGCCGGCACCTATGTGTGCGTCGCCTTGATTGCTGCCGGCTGGCCCGCTCCGGATATGGCGCCCCAGCCGTTTCCGGTTGGCGCGGTCCGGAAGGGCGATGCCCTGTTTGGCCTCGCCGCGGATTATGCGCCCGATTTGTGGGCGGTTGCGGTGACCATCGGACCGGCGGAGGGCCGGCGCGCCATGGTTCAGCTTTGGCTTCCCGAAGCGGATGCCGGGCCTGAGGCGATACCGTCGGAGGCGTGATCTTGCTCTTCGCGAAATCCTGGAAACAGCTTATGAAATGCCCACACCTTCATCTTCTGCTGGTCGAGTGAGGAACAGGACATGAGCTCAGGACGCGGCCGTCTGGCACGCTTTGCGACTTTGCTGGGTCTGGCGTTCGTCTCCTGGGGCTGGGCGGGGCCAACGATGGCCGCGCCGGTGGCCCCCAAGTGCCTGACCAGCGACGACTTCTTCGTGGTATATCGGGAGAGCCAGCTTGGCCCCGGCAGCGACATCCTCGCCCGCCGCAAGGGGCCGGACGCGCCCACGACCTGCACCTTCGCCAAAGTCGCCGGTGACTTCGAGGTGGGGGGGAAGGACGATGCCGATTATGTGCTCGGCTTGTCGGGACGCATGCTGGTGATGGATCGCGGCACCGGCCCCACGCGCATGCTGGTGATCTACGACCTGGCCGCACGCAAGGCAGTGCTCACCTTGGGCTATGACTCGTCTGCGCCTGTGAAGGTGGAGGCCGGTGCGGTGATTTTTTCCGCCATCACCGGCAAGGCCACCGCGAAGACCTGCCCGAAGTTCAAGGAATATACCAAGCAGGGCCTGGATGCGGCGATGACCGTGGAGACCCGCATTGCCCTGCCGTCGCTGGCCCGCAGCACCTCCGGCGCGGCCCGCTGCATCGCCCAGCAATAGGGGGCGAGGCGCCTTCAGCGCTCGGTGAAGAAGGTCATCAGCACCTTGCCACCCTCGCCGGTGAGGCAGAGGAAGCGGTGGACCTTGTCGGTCTTGTCGCGCTGGATATAGGCCTCGCCCATCATCACGCCGATGATCTTGGTGTTGCCGACCACCGTGTCGGATTCGGCCACCGTCAGGCCGTCCATGTCGATGAAGATGTCTTCCACCGAGGGAGAGGTCTTCTTCAGCGCCACCAGTGCTTTCTGCTTGCACGCCAGCACCAGGCTGGGATCGTTGACCACGTCCGTCTGGGCATGGGCGACGTTCGCCATCACCGGCGACAGGATCAGCGAGACGGCCAGAGGCAGGACGAGGGGCAGGGCTGCGGCACGGATCATCATCGGTCTCCGGTGCACCGCGGAACCGGCGGGCAAAGCCGCAGATCGAACCGGGTGCAGGCGTGAAGGACAGAGACGGTGGCCCGATCCCGCATAAAGGTGGCCCCCCGCTCTACGGCTGTGTCACAGCTCGCTCCTCCACAACGCGCCAACTGGCGTTTGGTGCCAGCGGCGGCGGACGAATGGCGATTTTGTGGTGGGGCACCAGGGCGGACGTCGCAGCCCGCGTGTGGCTGCGCCCGCCGTCAGGGAAGATGCGGACATGATGGGACGCCCGCATCGCCTGATGGCAACGGGAGAGCGGCGCTCAGTCCTTTTCCTTCGATAGCAACTGATCGACGATGGCATCGGCCTCGTCGCCAGTCTCGCCTTCATCGTCGGAGGGGGCGATCAGGCGGTCCAGCGCCGCCATGATCTCATCGCCGATGGCTTCCACCTCGGCGGCGGTTAGATCGGGATTGCACGGCAGCACGAACCGCTCCTCGCCTTCGTCCGTGGCGAGATCGAGGATCAGCGCGCTCGGCAGATCGGTCGGGTGCAGGAAGTTCATGCGCAGCCCGGTGAGGATGCGGGCGGAAATCTCTGACATGGCGGTGTCTCTCCGATCAGCCGATGCGTGTTTGCTTGGGATTAGCATCTTCTGGCGAGCGCTGCGCCCTACAAAAACGCAATGTGCGGATTTGTTTACGTATGGGAAGGTTGGGCCTTGATCGGCGCGGGCTTGCCATAGTGGAAAGGCGCCCCTGATCGGGCGCGCGTTGCACCAGTTCTTCGTTGTCTGGGCTGCAACCGTCATCATTGTTTATTTTGTGCATGCGAGGTTGCTTCTGTTCCGTGCGAGGTCCTGTCGACCCCGATCTCGCCCCCTCGCTTCACGTGGGCCTCATCGCGTTCTTGGTGCACGAGCGATGCCGGGATCGCCGCGACGTGTCCTGCGTGCCTTTGCTGATTGCTATGGCTGCCCGCCGAAGGACAATGACGATGTCTGAGCCGATCGCGTCCGCGCGTATTTTCAACGTGTTGTTTGTCTGCACCGGAAATTCTGCCCGCTCCATTCTGGCGGAGAGCATCCTGGCCAAGACCGGCGCCGGCCGCTTCCGCGCTTTCTCCGGCGGCAGCCACCCGAAGGGCGCGGTCGATCCTTTGGCGCTGAAGGTGCTCGAAGCCGGTGGCTTTGCCACCGAGGGACTGCGCTCGAAGTCCTGGCTGGAATTTGCCGGTCCCGATGCGCCGGTGATGGATTTCGTCTTCACCGTCTGCGACCACGCGGCGGGCGAAGCCTGCCCCATTTGGCCCGGTCAGCCGATGACGGCCCATTGGGGCATCGAGGATCCCACCCTTGAGCAGGGCACCGATATCCAGCGCGAGGCGGCATTCGTGAAGGCGTTCCGCTATCTGAAGAACCGCATTTCCACCTTCACCGCCTTGCCCATGTCGACGCTCGACAAGGCCTCGCTGGGCGCCCAACTGCGGGAGATCGGCCGTTCTCACGAGGGGGCCGCGACCCAGGCCAACGTCGCCTGAACAGCGCGTATCGCTTGCTTCTTCCCCGGTATTGCTTCCGGCCCGTCTATGGCGGGTCGGAAGCGGATCTGCGGCCATACGCTTCCGCAGCTTTCACCGCCTCTCGGTAGGACATGCCAACGCCTCGGCGGTGGAATTTGCGCTTTCATTTCCATATCTCTTGAAATATAGAATTAGACATGGAGACGCACCAAGCCCTCGCCGCCTTTGCCGCGCTTTCGCAGGAAACCCGGCTGCGCATCGTCCGCCTGCTGGTGACCGCCGGCCCCGATGGCCTTGCCGCCGGCGCGGTGGCTGAGGCCGTGGGGGCCTCGTCCTCCACCGTCTCGTTCCATCTCAGCCATCTGGAGCGGGCCGGCCTGATCGCGTCGCGGCGGGAGGCCCGCTCGATCATCTACAGCGCCGCCTATCCGGCGCTGGCGGGGCTGATTGCTTTTCTCATGCACGACTGCTGCCAGGGCCGGCCGGAAGTGTGTGGCCTACCTGCGGCGCCCTCCTGCCAGCCTGCGAAGGACAAAACCCATGTCTGAGCCGAATGCGCCCGCGCGCATCTTCAATGTCCTGTTTCTCTGCACCGGAAATTCAGCGCGCTCGATCCTGGCGGAGAGCATCCTCGCCCAGGACGGTGGCGGCAAGTTCCGTGCTTTCTCCGCCGGCAGCCAGCCGAAGGGGGCCGTGCATCCTTTGGCTCTGAAAGTGCTGGAGGCGGCGGGCTATCCGGTCGCGGGCCTGAGATCGAAGTCCTGGTCCGAGTTCGCGGCTCCGGACGCGCCGGTGATGGATTTTGTCTTCACGGTTTGTGACAACGCCGCGGGCGAAACCTGCCCGCTATGGCCGGGCCAGCCCATGACCGCCCATTGGGGCATCGAGGATCCCGCCAGCCGCGTCGGGCCCGAGCTTGAGTGCGAGGCGGCATTCGTGACGGCCTTGCGCTATTTGAAGAACCGCATCTCGGCTTTCACCGCCCTTCCGGTCGCTACGCTGGACAAGGCGTCGCTGGCGGCCCGCTTGAGCCAGATCGGCCATTTCGAAGGGACGACCTCGTCCCGCTCCGGCGCGGCGTGAGGCGCATCATGACTGTCACAATTTATCACAACCCCGCCTGCGGCACCTCGCGCAACGTGCTGGGACTGATCCGCAATGCCGGCATCGACCCGCGGGTGATCGAATATCTCAAGACCCCGCCGAGCCGGGCGGAACTGGTGGATCTCATCGCCCGCATGGGCGTGCCGGTGCGCGCCGTGCTGCGCGAGAAAGGCACGCCCTTCGCCGAACTCGGGCTCGGCGATCCGGCCTTGAGCGACGATCAGCTGATCGATGCCATGATGGCCCATCCCATCCTCATCAACCGTCCGATCGTGGTGACGCCGCTCGGCGTGAAGCTCTGCCGCCCCTCGGAGGCGGTGCTGGACCTTCTCCCCGCTCCGCAGACCGGCGCCTTCGTCAAGGAAGATGGCGAGCCGGTGGTGGATGCCCACGGCCGTCCCGTCCCCAAGCTCTGAAAGCCACCCTCATGTCCACCTTTGAGCGCTATCTGACGGTGTGGGTCGCCGCCTGCATCATCGTCGGCATTATCCTTGGCCATGCGCTGCCGGGCGTGTTCCAGATCATCGGCGCGGCGGAGGTGGCCAAGGTCAACCTGCCGGTGGCGGTGCTGATCTGGCTGATGGTGGTGCCCATGCTGCTGAAGATCGACTTCGCGGCCTTGCGCCAGGTCGGCAAGCATTGGCGCGGCATCGGCGTCACCTTGTTCATCAATTGGGCGGTGAAGCCCTTCTCCATGGCCGCGCTCGGTTGGCTGTTCATCGGCTGGCTGTTCCGCCCGCTACTGCCGGCGGACCAGATCGACAGCTATATCGCCGGCCTCATCATCCTGGCGGCGGCGCCGTGCACCGCCATGGTGTTCGTCTGGTCGAACCTCACCCGCGGCGAGCCGCATTTCACTCTGTCCCAGGTGGCGCTGAACGACGCCATCATGGTGGTGGCGTTCGCGCCCATCGTCGGCCTGCTCCTGGGGCTGTCCGCCATTACCGTGCCCTGGGGCACGCTGGTGCTCTCCGTGGGGCTCTACATCGTGCTGCCGGTGATGGTGGCGCAACTGCTGCGCCGTCGGCTGCTGGCGACTGGCGGCGAGGCGGCGCTCAACCGCTTGCTGGCGGTGCTGGGGCCGGTGTCGCTGGTGTCGCTGCTGGCGACCCTGGTGCTGCTGTTCGCCTTCCAGGGCGAGCAGATCCTGGCGCAGCCGCTGGTGATCGCGCTGCTCGCGGTCCCGATCCTGATCCAGGTCTATGGCAATGCCGCTCTCGCCTATGTGCTCAACCGGGTGGCGGGCGAGGCCCACTGTGTTGCCGGCCCCTCGGCTTTGATCGGGGCCTCCAATTTCTTTGAACTGGCGGTGGCGGCGGCGATCAGCCTGTTCGGCTTTCACTCTGGCGCGGCGCTGGCGACCGTGGTGGGGGTTCTGGTGGAGGTGCCGGTGATGCTGTCGGTGGTGTGGATCGTCAATCGCAGCCAGGGCTGGTACGAGCGCGGCGCCGCCCGCGCCGTGGCCGCCAGGACCGCGGAGCGATGATGGACGAGGACTTGCCCAACATCACCGCTTCGCTTCTGGATGTTCCCACCGCCGCCCGCCTGCGGGAGGGCGAGACCCCAGGCCATCCGCCTCGCATCCTGCTGCTCTATGGCTCCTTGCGCGAGCGCTCCTATTCGCGCCTGCTGACCCTGGAAGCCGAGCGGCTGTTGCGGCGGTTCGGCGCCGAAACCCGCATCTTCGACCCCCAGGGCCTGCCGCTGCCCGATGGCGCCGCGGTCGATCATCCCAAGGTGCAGGAACTGCGCGCGCTGGCCCTGTGGTCGGAAGGGCAGGTGTGGACCAGCCCCGAGCGCCATGGGGCTATGAGCGCGGTGCTGAAGGCGCAGATCGACTGGATTCCATTGGCCTTGGGCGCCATCCGCCCGACCCAGGGACGCACCCTGGCGGTGATGCAGGTGTGCGGCGGCTCGCAATCGTTCAATGCGGTCAACCAGTTGCGCATCCTGGGGCGCTGGATGCGGATGATCACCATCCCCAACCAGTCCTCGGTGGCCAAGGCCTATGACGAGTTCGACGCCGATGGCCGCATGAAGCCGTCAGCTTATTATGACCGGGTGGTGGATGTGATGGAGGAATTGGTGAAATTCACCCTCCTCACCCGCCCCGTGGCAGGGTATCTCACGGACCGCTACAGCGAGCGCAAGACCGCCGCCGATGCCCTGGAGGCCGAATTGCAGCGCGGACAGATGCGGTGAGTTCACCGGACGTTGACGCCCACGCGCTGATGGCGACCCGCCCGGCGCCGCGGGCGAAGGTGATCACGGCGCTCGGGCTGATGCAGATCTTCACCTGGGGCAGCTCCTACTACCTGCTGGCGGTTCTGGCGGGGCCCATCGCGGCCGATACCGGCTGGCCGCTGCCCTGGATCTTCGGTGCCCTTTCCGCCGGCCTGCTGGTGGCCGGCTTTGCCTCCCCCTGGGTGGGGGCGCGCATCGGCCGAAGTGGCGGGCGAATCGTGCTCGCTGGCGGCTGCGCTCTGCTGGCCCTCGGCCTTGTCATTATCAGCCAGGCCTGGGCCTTCCCCTTGTTCATCGCCGGCTGGCTGGTGCTGGGGCTGGGCATGGGCGCCAGCCTGTACGATGCCGCTTTCGCGACGCTGGGGCAGCTCTATGGGGCGAGTGCCCGTCCTGCCATCACCCAGCTCACGCTGTGGGGCGGCTTTGCCAGCACCGTCTGCTGGCCGATCTCGGCCTATCTGGTGGCGCATGTGGGCTGGCGGGAGACCTGCCTGGCCTATGCGGCCCTGCACCTGTTCGGCAGCGTTCCGATGCTGCTGCTGGCGCTGCCCCGCGCCATCGCACTCCCGGCCGCCTCAGCCGCTCCGGCGCCGGCCGGTCCGCCGGTTCTGACCGGGCCGGAGCGGATGTGCCTGCGCTTGTTCTCGGCGATCCTTGTGCTGGGCGGGGTCACCACCGCCACGGTGTCGATCCACCTGCTCAGCCTGCTGCAGGAACAGGGGCTCACGCTGGCCGCCGCGGTGGCGCTGGGAGTGCTGATCGGCCCCTCGCAGGTGGCGGCGCGCATCGTGGAGATGGCGGGGCGCGGACGGCATCATCCGCTGTGGACGCTGGCAGCGGCAGTGGTGTGCATGGCTGCCGGTCTCGGAATCCTGGCGATGGGCTGGGGCCTGCAGGGGGCCGCGCTGATGCTCTATGGCGCGGGTAATGGCGTCTATTCCATCGCCCGCGGGACGCTGCCGCTGGCGCTGTTCGGGGCCGCCCGCTACGCGCCGCTGATCGGGCGACTGGCGCGTCCCAATCTGCTCGCCCAGGCGCTGGCCCCGTCCGTCGCCGCCTTCTGCGCCGCGCGCTATGGCGCCGGGGTGATGCTGGATGGCCTTGTGGCGATCGCTTTGGTCAATATCGGCCTCATGATCGCCCTGCGCCGGGCCTCCCTCCGACTGTGATCCACGGAGCGGCTTTGCCGGGCACGATCACGTGGGCAGGCGGAAGTGGACCTCCCATCGGTCGCCGGTATTCTGAATGCGCAGATCCGGCGCCAACTGCTTGATGAGATAGCCAGTGAGCTGATCCACCCGCGTCGGATCGTCCACCAGTTCCTCGGCCGTCGGTGGCCGGTCCGCCAGGGGCGGCGGCGTGCCCCGGTAGCGCAGGATGATGTCGAAGACGATGTCGTTATAGCCGGTGGTCACTTCGATCAGCGGCTTCTGCGGATCGACGAAATCCCGTCCGATGAGATCAAGCGCCTGCCAGGCCACATGGGCGCCGCGGTGCACCACATCAATCCGCGCGCCCCACCGGGCGCCTTCAGATTCGATGAAGCTGGCCACATCGTCATGCCGGGCCTCGCCGGCCGGAAACTGCCGCACCACCTGGCGCCGGGCGCCGATGCGGAACAGGGCGATGAGCAGCA
>CALRNP020000018.1:0-42683 GCA_943369575.1 Azorhizobium sp. AG788 | reverse complement strand
GATTGATCAGCCTTGGGCGAACGGCGGCGGCGGCGCGGCGGCCTGGGACTGGCGCTCCAGATGCCCGGCGACCGCCAGCAGCACATCCTCCACCACCGCCTCGTGCAGAGCGTCGCGGGAATCCACCCGCACGTCGGCCAAGGCATAGGTGTCGCCGCGCGCCGCCAGCAGCGCCGCCAGTTTCTCGCCGGCATCGCCATCCGCCAGCAGCGGCCGGTCGGTGCGCTTGCGCACCCGGCGCAGCAGGATCGGCAAATCGGCATGCAACCACACCGAGACCCCATGCCGCGCCACCGCTGCGCGGGTGTCGGCATTCATGAAGGCGCCGCCGCCGGTGGCGAGCACGCAGGGGCCGGTCTGAAGCAGGCGCACCATCACCCGCTTCTCGCCCTCGCGAAATTCCGCCTCGCCGCGGCCGGCGAAGATCTCCGGAATGGTCATGCCGGCGGCGCGCTCGATCTCCTCGTCCGCATCCAGGAACGGCAGCCCGAGGCGCTTGGCGAGGCGGCGACCCACGGAGGACTTGCCGGCGCCGGGCATGCCCACCAGCACGATGCAGCGGGCGGCGAGCCGCTCCAGCAGCAATCGGTCGGGCGCCGGGGCGCTGTCATCGGCCCTGCCGCGGCCGGAATCACCATTCACCGCCCCACTCCCTTGATCCTCGGACCCGCTCACGCTCTCGTGTCGGCCTAGCATCGCGCTGGCGAGCGGGCAATGCCGGTTGAAAGCCCGGTCCCGGCATGCGACCAGTCGGAACCTTGGATCCAGCGCGATTCGGAAGATAGATCTGTGCCGAGCCTTCTGCGCTTTCTCGCGGTCATCGCCATTCTGGCCGGCCTTGGCTATGCCGGCATCTGGGCGCTCGCCACCATGGTGCAGCCGGTGACCCGCGACGCCACCTTCACCGTGCCCAACGACCGCTACGCCAAGTAAGGCCGGCGATGAGCGCCTCCGGCCCCATCGCGCTCTTTCTCGACATGCAGGCGGTGGAGCGCGGCGCCAGCGTCCACACGCTCGATGCCTATGGCCGCGACCTGGCGGATTTCGACGACTTCCTCTCGGTGCGGGCGCACACCATCACTGAGGCCGACACCGCCGACATTCGCGCCTATCTGGCGGAACTCACCGACCGGGGGCTGAAGTCCACCACGGTGGCGCGGCGGCTCTCCGCCATCCGGCAACTCTATCGCTTTCTCTATGCGGAAGGCCGGCGCGGCGATGATCCCGCCGCCGTGCTGGAAGGCCCCAAGCGCGGCCGCCCGCTACCGAAAGTGCTCAGCCTCGACCAGGTGGGGGCGCTGATCGACACCGCCCACGCCCGCGCCACGGAGGCGGCCCCGCAGCCTGAGCGGCTGCGCCGGCTGCGCACCGTCTGCCTGATCGAGGTGCTGTATGCCACCGGGCTGCGGGTGTCGGAACTGGTGGGCCTTCCGGCCGCCGCGGCGCGGGCGCGCGATGCCATCATGGTGTCGGGCAAGGGCGGCAAGGAGCGGCTGGTGCCCTTGAGCGAGCCGGCCAAGGCCGCCATGGCCGCCTATCTTTCGGCGCGCAAGGAAAGCGGGCTGGAGGCCTCCAAATGGCTGTTTCCCACATCCGCCGAGGCCGGCCACCTCACGCGCCAGCATGCGGCGCGGGAGTTGAAGGATCTGGCGGTGGCCGCCGGCGTCTCGCCGGCGATCCTCTCGCCGCACGTGCTGCGGCATGCCTTCGCCAGCCATTTGCTGGCCCACGGCGCCGACCTGCGCATCGTGCAGACGCTGCTGGGCCATGCGGACGTGTCCACCACCCAGATCTATACCCATGTGCTGGACGAGCGGCTGAAAAGCATGGTCCGCGACCTGCATCCGCTCTCGACCGACTGACCCGGCGGCGCCCGGCGTTTCCCCAGCCTGGACGATCCCGGTCAATATCCTGCGACGGCCCCTTTCATCGCGCGGCCACGGCGCCTATATTCGTCGGGCCGATGCAAATCGGCTATGGCGATAAATGGTTGTTGTAATAAGCCTTTCGGACCCGGGGGCAGTACCCGGCGCCTCCACCAAAGCCCAGAACGCCGCGCAAAAGCGCATGGCAGGCTGGGCTCCGGCGGGGGCGAAACAGGATCGACGAGGGTGTAAAGAGCTTTCTTTCGCTCGGCATGGTTCCGCCGATATCGGGCCGACCTATAGTTGCGAATGACAACTATGCTCCGGTTGCCGTTGCCGCGTGAGCGGTAAAGGTACCGAAATAAAAGTCCTACCGGGTAGCACTGGCTAGGCGGGGTTCGGAGGCACCTGGCAACAGAAGCCTCCACTTCTCTCCGGGGCGGCCGGCTCTGGGGGAAGGTTGCGGATCTCGCGTCCGTTCTGTGCAAACCCTTCGCTTGGTGCCTCGGCTGCGGTGGCGCTTTCCCGTCGCGAATGGCACGCACGAGGTCCGGCCGAAGCCATCAGCAGGACCCATGACGCCGGTCGACCATATTCGTTACGATCTTCTCGCTCAGGAAGCACTGCGCGGCGTCGTGCGCCGGGTGCTCACGGATGTGGCCCGCGACGGCCTGCCGGGCGACCATCATTTCTATCTCTCGTTCGATACCCGCGCGCCGGGCGTGCGCCTGTCGCAGCGCATGCGCGAGCAGTATCCCGAGGACATGACCATCGTGCTCCAGCATCAGTTCTGGGACATGACCGTCACCGAACACGCCCTCGAAGTGGGCCTGTCCTTCGGCGGCGTACCGGAAAAGCTGCTGATTCCCTTCTCCGCCATGAAGGGCTTCTTCGATCCGTCGGTGAAGTTCGGCCTCCAGTTCGACCTGGGCACGCCGGACGAAGAGCCCGAGATAGACGGCGCCCAGGATGTCTCGGCTCCGGTGCAATTGCCCGGCACCGCCCGCGCGCCCCGTGGCGCCGCGTCCGAGCCGGCCGTGAACCTGGCCACCGCCGCCCGCGCCGAACTGGCGCGCGCGCCGAAGGACGGCGACGGCGACGGCGAGGATGCCCCGCCCGCTGGCGGCGCCGAAGTGGTTCGGCTGGACGTCTTCCGCAAGAAATGAGCCGGCCGGCGGCCTGAGCACCGGCCGGCGCCCGGTACCGGACGCCGGATCGATTTCCCTTGATCGCCTCTGGATGATTGCCGCCAGCATGACAGCCGAATGCGACGTGGTGATTGTGGGGGCGGGTGCGGCGGGCCTCGCCGCCGGGCGCACCCTGCGCGCGGCCGGCATGCATGTGCGGGTGCTGGAAGCCTCGGGCCGCACCGGCGGGCGGGCCTTCACCGACACCGTCAGCCTCGGCCAGCCCTGGGACATGGGCTGCCATTGGCTGCATTCCGCCACCGACAATCCCTTCGTCCCCATCGCCGATGCTCTCGGCTTTCGCTATCGCCGCGCCGATGGCCGCGCCAGCCGCCGCCTGCATCTGGGCCGGCGCTGGGCCGATGCCGCCGAGGAGAAGACAGCTCGCGCCACGGTGGAAACCATCTTCGACGCGGTGCGCGCCGCCGGTGAGGCCGGGCGCGATGTCTCCGCCGCCACCGTCTGGGCCGAGACGCCGCACGATACGCGGTGGGACGAGTTGGTGCGCTGCTGGTTCACCCTGATGTCGGCCAACGAGCCGGAGCGCATTTCCTGCGTCGATTTTGCCGCCTATCACGACACCGACGCCAATTGGCCGGTCACCGATGGCTATGGCGCCCTGGTGCGGGCCCATGGCGCCGAGGTGCCGGTGACGCTGGCCTGCCCGGTGCGCAGCCTGGATTGGTCCGGCAAGGGCGTGCGCGTCATCACCGATGCCGGCGACATCGCGGCGCGGGCGGTGATCGTCACCGTGTCCACGCGGGTGATCGCCGAAGAGCGGCTGGCCTTCTTCCCGGCCCTGCCCGCCGCGCTCCAGGCCGCCTTCGCCGCTTTGCCGCTGGGGGTGGCAGAGAAGGTCGCCCTCAGTTTCGACCGCGACGTGTTCGGCATTGCCGAGCATGCCAGCGTCGGCGTGCTCGATCTCGATCATCCCGCCACGGCGCCGATCCAGTTCCAGTTGCTGCCCGGTGCCCAGCCCGCCGCCATCGGCCATGTGGCTGGCGATGCCGCCGCCCGCCTGATGGCCGCCGGCCCCGGCGCCATGACGGCTGCGGTGCTCGACGCCCTGTGCGCGGCCTTTGGCGAAGACCTGCGGCGGCGCCTGCGGGCCAGCTTCACCACTGGCTGGGTCGCGGATCCCTTCATCGGCGGCGGCTATTCCAGCGCCTTGCCTGGCCTTGCGGGGGAACGGGCCCGCCTGTTCGAGCCGGTGGGTGAGCGGATCTATTTTGCCGGCGAAGCAGTGTCCAGCCACGCCTTCTCCACCTGCCACGGCGCCCATCTCTCGGGAATTGCGGCGGCGGAAAAGGCCTTGGCGCAGTTGTCCGGCGCGGAGACATAGTGATGCGCCCCATGACCCAGATCGTCGCCGTGGCCGAGAACGGCGTCATCGGCCGGGACCAGGCCCTGCCCTGGCATCTGCCCTCGGATCTCAAGCGCTTCAAGGCGCTGACCATGGGCAAGCCCATGCTGATGGGCCGCCACACCTTCATTTCCATCGGCCGGCCTTTGCCCGGACGCATTTCCGTCGTGGTGAGCAGCGACCCCGCCTTTACGCCCCCCGAGGGCGTGCGGGTGGGCCGGACGCTGGAGGCGGCCTGCGCCTTGGCCGACGCGGCGGCCCAGGAGATGGGCGCAGACGAGATCATGGTGATCGGCGGGCGCGGCGTGTTCGCCGGTACGCTGGCGCTGGCGCACCGCATCCATCTGACCCAGGTGCACGCCACGCCCGAGGGCGATGTGCGGCTGCCGCCGTTCGATCCCACCGTCTGGCGCGAGAGCGACCGCGAAGGCCCGCTGCAAGGCCCCGGCGACGAACTGCCCTTCAGCTATGTGACGCTGGAGCGGATCTGATCCTCATTCCGGCAGCAGGCCCGGCGGGCGCTGCATGGTGCCGAAGCCGCCCACGGTCGGCGGCGGCGGCAGGTCGAATTCCGGACGTAGCGGCCGTGGCCGCACCGTTGGACTAATCTCCACCGGCGGCGGCAATGGCGGCGCGCGGTTCTCGCTCTGGCGCGGCTCTTGCGGACGGGGATCTTGCGGACGCGGCTCACGCGGGCCGACCGGGGCCGGCTGCGGCAGCGGCACCACCGGCATGGCCGCCGGGGTCTGTACCGCCGGAGCAACCGCCCCGCCGGAAGCGGGCGCGGCGATGGGATTGGCGGGCGGAGTGGTGGCGGTGGGCGGGCTTGCGGTGGGCGGCGCGCTTGCAGCCGGCGGAACGGTGGGTGCCGGCGCCGCGGTCACAGGGGGCGGGGCGGCTGGTGGGTTCGGTACCGCGCTCGGTGCGGCGGGCGCAGCCGCCGGGGCTGAGGGGGCCGCCCCACTCGCCGGCGCCGGCGCGGGCGGCGATCCGGTCGCGGGCGCGGCGGTGGGGGCCGCAGGCCGCAGGCCCTGGCGCTCTTCCAGCCGCTTGGTCTCGCGCTCGATGACGCGCATGGCAATGACGCTGGTGAGGCTGGTGGCGGTCACCCGGCGCTCGGGCGCCGCCAGCGGTCCGCGCCAGCCGATGCTGCCGCCCGGCACGGCGCCGGCGACATCGGCGCCGTCCATGTCGAGCCCGGCTTCCAGGGTCAGGCGGGTCAGGTCCAGACTGCCGGTCAGCGCCACCCGCACGCCGGAAGTCGACACGCGCGCCGGCGACAGCCGCACCACGCCATTGACGACACCGAACGTGGTCTCCGCGCTCTCCAGCCGCAGCGGACCACGGGCAAACGCCCGATCCAGCAGCGCGGCGGTGCGGCGCTCGTCCGGCGGCGGGCCGCTGGTGGTGTCGGCCAGCACGGTCTCGATGGCCTTGGGATCGGCGGCGGGAATTTCCAGATCGCGCACCGCCAGCGTGCCCTGGCCCGACATGGCCTGGATGATAGCCAAAGGCGTGCGTCCGCTGCCCACCAGATCGAGCGCCAGGGTGACGCGTCCATGGGGCGGGGTGCGGGGCGCCAGCGGCGCCAGGAGCAGCGCGCTGTCCACCGCATCCAGCGTCAGCCGGCCATCGGCCTGGAGGCCGTCGCCGCGGCGACGCAGGGCGAGCCCGCCGGTGAGGTGACCGCTGCCGAAGCCGCCGGAGAGGTCGCGTACCTCCAGGCTGTTGCTGTCCGCCACCACCCGCGCCCGGCCGTCGGCGATGGCATAGGCCCCACCCAGGTCCACCCGCTTGGCGGCCAGATCCAGCGCGAAGGCGGCCGGCACCGGCAGCGCCGCGGTGAAGCGGGCGCCGGACCAGGGCGCCGCGCCCACTTCAGGCCCGATGCTGCGGGCGCCCCACAGGCCGATCAGCCGCGGCAGGGAAAGACTGTCCAGCTCCAGCCGGCCGCTGACTTTCGGCGGCGTGCCGGGATCCAGATCCAGCGCGCCGCTCACCGGCGCCCCGGCCAAGGTGCCGGTGAGCTTCTCGAACCGCCACAGGCCGGCGCCGCGCGACAGGCTGAAGGTGAGGGCACCGGGCACCGCGCCGTCGGTGGCGCCCGAGGCCGCCAGCAGGTGCGGCAGGTCGGCGCCTTCCAGCCGCATGTCGAGCGTGGGCAGCACGGTGCCGTCGGTGGCGAGGCGCACGCTGCCGGTGCCGCTGGCCACCGCATCGCCCAAGGCCAGCCGGCCATCGAAGGCGGCGGTGCCGTCGCTGCGGGGATCGATGGTCAGATCCAGCTTGGCCGGCCCCTGCCCCGCCCGCAGCCCCGGCAGGCCGGCGGCTTCCAGGGCGCGGGCGCCGTCGCTCGCCGCCAGCGCCAGCGCCACCCGGCTGGGGGCGGCGCCATCGGTGCGGGCGAAGGCGGCGCGGCCAGAAATCTGGCCGAGCGTGCCTTCGGCGGTGAGGCTGTGGGCGCCGGTCTCGCCCCAGGTGGCGGAACTGGTGAGTTGCACCGGCGAGGCCACCGGCAGCAGGCGGGTGATGACGTCCGCCGCCTCCGGCCCCGCCACCAGCCGGGCCATGGGCACGAGGCCGTCGGCCTTGGCGCCGGCGACCGTCAGGTCCAGCCGGCCGGTGGGGGTGGCGGTACGGGTATCGAATTGGCCGGCGCCGCTGATCTTCAGCCCGGCCAGATCATCCAGGCCGAAGCGCGACAGCGTCCAGGCCTGGCCGCTGGCCTGGGCCGTCACCGCCAAGCCGCGCAGCGGCAAGCCGGAGAGGGTGAGGTTCTGCCCATCGAGGGTAATGGCGCCATCGAACGGCGTTGCCGCCCCCACCAGGCCGCGCCGGCCCGCCGCCACCAGCGGGTCGAGATCGACGCCGTCGAGGGCCAGTTGCAAATCGATGCGCGGTACGCCGATCACCGGCAGCACCAGCGCCGCGGCGCCGCGCAGGCGGGCGCGGGCGAAGGTGGCGTCCAGGCCGCTGACCGCATAACGCCCGGTGCCGGTGGCGACGCGCCCGGCGATGCGCACCGGCCCCTTCACCGCCGCGATATAATCCGGCGCCAGGCGCGGCGCCGCCCAGCGCAGGAAGGTGGCGGGATCGTCGGAGGTGAACAGCAGGTCACCGCCGAAGCTGCCGCCATCGGCGGCGCGGGCCGGCACGCCGGAGAGCCGCACATTGGTCTGGCCGGGAAGCTTGGCCTCCGCCGTATCCATGCGCCAGCCCTGGGCGGTGCCGGTGAGATCGGCGCGGGCATCGCGGATCACCGTGCCGCCCACGGTCAACTGGTCCACGGCGATGCCGATGCGCGAGGTCACGTCCGGTGCCGGCAGGGCCGAAAAGGCCGAGACCATCCCGCTCAGCACCTCGGCCGGGGTCTGGGCCGCGCCGGGGCCGGGCGCGGTCGGAGTGGGTCGCAGCGCGTCGAGATCGAGGCTGCGGGCATTCAGCACCGCGTCCAGCCCCACCGCGCGGCCCAGCGACAGCCGGGCGGAGCCGGAGAGCTGCACCGGGCGGGTGTCCTCGCCCATGGTCAGATCGAGCGATTCCGCCACCACCGCCTCGGGCGAAGCGCGCAGCGCGGCGGAGAGACGCCAGGCCTCGGTGCCGCTGGTCTCGCCCCGGCGCACCAAGGTGCCCTTGCCATCGAAGCGGGGGATGCCGCCGGCAAAGCGCAGTTGGCCGTCGAGATCGATGCCGAAGGAGCGGGTGCGCCCATCGGCGATCAGCCGCAGCTTGCCGCCGTCCTCACCGAGGCGGCCGAGACTGGTGCGCAGGCTATAGCGCTCGCCGCCGGTGGTGACCTCGCCATCCAGCCGGAATGGCCCCAGCGCCCCACGCACCTCGCCCTTCAGATGGAGATCGGTGAATTGCACCTTGCGGTCGGCGCCGCGGTCGAGAAGCGTCAGCTCGCCATTCTCGATGGCGATCTGACCCAGGCTCAGCGAGCCCGGCCGCCCGGCCCCGGCGGGCGCCACCAGGCGGCCGGCGCTATCCAGCACCAGCCGCAATTGCGGCCCGGACAGGGTCAGGCTGCTGGCCTCCACCTCGCCGCGCACCAGGGCACCCAGGGAGAGGTCCGCCCGCAGTTCACGCACGCTGCCGCCGGTGGAAACGTCGTCGGTGCCCAGCGACACGCCGCGCAGCACCACGCGGGGCGAGGGCAGGATTTCCGCGTCGATCCGGCCGCGAATCAGAACCGGCAGGCCGAGCGCACGGCTGGCCTGCGCCTCGAACACCCCGCGCCACGCCGTCCAATCCACCACGAACGGCGCGGCGAAGGCGGCGCTGATGGTGAGAATGACCGCTGTGGCAAGGCCGATCAGAATGGCTTGCACGCGCCTGTCCTCATGTCATTGCCCGTGCCCCACCGGCACCTGCCGGCGCGCCGCGTGTGCGGCCGGCAGAGGGAACATCTCCCGCCTACGAGGCCACACCGCTCACCCATCTCTAGACGATCTTGCCGGGGTTCATGATGTTGTCGGGATCGAACGCCTGCTTGAGCGCCCGCATCGCCTCCAGCGTCCCGGCGCCATGCTCGGCCAAGAGGTATTTCTTCTTGCCCTCGCCGACCCCATGCTCGCCGGTGCAGGTGCCTTCCATGGCTAGGGCCCGCTCTACCAGACGCTTCATGAACACTTCCGCCTTGGCGACGTCGGCCGGGTCGGCGACGTCAACCATCAAGGTGGTGTGGAAGTTCCCGTCGCCCACATGGCCGACGATAGGCGCCACCAACCCCATCTCCAGAATATCGGCTTTAGTGGCCTCCACGCATTCCGCCAGCCGCGAGATCGGCACGCACACGTCGGTGGCGACCGCCTTGGCGCCGGGGCGCAGCGGCAGCGCCGACCAATAAGCATCATGGCGCGCCTGCCACAGCTTGGTGCGGTCTTCCGCCTTGCCGGCCCAGGTGAACGGGCCGCCGCCATTGTCGCCGGCAATCTCGCCGAAGCGCTCCGCCTGCTCGGCGGCGCCGGCCGGGGTGCCGTGGAACTCCAGGAACAGATGCGGCGTCTCGGGCAGATCCAGCTTGGCATAAGCGTTGGAGGCGCGGACCTGGACCTCATCCAGCAGTTCGATGCGGGCCACGGGAATGCCGGACTGGATGGTGGCGATCACCGCATTGCAGGCATCCGAAATGGTCGGGAACGGGCAGACGCCGGCGACGATGGATTCCGGGATGCCGTACAGCTTCAGCGTGATCTCGACGATGATGCCCAGCGTCCCCTCCGCGCCCACGAACAGGCGGGTGAGGTCATAACCGGCCGAGGATTTGCGGGCGCGGCGCGAGGTGGTGATGAGCTTGCCGTCGGGCATCACCACCTTCAGGGCCAGCACATTGTCCTTCATGGTGCCGTAGCGCACCGCATTGGTGCCGGAGGCGCGGGTGGAGGCCATGCCGCCGAGCGAGGCATCGGCGCCGGGATCGATGGGGAAGAACAGGCCCTGGTCGCGCAATTCCTCATTGAGGCGCTTGCGGGTGACGCCGGGCTCGATGACGCAGTCCAGATCCTCCGCATGCACCACCAGGATGCGGTTCATGCCCGACAGATCGATGCAGACGCCGCCATACGGCGCGTTCACATGGCCTTCCAGCGAGGTGCCCGCGCCCCAGGCGATCACCGGCACCTTGTGGGCCGCGCAGATCTGCACGGCCGCCTGCACGTCCTCGATGCTTTCGGCGAAAACCACCGCATCCGGCGGCTCGTTGGGGAGAAAGGTCGTCACATTGGCGTGCTGCTCGCGCACGGCCAGCGACATCACGACCTTGTTACCAAACCGCGCCGAGAGTTCGGCAATGGCATCCGCCCGTTCTTCGACGCTTCCAAACGGCGTCTTCGCAACCGCACCAAGCATTTAGAATTCCTTAACATCTCGTGACGGCCGAGCGTCGGGGCGAGTGTACCCAGCCGCGCCCGCTCTGGAAACGGCTTCTGAACCGTCCCGCAACGATGTGTGACTGCACGCCCGATCCGCATTGGAGACATTCTTACGCCATTTCGGCAGTGACCAATGGCTTTCACAGCGGCACACTGACTGCCTGTTGAGCACCTTCCCGCACAGGAGGTCTCCATGCTGGACCGAATAGACTTCGAACCCGTGTTCTTCGCGCCCTTCGTGTCGTCAGCGATGGCGGTCGAGCAAGGCTGGATCGACTATAACGGCCATCTCAACGTGGCCTATTACGGATTGATATTCGACCGCGCCTTTGACGAGGCGCTGTCTTTGCTGGGGATGGGTCCCCAGGCGGCCGGGCGACGCGGCTCGTCTTTCTTCACCGTGGAGACCCACACCCGCTATGTCCGCGAACTGTCGCCGGGGGCGCCGGTGCGCGTCACCTTGCGGCTGGTGGATTATGACGAGAAGAAGCTCCACCTGTTCGAGACCCTGCACCACGGCGCCGAAGGCTGGGTGGCCGCCACTTCGGAGCAGATCGCGCTGCATGTGGATCTTGAAAGCCGCCGCGCCAGCCCTATTCCCGACGATGTGCTGGAACGGATCGCGGTGATGCGCGGGGTTCATGCTGCGCTGCCCGCGCCCGAGGACATGGGCCGCCGGGTGGGCATGGCGGGCCGCTGCTGAGCGCCCAGCACCCGCCAGCACCTGTGAACACTTGGTTAAGCACGCCGCTGCCTAGAACGCAGGCATGTCTGCGTCTGGTGCAGGTCAGGCATGCTGACCTATCAATTCTGCTGCGGCGCAACACGGAGTATCTTGCAGTGCATCAGACGCCCGTTCTGGACGTCGCTACTGCGAGAGGGCCTCGTCATGAGCGCCGTAAGCTATACCTCCCCGAAGTTCGTACCCGCCGCCTCGGCCGCCGCCGAGCCGAAGAAGGGCTTCTTCGCCCGCGTTCTGGACGCCATCATCGCCGCCCGCACCGAGCAGGCCGAGCGTGAAGTGCTGAAGTACGTGCAGCGCACCGGCCGCTATCCGCTGCTCTGAGCCTCCGCGCACCGCCGCGGCGCGCGCCTGACGTCACCCTCCGCCACCCCGCCCGGCTCTGTGCCGTGGGCGGGGGCGATGCTCAGACCGCCCCTAGGCCGCGTCCCGCCATTGAATGCGACGCCCTTTCCGGGCGTCGAAATCCTCAAGCGGTCTTGTCGGACAGAATGAGGCTGGTCCAGCCTTCGATGTCCCGGCGACGCACCAGCTTCAGCCCCTGCGCCCGATAGGCGGCCAGCGCCGCATTGGCGTGCGAGGGCAGCAATCCCGACAGCACCAGCCACCCCCCCGGCGCCAAGAGCGGGCGCACCGGCCGCGCCAGCCGCTTGAGCGGCGGCAGCAGGATGTTGGCCAGGATCAGATCATAAGGCGCCGAGGCGCGGATCACGGCGGCATCGACGCCCGCCGCCAGATGCATGGTCACGAAGCCCTTGGCCTTGTTGGCTGCGGCATTCTCCAGCGCCGTGCGCACCGCCACCCCATCCAGATCGCTCGCCACCACCGGACGGCGGAACTGCCGCGCCGCCGCGATCGCCAGCACGCCGGTGCCGGTGCCCACATCCAGGATCCGACGCGGACGCCCGATCCGGGCCATGTCGGCAATGGCGGCGAGGCACCCTTGCGTGGTGCCGTGATGGCCGGTGCCGAACGCCAGCGCCGCCTCGATCTCGATGCCGATGGCATTCACCGGCACCCGGGCGCGGTCATGGCTGCCATGGACCACGAACGGCCCCACCCGCACCGGGGCGAGCCCCTCCAGGCTGGCGGCGACCCAATCGGTCTTGTCGATGGAATGGAAGCTGATCTGGTCGGCCATCTCATCGCCGGCGGCGATGCGCACCAGTTCACGCAGGCGTTCGGGATCGAAGGCCTCGCCGGCATAAAGCTCGATGGCCCAGGTGCCGTCCGGCTGCTCGAAATTGGCCACCGCCACTTCGGCGGGATCGAAATTCTCGCCCAGGAAGTCGGCGACCCGGCGCGCCTCCCGCTCGGGGGCGCTGAGACGCATCACATGGGTGGCGTCGTTGGGCGGCAGTCCTTCCAGCATTCGGTCCTCGATCACAATCCATCCGCAGGCGCCTGGAGTGCCAGACTAGCCGCGCAAGTTCCAGCACCATCACGCCGGCCGGGCGGCGAAAAGGCGGTTTTGCCGCCCAGCCACCCTCTCAGCCCGCGAACATGCCCACCACCCGGTTGGCACCGGCGGCGCGGGCCTGGCCCAGGCGCTGCTCGGCCGTCTGCACCAGGTCGGTCACGGTCTGGGCATCCTGCGGCGTGGTGGCGACGCCGATGCACAGCGTATGCGGCCGGCCCTCGCCGCCCAGGCCCAGCGCCTCCACCCGCGCCCGCAGCATGGACGCCACCTGCATGCCGGCCTGGTGGGCGGCGCCGGGGGTGAGCACCGCGAAGGTGTGGTGGTGGACCCGGATCACATAGTCGCCGGTGCGCAGGCCCTCGCCGATGGCTTCGCCGATGAGGCGCATGATCTGGTCGCAGCCCGGCGGCCGCGGCTCCCCCGGCGCCGGTTCCGGCCCATCCAGCCGCATCAGCAGCAGGCTCATGGGCCGGCCGGTCAGGGCGGTGATGGAGAGCAGATGGGTGCAGACCGGCTCGAACTGGCCGGCATGCAGGGCGCCGGTGAGGGGATCATAGCGCCCGACGGCCAAGGCAGCGGCATTGCGGCGCGGGCGCAGGGCATTCCACACCTCGCGCAGACTGCGGCCGCGGCCCACCGGCAGGACTTCGATGCGCGACAGATACCAGATCAGTGCCGCGCCATAGATCGCAGCCGCCACCAGCTTGCCGAGCCAGCCGCCGATGCCGGCGGTGATCGGAATGCCGAAGGTGAGATGCAGGGCGGTGAAATAGCCGATCTGATCGATGCTCAAGGCCAGCATCAGCGTACCGAACACCGACAGCCAGACCCCGCAGCGGAATTTGCGCGCCAGGCGCTCATAGAGCGCGAACATCAGCAGGCATTCCAGGAACAGCAGCAGGCTGCCCCACACCATCAGCACCACGAACTTGCCCAGGAAGGCCAAGTTCAGGGTCAATGGCACCGACAGCCGCACATGATCCAGCGCCAGCAGCGCCACCAGCAGGACGATGATGAAATTACCCAGCAGCATGCCGTAGATCGGCTGCCGGGCCACGGCGGCATCCTCGCGGATGTAGGTGAGCAGCAACAGGGCCAGCTTGCCGGAGAACAGCACGGCGGAGCCGGGCGACAGCGCCAGCCCGAATGGCAGCTTCACATAGAAGGCCACCGCCAGATAGGTCTCCAGGAAATGCGTCGCCCCCAGCGCGCAGAAGAAGGCGCCGATGCCGATCAGGTGCCGCACCCGGAACAAGGCGAGCATGGCACCGAAATAGATCGCCATCTCACCGAAGATCAGAAGAAAATTATTCAGATACATGAACGGCGACAGTCTGGCGCTGACCGCAGGAAAGACCGGCGCGGGAGGCGACCGATTGCGCCCATGATACCCACTCGCTGCACTGCGCAACAGGTGCGCAGTGAATCCTTTGCGCACTGGAGCGGGGGCGCAAAAACCGGAAATCTCAGACCTTTTCCACGAAGCTTTCCAGCACGCGCTTCTCGCCGGCCTTGTCGAACTGCACCGTCAATTTGTTGCCGTCGATGCCGGTGATCTCGCCATAGCCGAACTTGATATGGAAGATGCGCTCGCCGGCGCTGAAGGCCGAGGCCGTCCCGGCGGAGGTGGCCAGCAGCGTGCCCTCGATCACCAGCGGCCCGCCGCGCCCGGATCCTTTGCCGGCACCATATCCACCCCGCGACGACGGGTCGCTGCTTGCGGTGCGGGCGTTCTGTGCCCGTTGCCAGCCTGGCGTTGCGTAAGTGGAGGTGAAGGGCTCGGCCTTTTCGAATCGGCTGGTGCCATAAGCATTGCCGCCATAGGCGCCGCCTGAGCCACCCCAGCCGAACCCACCCTTGGATTCCTGCACTTCCACATGGGCGTCGGGCAGTTCATCCAGGAAGCGGCTGGGCACGGTGGAATTCCACATGCCGTGGATGCGCCGGTTGGAGGCAAAATACACCCGCGCGCTCATGCGGGCGCGGGTGATGCCCACGTAAGCGAGGCGCCGCTCTTCCTCCAGGCCCGCCTTGCCCTGCTCGTCCAGCGCGCGCTGGTGGGGGAACAGCCCCTCCTCCCAGCCGGGCAGGAACACGGTGTCGAACTCCAGCCCCTTGGCGGAATGCAGGGTCATGATCTGCACCGCATCCTCGGCGGCGCCGCTATCCACGTCCATCACCAGCGAGATATGCTCCAGGAAGCCCTGGAGATTCTCGAATTGCTCCATGGAGCGGACCAGTTCCTTCAAGTTTTCCAGCCGGCCGGTGGCTTCCGCCGAGCGGTCCTTCTGCCACATCTCGGTATAGCCGCTCTCGTCGAGCACGATCTCGGCCAGTTCGGAATGCTTGGTATGGCCGGCCTGCTCGCGCCAGCGGTCGAAGGATTGCACCAGACCGCGCAGAGTGCTGCGCAGCTTGGGCTTCAGTTCCTCGCTTTCCGCCAGCAGCCGGGCGGCCTCCTGCAACGGCACGCCGGCGGCGCGGGCGACATCGCGGATCTGCTTGACCGCCACATCCCCAAGGCCGCGCTTGGGCACGTTGACGATGCGCTCGAAGGCCAGATCGTCGGCGGTGGACATGACGCAGCGCAGATAGGCCAAGGCGTCGCGGATTTCCGCCCGCTCATAGAAGCGCGGGCCGCCGATCACCCGGTAGTTCAGCCCCAAGGTGACGAAGCGGTCTTCGAACTCGCGCATCTGGAACGAGGCCCGCACCAGGATCGCCACTTGCGACAACGCATGCCCGGCGCGTTGCAGGGCCTCGATCTCATCGCCGATGGCGCGGGCTTCCTCGCCACTGTCCCAGGAGCCGGTGACCGAGACCTTCTCGCCCTTCTCGCCTTCCGAGAACAGGGTCTTGCCCAGGCGGCCCTCATTGAAGGCGATGATGTGCGAGGCCGCCGCCAGGATATGGCCGGTGGAGCGGTAATTGCGCTCCAGCCGGATCACCTTGGCGCCGGGGAAATCGCTCTCGAAGCGCAGGATGTTGTCCACCTCGGCGCCGCGCCAGCCATAGATGGACTGGTCGTCGTCGCCCACGCAGCAGACGTTCTTCGAGCCCTGCGCCAGCAGCCGCAGCCACAGATATTGCGCGACGTTGGTGTCCTGATACTCGTCCACCAGCAGGTATTTGAAGCGCTTGTGATAGTCCGCCAGCACGTCGGGATGCTCGCGGAACAGGCGGATGCCCTCCAGCAGCAGGTCGCCGAAATCCACCGCGTTCAGGGCCTTCAGCCGCGCCTGATAGGCGGCATAGAGCATCTGGCCGCGACCATGGGCGAAGGCGGCGCCCTCGCCGGGCGAGACATTTTCCGGCGAGAGGCCGCGGTTCTTCCAGCCGTCGATGGCGGAGGCCAGCATCCGCGCCGGCCAGCGCTTCTCGTCGATGCCTTCCGCCGCGATCAATTGCTTGAGCAGGCGGATCTGGTCGTCGGTGTCGAGAATGGTGAAGCCGCTGCGCAGGCCCACCAGTTCATAGTGCCGGCGCAGGATGCGCACGCCGATGGAATGGAAGGTGCCCAGCCACGGCATGCCCTCCACCGCATCCCCCACCATGGAATGGATGCGCTCCTTCATCTCCCGCGCCGCCTTGTTGGTGAAGGTCACCACCAGGATTTGCGAGGGATAGGCCCGGCCTTGGGAGAGGATATGGGCGACGCGCGCCGTGAGCACGCGGGTCTTGCCGGTGCCGGCGCCCGCCAGCACCAGCAGCGGCCCGTCCAGGGTTTCCACCGCATCGCGCTGCTCGGGGTTCAGCCCGTTCAGATAGGAGGCCGGCCGCACCGGGGCCCCACCCGCCCGCGCCCGCTCGGCGATGCCGCCGGGGCGCAGGGCGGGGCGCGCGACATCGCTGTCACGTCCCCGTTGAGGCGCGCTCAGGTCGCGGCGCTCCCCGGCGAAGGGATCATCGTGCGGGTCGGCACCGTTCTGGTCATGGGAGTGGGGCAATCGCCGTCTCATCCTCGCGTGCGCGATTCTCTAATGAGAACAAAATGGCACCGCAAAGGCCGGATTGCGAGGGGTGCGGCGCCATGCACAGCTTTGCAGATGTGAAAACGGCGCCTGAGCGGCGCCGTTTCGTCGGTTCGGAGCGTCAGCTTGGCCTCACCAATCGGCGCGGCACACCCGCTGGGTCCAATAGGGGCTCCACCAGCACTTCAGGAACCCCTTCACTTCACGCATGGGGCGGAACACGGTCGGGGCGGTGGTCATGCCCACCAGCTGGCCGTTGGGCGGCAGCATGCCGTCCAGCACCACGGCGTTGAACGACAGCGTGGTGCCGGACAGGGTGGCCGCGCCCAGCTCGACGATGGCCTGGGTGGGCACCGGGCCGAGCGTGGTCACCGACACGTTCGGCGGATCGTTCTTCATCATCGCCACCGTGGCGTTCCACATCTTCACGAACTGCTCGGTGTTCATGGTGCCGCCGATGCGCTCGGGGCGATCGATGGTGAAGGCGGCGGTGGGCGAGACGCCGGTGAGGGTGAGCACCTTGCCGTCGAAGGAGAGCGCCTGCGCCTGCTGCGTCAGCATCATCTCCACCGGGCGGGCGATGTGGATCTCGGGCTTGGCATCGGCGGGAGCCGGGGCGCTGGCCGCAGGCGCCGGGGTCGAAGCCGCAGGGGCTTGGGCCGGAGCCGCCGTCTGGGCCAAGGCGCCGAAGCTGGACGCGGCCAGAATGAGGCCCGCCAAAGGTGCAATCACTTTCATGGACCCGTCTTCCTTCTTCTGACCCGCAACACGCCGTCGAACCGCGTCGGCGCGTCGAAACCCGGCGAGGATGCCCCCGCCGCGCGCGGCGCCGTAGCCGGCGACCCTATAGAGCATGCCGCCGAAAAGTGGAAACCGCATTTCCGGCGGCGCGATGGCCAAGACTCCGATGCCCCAAGACGTTGCCGTTGGGGCGGGTGCACGCCGGGCCGGCCGGCACGACCTCAGCCGCCACCCGGCTTGGCCGCCTTAGAACTGGCCGCCGGAGAAGCTGCGCGGCGGCGGGCTCACAACGGTGGTGGCACCGCCGCGGATCTCCATCACCGCCAAGGCGCGCTCGTTGGTGCCGTCCATCTTCAGGCGGAAGGCGCCATCGACGCCGGTAAAGCCGGAGGGATTGGTCAAGGTGGTGGCGTTCAGCCCCTCCGGTCCCTGGTTGCGCACGATGGCGCCCACCAGCGACACCGCGTCATAGGCCAGCGTGGCCGTGCGCACCGGATCGGAGCCATAGCGGGCCTTGTAGCGGGCGGTGAAGGAGCGCCAGCCGGCGGCATCCGGGGCCGGGTATTGGGCACCGTCCATCTGCGGCACGCTCGCCAGGCGGGGTTCGTCCCACAGGCCGGTGCCCAGCAGGCGGATGCGCTTGAGATCGACGCCGGTGGCGGCCAGCTGCTGCACCACGTTGATGACGCTGTCGGCAGTGTCGGGAATGAAGATGGCGTCGGTCTGGGCCGAGATGTCCGCCACGCGCTTGACCGCGTCCGCCAGCCGCGCCGGCGTATAGCGCTCCAGCGCCGTCACCCGGCCGCCGACTTCCGAAACCGTCTGCTGGAAGGCGCCCTGCACCACAGTGCCATAAGCGTTTTCCGGCAGCAGCGCCGCGAACGAGCGTTTGCCCTGGCTGGCGGTGAAGCGGATGATCCGCTCCACATCGGTCTGCGGCAGGAAGCTCAGCAGATAGACGCCGTTGCCGGCCACGTTGGTATCGGTGGAAAAGGCGACGATGGGAATGCCGCGCGGCCGCGCCACCTGCGCCGCCGCGCCCACCGCATGGGCGAACAGCGGCCCCAGGATGATGCGCGAACCTTCGTTGATGGCGGCTTCGGTGGCGGTGCGGGCGCCCTGGGTGGTGCCGGCATCGTCCTTGATCACCAGTTGGATCGGCGGCTGGCCCATTTCGGACATGGCCAGTTCAGCGGCATTCTTCATGGCCTGGCCGGCCAGCGCCGCATTGCCCTGCGCGCCCAGCGGCAGAATCAGCGTCACCATGGTGCCGGAGCCGGGCAACGGCCCGCTGGTCACCGGCGGCGTGGGCGCCGCCTGGGAACCGGCGCCGGTCGACATGGGGGCATCGCCGCCGGCGCAGGCCGCCAGCAGGGACGCGGCGGAAACCGTGCCGGCCAGTTTCAGGCCGCTCGTCAGCAGGGCGCGGCGGGAGACACCCGGGGGCAGAACGCGATCGATCACCATTCTCTCCTCGGAACCTGCGCGGCTCCGTTCTCGTCGAACCCTACAGCCCTGCGGACCGCAACCGGACGCGCCACTGGCGGGGCGGTCCAACGGCATTTGTCATCGCGCGCGCAAGCCGCGCAAGGGCGACAGCCCTCACATCCAATGACCCGCGTCACGTTACCGGCATCCACCGCGCCTGTCATGTCGCACAACCCGTTCTGCGCGCGTGTCCCCAAGCCGGGCATCCGGGGTTGAGGGAGAGGGCCATGCGACCGATGCTTGGCGCCTGAAAACCGGGAGCAGCTGAGCGCTGCGCTATTCCAACGCCGCCGCCCGCTCTATGCTGGCGGCCATGAGCAAGAGCACTGCCCCGTCGTCGCTGGACGCCGAAGACATCCCCTCCCCCGGTCCCGGCCACCTGCCCGACGACGATCTGTTCCTCACCGAGCTGCCGGAACCGGCGGCAGGCCCCGGACACGGCACCTTCACCTTGCTGGGCCAGACGGTTCAGGCCCGCAGGCTGGAGACCGGCCTGCATGTGGTGGCGACCCCCATCGGCAATCTGGGCGACATCACGGTGCGGGCGCTGGAAACCCTGGCCGGCGCCGGGCTGATCGCCTGCGAGGACACGCGCATGACGCGCCGCCTCACCGAGCGCTACGGCATCACCACCCATCTGGTGCCCTATCACGACCATAACGGCGCCTCCATGCGCCCCAAGCTGCTGGCGCGGCTCGCGGCCGGCGATGCGGTGGCCCTGGTCTCGGACGCCGGCACGCCGCTGGTGTCGGACCCCGGCTACAAGCTGGTGGTGGAGGCGGCCGCCGCCGGCTTCCGCATCCACCCGCTGCCCGGCGCCTCCGCCATGCTGGCGGCGCTGGTGACGGCGGGCCTGCCCACCGACCGCTTCCTGTTCGACGGCTTCCTGCCGCAGAAGGGCGGCCAGCGGCGCAACCGCATCGCCGAACTGAAGACCCTGCCCTCCACCTTGGTGCTCTATGAGACCGGGCCGCGCCTGGCGGACAGCCTCGCCGATCTGGCGGACGGGCTGGGCGACCGCCCCGCCGCCGTCTGCCGCGAGCTGACCAAGACCTATGAGGAGGTGCGGCGCGGGCCGCTCACGGAGCTGGCCGCTCACTATGCCGCCGCCGGCGCCCCCAAGGGCGAGATCGTGCTGGTGATCGGCCCGCCGCTGGAAGCGCCCGCGGCCGATGACGATGTGGATGCCGCGCTGGCCCGCGCTTTGGCCGTACATTCGCTCAAGGATGCGGTGGCCGCCGTCACCGCCGCCACCGGCCGCCCCAAGCGCGAGGTCTATGCCCGCGCCTTGGCCCTGACCCAAGGCGAGAGCCCCGCCCGCGATCCCGGCGAAACCGACTAGCGCGGGCGAGCGAGACCATGGCCCGGCCGCCGCCCGCCGATACGCCCGCCCGCCGCCGCAAGCAGGCCGCCCATGCGCGCGGGGTGGCGGCGGAGACGCGGGCGGCGGCGCTGCTGGAGGCGCGCGGCTTCACCATTCTGGAACGGCGCCTGCGCACCAAGGCCGGCGAACTGGATCTGGTGGCGCGCAGCGGCGACCTGCTGGTGTTCTGCGAGGTGAAATTGCGCGGCGACTTGGCGCAGGCGGCGGAAAGCCTGCGTCCGCGCCAGCGCCGCCGCATCGCCGCCGCCGCCGAAGCCTATCTGGCGGAGCGGCCGGAGCTGGCAGGCCTGGACATGCGGTTCGATGCCATCCTGCTGGCCCTGGACGGCGGCAGCGACCATCTGGAAGGCGCGTTCGAACTGGAAGCGTGAGGCCGCGCCCGCCGACGGTCTGGCGGTCGTGCCCGCGCGGCTATAGATATGCGTCTATCACGATTGGAACCTCGCCTGTCCGGGCGATCGCCGGAGCTTTCCATGAGCCTTCAGGTCGCGGTCCAGATGGACCACATCGCCCACATCAACATCGCGGGCGATTCTTCCTTCGCCTTGCTGCTGGAAGCCCAGCGGCGCGGCCACACCCTGGTGCACTACACCCCCGACCGCCTCGCCATGCGCGACGGCCAGGTGTTCGCCACCGTCGAGCCGCTGACCGTGGCCGACGAGGCCGGCAAGCATTTCCATCTGGGCGAGAAGCGCCGGGTGGCGCTGAAGGATTATGACGTGGTGCTGCTGCGCCAGGATCCGCCCTTCGACATGGCCTATGTCACCAGCACCCATCTTCTGGAGCGCATCCACCCCCATACGCTGGTGGTCAACGATCCCGGCCATGTGCGCAACGCGCCGGAGAAGATCTTCGTCACCGATTTCCCCGATCTGATGCCGCCGACCCTGATTTCCCGCGACCTGGACGAGATCAAGGCGTTCCGCGCCGAGTTCAAGGACGTGGTCATGAAGCCGCTCTACGGCAATGGCGGCGCGGCGGTGTTCCGGCTGGCGGAAGGCGATCTGAATTTCGGTTCGCTGTTCGATCTGTTCTCCGTCACCTTCCGCGAGCCCTGGATGATCCAGAGCTTCCTGCCAGCGGTGAAGCATGGCGATAAGCGCATCATATTGGTGGATGGCGAGGCGGCCGGCGCGGTGAACCGGGTGCCCAGCGAGGGCGATCTGCGCTCCAACATGGTCCGCGGCGGCGCCGCCAAGCCCACCGACCTCACCGACCGCGAGAAGGAAATCTGCTTCCGCATCGGCCCGGAGCTGCGCGCGCGCGGCCTGCTGTTCGTGGGCATCGACGTGATCGACGGCCATCTCACCGAGATCAACGTCACCTCGCCCACCGGCCTGCGCGCCATCAAGCGCCTGGGCGGACCGGACATCGCCGCCCAGATCTGGGACAGCATCGAGGCCAAACGGGCCTGAGTATCGACCGGGCTTGAATGTCGGGCCGCGCCGGGAAACCGGCGCCGCCCCTCGGCGGTTGATGCCGCAGAGTGATGATCGCGCGCACGCGCACCACAGCAGGAATGAGAACATGGCGCCGCAGCCTTTGACCGTCTCCATCCCCCACTCGCTCGGCAAGGACGAGGCGGTGCGCCGCATCCAGGGCGGCGCCGGCATGCTGCGGGAGAAGTTCTCCGGCCAGGTGACCATCATGGAGGAAACCTGGATCAACGAGCGCCTGGACTTCCGCCTCGCCGCCATGGGCCAGCAGGTGTCCGGCAAGGTCGACGTGGCCGAGGACGCGGTGCATCTGGCGGTGGAGCTGCCCTATCTGCTCCACATCGCCGCCACCAAGATCAAGGACGTGATCCAGAAGCAGGGCAACCTGCTCCTGGAGAAGAAGTAGACGTCAGGTCTCACACCGGCGCGAAGGTCATGTCCGCCGTGTCGAGGGTGAAGGTGCCGTCCGGCTCCACCGCGAAGTGCGCCAGCACATCCTTGGACGCGCCGACCTGAAGCGAGCGGATGGCCGCCGCGTGGATCTCCGGGGTGTTGATCCGGGCGATCCAGGAGGCGAACTCCAGCCGCAGCCGCCGCTCCACCGGCGTCCCCACCAGGGCAAAGCCAGCCGCGCGCGCGGTCTCGATCCATTGCGCCACTGAATAATTGCGCACATGGGACGGGTCGCGCAGCATCTCGATGGTCTGGAGGAAGCTGTCCAGCAGCGCCGCCTTTGGCGCCACCACATCCATGAAGATGGCGCGGCCACCGGGCTTCAGCACCCGGCGGGCCTCCGCGACCCCGGCCGCCATATTCCCCCAATGGTGGGCACTGAAGCGCGAGACCACAAAATCGAAGCTGGCATCGGGGAACGGCAGTTTTTCCGCCACCCCCTGCAGCGTCTCGATATTGCCCAGCCCGCGCGCGCCGGCTTCCCGGCGCACCGCCTCCAGCATCCGCTCGGACAGATCATAGGCCACCACGCTGGCCACATGCGGCGATGCGGTGAAGCTCACATGCCCGCCGCCGCAGCCCAGATCCAGCACCCGCGCCCCGGCATGGCCGGTGAGCGCCGCCGCCAGCGCCTGCAGATCCGCGCCCTGGGCATGAACGAGGCTGGTGACATAGGCCTCGGCGCGGGGGCTGAACTGGGCCGAGACCAGGCCTTCATGGCCGGGGGAAGCCAAAGCGGAAGCGGCGGACGGATCAGTGGTCATGGCGGCGTTCCTTCACAGGACCGGCCCCGCGATGCGGCGGCCGTCCAACAGGCGTGACACGGGAGGTGTGACACGGATTGCACCCGTCCGGCACCTGCGTCCAGACGGCCGGCGCGGAACGGCCGGCCCCCGGTGAGGGAGAGGCCCGCCGCCGCAGCAGGAGTACAGGTCTAGAACTCTGATAAACTGGTGCCAGATGCAATTTTATCCTGGTATATCTAGTGCCATGATCGCCCCCCACGATCCGTCCCGCCGCCTGGCCCTGGCCGCCTTCGTCCGCGCCCAGCGCGAGCGCATGGATCCCGCCGCTTTCGGCTTTGCCGACCTGCGCCGCCGCCGCACCCCCGGCCTGCGCCGGGAGGAGATGGCGCAGATCGCCGGCCTCAGCCTCACCTGGTACAGCTGGATCGAGCAGGGGCGGGATGTCTCGCTCTCCGCCGCCGCGGTGGGGCGGCTGGCGCGGGCCTTGGCCTTGTCGCCGGCCGAGCGGGCCTATCTGTTCGAACTGGCGGGCCGCCGCGACCCCGCCCCGCCGGCGGCGGACACCCCCGAGGCGCTGGCCCCGCTGACGCAGATGATCGCGGCGCTGCCGTTTCCCGCCTATCTGCTGGACGGCACCTGGCACGCCCGCGCCTGGAATCCACCGGCGGCGGCACTGTTGCGCGGCTGGCTGGACCCGGATGCCGCCGACACCAATCTGCTGCGCTTCATCTTCCTGAACCCCGCCGCCGTGACGCTCATTCCCGATCATGGCGAGCGGGCACGTCGGGTGTTGGCGGAATTCCGCGCCGAGACCTCGCGCTACATCACCGAACCCGCCCTCGCCACCCTGGTGGCGGACCTGCGGGCGCGTTCGCCCTTATTCGCGGGGATCTGGGAGGCGCAGGCGGTGCTGGGCCGGGAAGGGGGGACCCGCAGCTTCCGCGCCGCGTCCGGCGCCCTGCTGCGGTTCGAGCAGGTCACGCTGTCGCCCGCCCCCAGCGACCGGCTGAAGCTGGTGGTGCTCACGCCCCATAATTTACCTTGATACCGTCAAAAAAATTCGGGACAGCGCCGCAGATGCAAGCTGAAGTCAAGGTTCGCGTGATAACTGACGCCCTGGCCCTATGTCGGCCACCCGAAGATGATCAGGCCCGGGGAACGGAATGCGCGGCTCCGAAGAGGTCAAGAACTGGATGAACATGTTTCGCTGGATCGTCAAACTGATCCGCGACGAATATGGGATTCCGGAAGAGCAACTCACCCGCCACGCCGCCATCGACAAGGATCTGGGCCTGGATGCCGAACAGGTCGAACAGGTGATGGAAATCGTCGCCGAGGCGTTCGAGATCCACTTTCCCGACGACTCCCTGGACGAACTGGTCAAGCTGGAGGAGTTCTGCCTGCTCGCCAGCTGGCTGGCCGGCTTCTACAAGCAGCCGCCGTTTTTGGCCGATGATTTCGCTGGCCGCGCCATGGCCATGAACCCCCGCGCCGCTCAGGGCTGAAACAGCAGCACGGCCCACCGCAGCGCGAACGCACCCACCAGCAGCGGCGCGAACACCGCCACCTTGATCAGCATGCCCGCCAACGGGCCGGGCTGATACCTCGCCACCCGCGAGAGCGCCTGCCGGGCGCGGCGGCGGGCCGGAGGGATGGGACGGGCAGAGGTGGAGCGAAGGGGCGACAGCAGGGTCATGGGAATCAGCCTTTCCCGGCCTTTCTCCACCCGCCCCACATCAAGGCGCGATGGGAAAGGCGCTCCCCGGCCATAAAGACCGCATCAACGCCCGTTCTTAATTCGTTCTTGTGCCCCGTTCCGGCCTCCACTACCGTGAGGGCGGGCTTGGTGGCGTGGGGGCGCGGGCGTGATCCAGCGGGTGGCAACGGTCGCCTTCGAAGGGGTGGATGCCCGCCCCGTCGACGTCCAGGTGCATGTGGCTCCCGGCTTGCCTGCCTTCACCATCGTCGGCCTGCCCGACAAGGCGGTGACGGAAGCCAAGGAGCGGGTGCGCGCGGCGCTGATCGCCTCGGGCCTCGCTCTGCCGGCGCGGCGCATCACCGTCAATCTCGCCCCCGCCGATCTGCCCAAGGAAGGCTCCCATTACGATCTGCCCATCGCCCTGGGGCTGATGGCCGCCATCGGCGCCATTCCCCCCGATGCGCTCAACGGCTTCACCGTGGTGGGCGAACTGGGGCTGGACGGCTCCATCGCCTCGGTCGCCGGGGTGCTGCCCGCCGCCATCGGCGCCAATGCCCGCGGCCATGGCCTGATCTGCCCCGCCGCCTGCGGCGCCGAGGCCGCCTGGGCCAGCCCGGACATGGAAATCCTGGCGCCGTGCTCGCTGATCCAACTGGCCAATCACGTCACCGGCCGCCAGGTGCTGGCCCGGCCCGATCCGCGCATTCGCGCCGTGCGCGAGGGCGGGCTGGACCTGCGCGACGTGCGCGGCCAGGAAACCGCCAAACGGGCGCTGGAGGTGGCCGCCGCCGGGGCGGCATAATCTGCTGATAGTGTGATACATTAAATTTACCGAAGCATGCCCGCTAAAGTCGAGAGAGAAGAAACCTCCTTTTTGATTGCAATGACGCAATTTTTCTCTAGTCTTTCGATTGCTTAACGTAGTCATTGGGGGACTGAGAATGACTTGGAGAGTCACACACATAAACGGCCCGACTAGCAGCAGCATTTCGCATTCAAAACCTTTGGCTTCAGGGGCAGTAATAAATTTTTCTACGGAAACCGAAATCAGGAACACGAACGGACAAATTGTACGATTTAAGCCCGGAGCGGAATTTTCGATTGAAGACGGACCCACTGGGCAGACGGCCGTATATTATGGAGAAATCGCGATTTTCGGCCTAACTCCATTAAATGGAAAATATCGAACATCGTGCTATGTCGGAGGAAGGTTTCTTCCTTGCGATGTTCATATAAAGAACCTAAATGATGATACTGACAGATTTTCCTGCTATCGCGGCACTTGCGTTATCACGGAATACGATGAACAAAATACCGAGTTCGTCATATGCACCGTTGATGCCGGATATTGGGTAGACCTCAGGTCAATACCTGGAAATAAGATGAGGGAGCGGTACAAGGTAATTGCAAGCGGCCCGCTAACTGAAAACGAATATAGCGCTTATATTAGCGACTTCGGCCCTCCCAAATACCCCGTCGGTCTGTGATTTTTCTAAACTATGACTTCACCATAAAACGACTGCCGCCGACGAGACACTCATGGCGGCAGTGCAATTGACTGCGACATCCAGGAGCAGCTTCAATGCGCGCAGGGCGTGATCGAGTTCCTGCGTCTCGATTTCCTCCGGCTCGCGCGGCATGGATTTCTCGTAATCCTCAATGTCTTCCATTACCGCCTCGTCTCGTTACTATCAACGCCACCGCCAGAGTTCGCATGAAGATAACATCGTGGCACCGCGGTCACGAGCACCTGCCATGCCGCGACATCGGGCGCCGTGAGCATCTTAGGATGCCTGAGCATGCCTCTTCGAGAACTGCTCCACACCCAGGATTAAGTGGGCGCCTCGGATGCTCGGGGTTTCGACAGCGCTCCACGTTGCAATCTATTGATCTTCGAGGTTCTGATGGGATGGCGGGTCAATCAACGTTATGAAGATGCTCGCAAATCAGACCATAGGGCGTGGCTCCGCTCACTCCCCTTAGTGGCACGCATGCAGTGGTACGGCACTCTAGCCATTCGCATGACAGTCGTCATAGTTGTTGCGGGAACCATCGCTTACATCCTCCTAGCTCGATGATCGGGAAGGAAGGGCCGACGGCGGGCCATCACGATGGGCGAGTCCTGGCGAAGGCGACAACATCCGTAACGGCGTGGGATCGCGCGCTCAGCAGCGATATGATGCTCGGCATCGCCGACAATGACGCCCGACGACCTTGACTACCCTGCACTCACGTGGGACGCCGTACTACTTGCGGTAGCGAGGGGACGCAATGGCTGAGTCTCAGGGCGCACTGTTCGACGAGCGCTTTCTTGAACGGCATGCCGGCGAAATTATCCGCGATCCGGAAATCGCCATCGTCGAGCTCGTCGCCAATGCCTGGGATGCCTGGGCGACGCGGGTCGATATCCGTTGGGCCGAACGAGGAAACGAGCAAGTCTTCTCGATCAGCGACAACGGCAAGGGCATGTCCAAGGCGCAGTTCGAGCGCCGCTGGCGAACCCTGGACTACAACAAGCTGACCGAGGAGGGCGCTACGGCGACCCCGCCGGAGGGGTTGAAGGAGTTCGGGCCTCGCCGGTCCTATGGCCGCAATGGCAAGGGTCGCCATGCCGCGTTTCGCTTCGGCGACCCCTACGTCGTGCGAACTTGGCGCGATGGCTACGAAGCCACCTACGAGGTCCAGCGCGGCATCAACGTCCCCTTCGACATGAAGCTAGTCGGAGAACGCGACGAAATCTTGGGCCATGGCACGGAGATTTCCGCGCCCAACGGGACTGGTGTCAACATGACGGCGCAAGAGGTGCGCGAAGTCATTGGCACCCGCTTTCTGGCCGACCCAAATTTCCAGGTCATAGTCGACGGAACCACGGTCACCTTTGAGGACGTGCCAGCCGGCAAGATCCGCGAGTTGGAGGTCGAGATCGTCGGATTCGGCGTGGCCAAGCTTGTCGTGATCGACACCCAGAAGGCGGACAGGACGACCCGCCAACATGGGATCGCCTGGTGGGTCGACAACCGATTGGTCGGACGACCCGGATGGACTGGCTTCGAGCTCGATGGCCGCACCAATGAGGCGAAGCGATTCCAGTTCATCGCGCGCGCCGACTTCCTGGCCGAGGCCGCGGCAACCTTGCCGGATTGGTCCGACTTCGATCCCCGCAACCCGGCTTGGCTGGCGACGCGGGAAGCAGTATTCGCAAAGATCCGCGAGTTTTTGACTGGGTTTACGGCTGAGCGCCGTAGCGAGACAAAGGCGGCAATCCGGGACAACCTGAGCGGCGCTGTCGCGCGCTTGGCCCCGGCTAGCCGGGACCGGTGGAACGACTTCGTCGATGCGGTTGTAGACACCTGTCCTAGCATCTCTGCCGACGAGCTCGGGCAGGTCGCGGGCATCCTGGCAAAGCTCGAACTGGCGTACTCGAAGTACGGACTGATACAGCAGCTACACGCCATGAAGCCGGGCGACCTTGATGAGCTGCACAGCCTCCTGAACAACTGGACGGTGCGCACCGCCAAGATCGCACTTGATGAGGTGCAAAGCCGGCTGAAGCTCATTGAGGAGCTTGACCAGAAACTGCGGGACGAAAGCCTCGCCGAGGTCGGCGACCTGCAGCCACTGTTCGAGCGGAGCCTCTGGGTGTTCGGACCCGAGTTTGAAAGCCTGGAGTTTACCAGCAATCGAGGCATGTCCGAGGTGATCCGGACGATCTTTGGCAAGGATGTGCCCGGCTCAAAACAGCGGCCGGATTTCGCGATGCTGCCGGACGGCAGCGCTGGCTTTTACAGCCGTGACTCCCATGATCTGGGCCACGATGTCGCCGGTGTCTCGCGCCTAGTGATCGCCGAGATCAAAAAGGTCGGGGTGATCATCGGCTCCAATGAGAAGGAGCAGCCCTGGCGCTATGTGAAAGAGTTGGTCAACAAAGGCTTAGTCACCGAGGCCTCCACCGTTACTTGCTATATTCTGGGCTCACGGGTCGACCCGACAGAGACCGGCGAACGCACGGACTGGAGCGAACGGGTTCGGATCATTCCGATGACCTACAACGTCTTCATCCGCCGTGCCGAGAAGCGGATGCTGGGCCTACGCGATAAACTGCGGGACGCTCCCTTCCTGAAGGCCCTCGGCCTTGATACTGAGGCATATCTGGAGCCGACAAAAGGTACGCAGACCATCTTGGACCTCGTTCCAGAGGTCGAACCTACTAGGGCATCCTAGGCCTTCCAAGCCTATCTGTCGCCAGATTGGCCGCCAGCCAAACACCTCAAATCGGGTTTCGACTAGCGTAGGGCTGGGGACAGAAGCACTTTTGGCGAATCGCCGATGTTCGTTTCCTGGCTCTATCCAGCCAATGGATGGCGCTGAATTAACGCTACGTCTCTGGTGCAGTGTCTTTGAGGACCGATTGCGAAGTAGCGGCTCCGATCAAGCTCTTCAGTAGGCTAGCAATCTCATCAATGGTTTTCGTGGCGGTGCTCAGAGCGACCTTATCGGCAAGCGAGGGGCTGAACTTTCTGACTTCGGTGGCAGTCACCCTATGCCAGAGTGGCAGGATGCGGTTCTCGCCGGCTATTTCCTGTTGCGTCAGCCCGTCCAACTCGCGTTGTGTCCAATCCTTCTTGAAGAAGGTCTCCGATAGCACCACCACACCGAAACGAGAGCGGGCGATGCCCTTATCAATGGAACGTCGCAAGCTGTCCCCGACCTTCAAAGTCAACTCGTCGTACCAGACCTCGCACCCCAACGCGCCGAGCGCCTCCGCAAGCGGGCGTGCCACCTCATCCTTGTCTTCCGACGCATGCGAGATGAAGAAGTCGTAGTCGGGCTCCTCCGTAGTCGCCTTCTCGAACCCGGCCGAGCCGGCCGTGGTGATCGAGCGCGACGTGGACGAGATGGCACGCCGGAGGTCATCTGCGGCACGGCGCTGTCGATCGAGCTCTCGGTTGTTCTCCTCGCGCAGACGCTTGGCCTGGCCGGCCTCTTCTTTTGCCAGCCGGGCGCGCCTATCGCTGAGAGATTTTTCCTTGTCGGCTAGCTTACGCAACAGGTCGGCATCTGCACCTTCGATACGCGACAGTTCATTCTGGAGCCCCGACAAAGCCTTTGCTTGGTCGGCGGCTTTGCGGAGATCTTTGGCGGATGCCATCGCTCGATGGGCCCTGTCGACTTTCGCCATGACATCGCCACGCTTCCGCGCCACATCGCCGCGTTTCTTCTGGAGATCGGCGATGTCGCGTGTCAGACGCGAGATCTCAGAGGACAGAGCGGTTGTCGACATTAGTCTCCACCTCGTGGCGACCGAACGCCGCCAAGGCTGGAATGTGGCACATTACCGGCTTCGATCAAGGCAATAGGTGAATTTGGGTTGGTTAAAAAGAATACACAATGTGATGCTCGACATTAGTCAGTTGAGCAATTTCATTGGGCGTGACATTGAACATTGGCGCGCCTCGGAACCTAGCTCCGCTAGCTCTGTGGGAACGTTCTCAGTCTAATGGGACCCAGGAGCAACGGTCCCTCGGTCTGACCGCATCAGCCTGGTGTTCATAGTTAATGCGCCATCCCAAATGCTCGACGATCGAGGACCATCTCAAAGCGTGGGGCGGCACATGACGACGCTGGATCAGTTCTCATTGGTGACCGTTCCGATCGAGCTATTCTTTGATGAAACGTGGCTCGGTCAAGGGACCGGGTTCGTATGGCGCGAGGCAAACCGGAATTATCTCGTGACGAATTGGCACGTTCTGTCCGGGCGCGATTTTTTCAATGGAAAATGCCTACATGAGATGGGCGGCATACCCAACCGCATCAGCACCATGTTCACCGTGGAGACTGGGATATTCGACAAGCGTCGATGGGATCTCCACATTCTGGACGACGATGGAAAGCCACTTTGGCTGGCTTATCCTGGTGGAAAACGAGTCGACATCGTCGTGTTGCCTTTATCGGAACCATCGCTTCCGATGACGATGTACCCGATCAACGAGCTCGCGAAGGACGATCTCCGTGTAGAGATAGGGATGGATGTCTTCATCTTGGGATATCCGTTCAAAATCGGCCCGCCTGGCCTTCCCGTATGGAAGCGAGGCAGTATCGCGTCGGAACCAGAAATCGTCCGGATAACGACGGATTACATGCTTGTCGACACAGCCTCTCGTCCTGGCATGTCTGGCTCGCCTGTCATCCGTCGAAGCTGGACCAATCACATGACAGTCCCAGGCATCGTTGCGCACCTGGGGCAGCCGATGAACCGCTTCCTCGGTGTATATTCTGGGCGCGTGCCCACCGATCATCCGAACGAGGCCCAGATAGGGCTCGTTTGGGATGGCTCGCTCATCCGCGAGATCATAGTGGGTGGCATGCAGGACACCTGAGGAGGGTTCCGGTGTGGCGCGATTATTCCTGGGCCTAATGTACGACGACCATTCTTAGCCGAGGCGCGAACATGATGGTTCGCATTCGATGGTTGGGAATGCCCCATGTCCGGCTCAGGCTACGAAATTGCCATCGAATTCCGATCCTACAGCGGCGGCTTCGCATCGGCAGGAATGACCCATCACGCGAATCTAGATGCCACCAACATTGCTCCAAGAGGGCGCGAGCATCCCATCCGCGCTGCCCTGACCAGTCCGACAGTCGTTCGTGGACAATACTGCTTCCGGCGGCCGCGGCCATCAACCGATTGCCGTTCGCGGAGAGAGCGGATCGGATGACGTGGATGTTCCGCCTGGAACGGCGCAATCAGCGCACCGGCATCAGAGAGCGCGTGCCGATGCCGCGCTTCGAGGGCCATCCCGCCATCTTGCCTGGCACGCGCTTTCCTTCGGCGGCAGCCCGTGCAACCAGGATGAGACGGTTCCCCTTATCTCGCCATTCCCGCAGACATCGCGTTGGGCGGCGACGGACCGCAAGCTCAATGCGACGCCATTCGTCGACGATGATGGTCTCGAAGAACGCCTGCAAAGCGGTGTCCCTGGCGATGGTTGCATCCAGTCCAAGGACCGGGCACCAGGGCTGCCCCCGGTGTCGGATCCGTCGCCAACGCTCGTGCGCCCGGGCGGTCCGCTGGTCGCACAGGAGCCAGGCGCCGATGCCAGGATCGTAACGGACATATTCGTTATGGACATCGCCGCGGGCGCGGCGGTTCACGTATCGCCGTAGTCGGCTGACATCGGGGTCGCGCATTGTCACATCGCGAGATCGGGGATGTCGGGACTGTCGTCCTTCGGTTTGTCCTGCGCCTCCCTTGGGGCCTGTTCGAAATCGTCCGGCCCAGGCTTGTCGGGCTGCTGGACATCGGGCTGACGACGCCTCATGGCGATCTCATCGGCGCCGAGCGAACGGAATCGGCGCAGCTCCGGAATGAGGTCCGCGGGGTCGGCCTCGGCGAGTTCCTTACGTTGCTCGTCGTCGAGATACGAACTGACGAATGCACGAAGTTCCGGGCTCAATCGTCCAAGTGCGGCCACGTCACCGGCCGCGGCGGCACGCAGGGTTTCGGCTTCACGACTGCCGGTACGGACCAAGCCGATGGCTTCATCGTGGGCCCTGGCTGCGCGAACCTCCTCGTCCCATGCCCGGCGGGCGGCATCTGAGGGATTGCACCTGTGGAGCTCGACACCAGCGCGCTGCGCTTCGAGCCACAGGGTATCGCGATCAGGACGGGACCAAGGGCCAGACAACTCTGCGCTGCCATCCCACGCTTCGTTGGCTTTCAGGATAAGGGCACGGGCCGCGTCGGGAGTCAGGCGGCCGTGGAGTTCCACGTGGAGGCCGGTATCGTGGAGATGGGAGCCTCCAGCATCGATCCATGCGCCCTCGGGTGTCGCGACCGCGTCGAATCCGCGCTCGCGCCACCAAGCGACCAGATTGTCCGTCGTGTGACGTGACACGGAAACGGGGCGCGGAGTCGTGACACCTGCTCGGGCGGCCTCGCCTGACGGTTCCAGACGTTCAAAGCCCCAGCCCCCAGCGGCGGCGAGCTCATGGGCAAGAGCGTCGGCACGACCAGGCTGGCCCCAGGCTCTGACGATGCCAGCACGGCGATCAATTTCAACCCACCCCCGATCGCGCAACAGAATGCGCGTAGGCGTGGATGCACCGCCAGCTTTGACCATGTGAAGGTCGTCAAAGTAGGGACTGGCGTTGAAACTGGGGACGACCCCTTCAAGGAGCTTCGTCTTATAATCCTGTCTGCGCCCAGATGTCGGGCCAACCCCCTTGATCGCCATCGTTGAATCCATCCCTTCGTAGGATTCAGGATGGCGCCAATTCCTGCCGGCGGTAGCCGATGAGAGCATTCGATGCGCGACACGTGACAGGTCCCTGACGTTGATCCGGGACAGGGCGTGAGCCGCAGCGCGGTCACGGACAGCATGGCTGATCGGACGCATGCGGATGGTCTCCGCCTGGGCGCGGATACCGGTAACGTCGGCTCGACGAAGAGCGGCTATTGCTGCCCGGTCGGACTCGGTCCAGCGCGTTCGATGCGGGCCTTGAGCTCGGTTAGCACATCCGAATGCTGGCCCAGGATCTGGACGATCGTCGTCAGCAAGGCCTTGATCTCGTCCAGGCTCCCTTGCCCCTCGGGCGGCTCCAACAGGTTCAGGAGAGGTAGGAGTTGCTTTGACGTGTGGTGCGCGCCCTTCGACTGGTCGTAGATCATGCGCATCTGATGCTGCCTCTGGTCCGGGTGATCGGTCATCGGTCTTTTCCTCTTTGATGGTTCGCAATGGGAAGTCGGCCAACCGCCGCTTGACGGTGGCGGCGGGAATTCGATCGCCCTCGATGCGAGCGGCGGCGGATAAGGTTCGGGTGAGCGAGTGCGTTCCACCGGCGCGATCGAACAGGATCGGGCCGCGATCACCTTGAGCGAGGCGAAAGCCGCGTTCCTTGAGCGCTGCGGCGAAGGACGGGCCGGAGTCCGACGATCGCCAAGCGTCCAGGGCGGCAACGCGGACGTCTGCAATCGGGAGGCTGGTGCGATCGGCCTGGGCGCGCTCCTGCGGAGTCTGTGGGGCGACTTGGCGGCGGCCTCCCAGCAGCCCGGCGGCTCCCATAGCGTCAGCGATGTCGGGTCGGTCGTCTTCCTTGAGAGCGGCGGCAACCGCCCTGTTGTGCTTGCCTTTGATCATGGCCAAGCCGCATTCGAACTCAACCATGCGGCTGACTTTTTCGCGGCGCGCATACTCGTGGGAAAGGCTGGCCACCCGGCCGTCGGGCCGCACCAGACTGTAGACCCAGTGGAAATGGCGGCGGCCGTTCTTGACGTGCTCAACGCCGCATTTTGGTACGTCTTCGAGCCCGAACTCACGTTCGTAATGCGTCACGAAAACCTTCATGACCGAGGCGGCATCGGCGCCTTCCGGCGGGTCGACGTGAAGGTGATGGACGGGTCGGTCCGTCCTGGCGCGTCTGGAAGCGGCCACCAGTTCGGCGATCTGGGCGCGCAGACCTTCGGACACAAGGTGACGGGCCTCAAGGATTCGCACCGCCTGTCCACCCTTCCGGGACAGGAGGTGACGGCTCAAGGCCGCGCTGCCACTTCCGCGGGTCGCGCCGGCAATCATCAGGCACCCAGGCGGGCGACGAGACCTGCAACGTCGCGCTGGACGGTGCGGAGACCCCTGAGGACTTCTTCCGCGTCGGCATGGGCGACGTGGCGGGCTTCGCGGAGCGCCTTCGTGAGCTGGACGACCGCGCCGCCGGTGCGGGAGAGTGCCGCCGCCATGCAGGAGACCTCGACGAGATCAGCGGCCGGGATGACGGCCGGTCGCCGCGGCGGAGACGGAGGCGAGGGGCGAAGCTGGAAATCGCCATGGGTTGCAGACAGTGCCCGGATGAGCTCGCGGCGGACCCAACCCGCACGCGAAAGCCCAGCATCCGCTGCGGTGGCGTCGAGGGCGTGGAAAATCGACGGATCGAGGCGGACGTAGACGGACGGGTTCCCGCAGGGCGATCTGATGGTGTGGTGCTCCATGCTCGGCTCCTTTCTTTTCGGGAGTGGGGGTCAACGGGGGAGGCATTCTCCCCCTTGCCAGCTTGGGGATGAGCGCGAAGTGGCGAAATCACCACGGCTGGCTACTCCCCTGGTTTCTAAGAGGATCAGCCACCGGCTAGATCTGAACAAGTCATGGCATCATATAAGCGCGACAAATTACGTTCAGACAGGTCCACGAGTATCGAAATACATTACCGCTCTCCGATTCGTGGGATCGTCTGCCGTCGGTCTGACGATTTTCGGGAGCAGATAAGAATAGCGAAGCATGGGCGTGGAGACACCAAATATCGGAGCGACGCACATGCAGCCTGGGGGCACCAGAGGGACGATCCCAGCGTAGCCGGCGGGGGATAGGAAGATGCTACACAAGCCATGGTGTAATACGCGCCAAGGCGGACAGACCGATGCTGCCCCAGTACAGTGACAAGAAAAATGGCTCCAGGAGGTGATCCTGGAGCCCTTCTCTTATTGTCGGCCAACCCCTTTCGGGGTCGGCATCATTCACGACCCTGTCCGCACGGTGGGTAGTTCTTCGCCTGCCCCCACCTCGGCGGGAACGGAAAGAGCCGCATATGCGGAGCCGTGGTCGCCCCCTCTATAGCGGGACACGACGTCACGATCGATCAGGAGGCGAAGAAAATTTTGCTGGAATTGCCTTTACCCACTTCCAGATTTGTTCGGCCCTGCTCCGGCGGGCGTGAAATCCGCTTAGCCAATCGTTATATTGCGCGGGGTCAGGTAGAAGACCCGGCTCAACCTTACTCCAGTCCGCTGTAGCTATCCTGGGCAAACACGACATAAACTCAGGTAGAAAGCCCTTTATCTTTCTCCCGCGCGCAGTCAGATCATCAGATAATATCATCAAAAATTGGATACAATCATCTGTTTGCTTACGAATTGCCAATACTACGTTGGCATATCTTTCGTCCAGAATAGCTTCTGAATCGAGAGCAATCCCAAAATACATACGGGCAAGCGTTGCCGGATCCGATTTGAGAGACTTTAGTTCTTCAAGTAAATCATTGCGCACTTCGAACGTCCGAACCAAAGATTCCGACACTCGCAGATAAGACAATGCCGCAGCCTGCGCCCGCCCATGAACTACAATTTTCTCAAAAACCAATTTTTCTAATAAATGATTAGGCAATTTGATGGGCTCAAGATGCCGAAAATCTATATGAGCCGTCACCTCTCGTGGCTTTCCATCGCTACTAGTAGCGCTGCGATCCGATAGCGCCGAGATGTATGAATTTCGGCCCTCCACATACGCTTGGTACAACTCATTCACCAACTGTTTTTTAACGCTTAAAAATGTATTCACAAACGAAAAGCACAGACTTTCAGCAGAATTTATAGCCCTTACCTCCTCTATTTTTCCTTGCCTAGTTTGGACCATTATTATTGCCATCTGCGCACCAAGCGCACCGAATATTGCACCAAAAGCACCGGTGGTTAGTGTTTCAAAAAGAGGGGGCTCGAACATCTTTGCGAGCAGCGCTGTTACAGCATGAAATAAACCTACTATAGCGTCCATATTGCCCCCTTCGAACCCCCACTCGCTAATGGCTGCAATGATACCATGCAACTCCCTCTTGAGGGTGGGGGGCGAACCATCAAGCCGCTTCTTGTCCCTCCAGGCATCCAGCTTCCTGTATTGCCTTTCCAGCCCAACGACCAATTCCGCCGACTTGGGATCGGACCCTCCAGCCTATTCCAGAGCCGCGAGCGTCGGACACTTAACGGCCCTCACGGGAGCGCTGGCGCGCCCCCTCATGACCTTCATCACCTCGCCCTTGGAGAGGATGAGCCTCCGCGATGAGAGGTGGCGTCTTCCTCGTTGGGTCAGGGACAGCCGCAGCGGCTAAACCGAAGGGCCTATCTCCTCGGGCTTCAGCCCCACTGGAAGCATACGTGAGATGCCTGTCTTCAAATCCCAACGCGGTCCAAAACAACACTCCCAAGACCACTGCGGTCATTGCTTCTACGATGGTGAGCAGGAGTCTGACGGAGATGTCGTCCCCGTTGTCGTAGCCTCGGTCCGCTCAACGTGGAGAGGTCGATCCTGGTGCTGATGATGTGCGGATGGTGTCGAGTCCGTGGCAGCGGCCTTCTTTTTTACTATACACCGTATTCCCCACCCCCACCCCCTCGGAGAGTGGCCAATGGGAGCGGACGGTCTTGCGGTCGAGCCCAGTCCTCCGAGCGATGCCGCTGATGGTGATCGTTTCTCCGGCTGCCTCTGCCTCCTTGATCGCGCCTTGAATCATTGTTGCGGACCGAGCCCGGCGAAGATCGTTCGAGTAGCGCGCACCGGCCGCCTGTCGCGCGATCGTGCCCTTTATCCCATCGACGACATCGGCAGCGGCACCACGGTCACGGCCGTCATCTCGGGAACATCGGGCAGGATCCCAATGCGCCGCGGCGTAGTCCACAACGCGGTAAAGGATGGCTTGTGCCTGCCTGGGGTTCTCCGCCCCCGCAGAAGCCCTGCCGATGATTGTGTTGAGCAGCATCTCGGCCAATGCGTCCTGGTCCTTCCGCAGAACGGCGGCGGTATAGGCTGGGTCGGCCGCGCGATGGAGGTCGCGGAGGGTCTCATAGCACCACGCCTGGAAAGTCGTGAACAAGAGGTTCGATGACTTCCGATCCGTTCCGGCGAGTGCAGCAGCGCTTTCCCGGATCAGCCGTTCCCTGGTGGCGGACGTGTCTACCCATTCGGCCCATTCCGACATGGTGGGAAAGGCATCCTCGTTCCACGCCCTGAAGCTCCAGAACGGGCTCAAGGGGTTCTTCGTCCTCATGGGATTCGATAGGGCACCAGGGTCGGCACCGAGGTGCAGGAACCGTTTCGTAAGACCAGCGTGAACACCACGGAACAGGCTCATCACGTCCCGCCGGCATCGGGGATCATCAGAGAACCAGACACCTTGATTGAAAGGTAGCAGATATAAAAGATGGGGACGTTCAATGCGGCCATCGTCGTCCTCGAAGCCGACGACGATGTGGGGTAGGCAGGGAAGCGACAGTTGCTCGATCTCGTACTTGAGCGCATCCCAGTTCGCGAAGGTGATATCGAGGTCGATCCGGAACGCCGAGCGCACTTCGCAGTTGAGCACGATCCATGGTTCATCTAGTCCGAAAATCTTGGCATCGGTACCGGCCATGATGTCCTTGGCTCGACCGACCTGCATCTGGCTTCTGCGCGGGGAGATCTGGACGATCCGCTGAAGGTTGTGCTCATGGGTGGAGCGTAGGCCTTGCTCCGTGAAAGCAGGTCGCCAGCGTCCACCGATCTGGCCACCGTGGAAGCGGAAGCCGTCCTTGAGTCGACGATGGATGAGGTCACGACGGCCAAGGGCCTGGGCAATGAATTCCTGATCCTGCTGAGATATGTCTCCGCGCCGTGGCCGACGCCGTTCAGCCATGGCCTCCCTTAGCCGCCGCGCTTCTTGCCACCGCGTCGTGAACTCGTGCTTGCTGGCATCGAGTGATTTCGTGTTGACAACAAATGGTGTTGACTTATGTATAGCGTCAATATGATTTAGGATCAAATCCCGTGAATCACGAACTTGATAACACATAGATGGCGGATTGACGCCGTCTGACCCGAGATACACCATTTTATCACCCGTGATGACCCCGCTGGAGCGCCTGCAAGCGCGAAGAAGGCGGGGTTTATCTTTTAGGGTGGTTCGCGATTTCAGCGCACGTCAATGGCCGACGAAGAAAAGCGCCGCCATCAGCCGGCGATGTCCGGAGGCGGCCCATCCGACGATCAACAAGGGCAAACTCGTAACGGAGAAGCCCGTTACGGTTCGGGGCAAACTCGTGCCTATCGAGGGTCGCCTAGGCATCCGTCAGCAGCGTCGAGATTTCACCACCGTGATGCCGACGGGCGAGGCCACGTGTATGGGCGACGATGTCAACCTGTCGTCGTGGCAAGCTTCGCGTCTGCCCCGATGCCTAGGGTCCCACAACGAATCTGGTCGTTCCGGGGTGCAAGGTGCGTACGATCGAATTGTTCTGCGGCGCAGGGGGGCTGTCCCTCGGCCTGGAGAGGGCGGGATGCGAAATAATACAGGCGCTGGATATCTGGCCGGAAGCCATAAAGGTCTATCAAGCCAACTTGGGAGAAATCGCCAAGGTAGCGGACCTTTCGAACATCATGACGGTCGCGCCGACAATCGCGGCATTACGGCCTGACCTTGTTGTCGGCGGCCCGCCTTGCCAGGACTTTTCTTCGGCGGGAAAGCAGGTTGAAGGGGAACGAGCCACCCTCTTGATTGCCTTCGCCATGATCTCGATCATCGCCCGCCCCTCCTGGATCCTGCTCGAGAACGTGCCGAGGGCCAGGAATTCGGCGGCTTGGGCAACGGCCCGCGACCTGCTCGTCCGTGCCGGTTACGGCCTGACGGAAATGGTTCTGGATGCCTCGAAGTATGGTGTCGGCCAGTCCCGGAAACGTTTCATCGTCGTCGGGCGGCTCGACGAGGCCGACGGATTCCTGAACTCTGCCATCCGTGACTTGGCAAGCACAAGGCCGACAACGATCAGAGATGTTCTCGGCGGCATCGTAAGCGAAGCGATTCATGCCCATCCCCGCGTCTACGGTCGAAGACGCCTATGGAGCATAGACGGCCCCGCACCTACGATCCGTCAATCCTCGCGACATCCGATGCCCGTCGATGTCGCACTGAACGACGCGGATCGAGCCCTACTGGAGGTAGGTGCTGTCTTCGTAAGGCCTTTCGTCGGCGGCCGCGGAGTGCGAAGTATCGATGAGCCTGCGCCGGCAATCGTCCGGACATCTGCCGAACCCGTTCGCCCCAGCTATCTGGACGCCCCGCATCCAGCCGATGTCGCGCCGGTTGAGACCGTACCATGCCTGACACGTGAACAAGCCAGCCGATTGCAAGGCTTTCCGGCGGATTGGGATTGGTCGCCAGCAAAGAGGTTGCGCGACATTGATCAAATGATCGCGAACGCAGTTCCTGCCCCTCTCGCAGAGGCGATCGGGAGGGCGATCCTTGCGCGCTACCGTGGAGAGACAATCCCAGCGGTGGAGCCGATGTTCACGGCATGGCTCCGGAAGCGAGGCCTGGCTGGTCAGGTGCTGCGCAATCGTCGTGCGCAATTGGGGCGGGCGCGGCGCCTCCTTGGCGGACGAATTCTCAGCGACCCAGCGGCCGAATCCGCGCTGCTAGACGTGGCCGAGGGATTTGCGTCCCTTCCGACGGGAACGCGGTCGGATCTTCGGGCGGCACTACGGCTGCATGCGCAATGGCGAAGCCTTCATACTGACGACAGGGGGCGGGCGAGATAGTCGGCGGCATCGGTTCTTGGGCAGGCTCGCCGCGCGGAATCCCCATGAGGAGTCCTAGGCACATCTTTCCTAGGCCCATCTTCAGGTCGCGTCGATGACTCCAGAGTTCTCTTTCAAGGGTTCGGACGTTTCGAGTATGGGCAAGGTCGTGTCGATGACGAGCGAGGCCCAGACGGAGGCCCTCCAGATTACTCTGCCCCTGCAAGGAAGAGTTCACTCCCGTGACCGGCAGTTTCTAGATAGGCCGATGCTCCTGGCTATGACGAGGCTCTTCGGCCGCGAAATTTGGTGAGCATATGTAAGAATCGCGCCTCCTCATCTAGGTCCGGCGTGTCCTCGAACCCTGCGAAGCCAGAGGGGTCGGAGTCGTCATTAAGCCAGACACGCCATGGCTGCATCTTCGATGCGCCCACGATTTTCGGAACGTCGTCGGCCGCAATGCCAGGGCGGGGAGTCAGAATTGCCAACACACCGAGATCAGGATCATATCGAACCTCGGTGACAAGATGACGAAGCTGCTCGGCGAGCCTCGTCCTGATTGCATGGCGCTGGTCTTCAGCAGCCTCGTCCATCGTACGGCTGAGCTCCACTACATCGGCAAGCCTCATCTTCAAGCCGGGGTCGGCCGCCTTCGTCGCGGCCTCCTTTTCGGCGACGACGAGATCAAGTTTGAGGCTATTCGCATCTACCGCCAGCGCCTTGTATCGGGCGGTCGCGCCTTCATCGCCGTCCTCGACCAACCCAAGGAGCCGGGCGCGACGTTCCTCCACCTCGGCGAGTTGGGTTTGGAGGAGGTCGACCCGATCATACTCGGCGGAAGGCTGCTCCCCCTGTAGTACGGCGGCGGCGTCTAGGTAGGAGATGCCGCGGATCAATCGGGATTCGATTTGGTCCACCCGCCACCGCGCCCCGTTCTCGCAACCCGCCTTTCTGTTGGAAGTCGAGCAAATGAAGTATGTTCCGCCCTTCGGCTTCGCGCCCTTGTTAATGACGTGCATTGGTCCACCGCAGCGTGCGCATTTGCCTAGGCCGAGGAGAAGGTGCGTGACACCCCGTCCCCGTGGTCCGGGCGCGACGCGACGTGCCTGCGAAGCCTGACGGGCACGCCAGTAGATTTCCTCGCTGACGATGGCTGGATAGTAACCTGGGATCGGGTTCCCGTCAGGCTTGCGCATACGGGGAGTGCCAGAGTGAGGTTGATACTCTCCTAGAGCCAGACGCCCCCCGAGGATCTTTGAGACTGTCGATGTTTGCCATCCTTGCCCACCCCGCCACGTCGGCGTATTCGCCTCGTTTAATCGCGCAACGATTTGCCGTTGCCCGTACCCATCGACCGCCATGTGAAAGATACTGCGAACGATCTCGGCGCGGTCCTCGCGCACGATGTATTTGCCTCCCTTGATCGCGAGCCACTCGGGGCACCGGGATGTCAGGGGGCGGCCCTCGGCTCGCGCTGCGGCCTTCTTCTTCGCCCACACTGCGCCGAGACGCTCACTCTTGATCTTCGATTCCTCGTGTGCGCGCATCATCACGATGATGGAGGCAATAAGCGGCATTGGGTCCGCCCTAAGCCCCTCTGTCGAATACGTCTGGTTGTCTGCGAGCGTGACGATCACGATGCCCGCGTTAATTAAGTCCAGAAATCTCGCCTGAGCAGCGAGGACGTGTTCCCGAGAAAGACGATCAAGGGACTCGACGATCAGGATCGAACCACGCTCAACCAAACCCTGCTGGACAAGCGCCAAGAATGAGCCGAGCGCACCGATATCCCGATTTGCTCCTTTGAATGCTGAAATGCCGAGGTCCCGCAAACTGTCGTCAAGCTCCAGTCCGCGCTCATCGCACCACTCATGGGCCTTGGCGAGTTGGCGGCGGAGGGAATCGCCGCGGGCCTGCTCGGGAGTCGAAAAGCGGATGTAGCTGAATGCCTTGGGCATCGGGCGCCTCCTTCGTGTCCGTGCCTTTTATGTAACATATTATGCTCTATGTGGGGCCGCCCGGCTCCGGCAAATCCATGCTGGCGCAGCGCCTGCCCTCCATCCTGCCGCCGCTTGCGCCTTCGGAAATGCTGGAAGTGTCCATGATCGCCTCGGTGGCCGGGGCGATCGAGGATGGGGCGCTGGTGGACCGGCGACCGTTCCGCGCCCCGCACCATTCCGCCTCCATGGCCGCCATGGTCGGCGGCGGCATGAAGGCGCGGCCTGGCGAGGTCTCGCTGGCCCATCTGGGCGTGCTGTTCCTGGACGAACTGCCGGAATTCTCGCCCCAGGTGCTGGACAGCCTGCGCCAGCCGCTGGAGAGCGGCGAGGTGCTGATCGCCCGCGCCAACCACCGCGTCACCTATCCCGCCCGCTTCCAGCTGATCGCCGCCATGAATCCGTGCCGCTGCGGCCGCGCCGGCGAGGCCGGCTTTACCTGCAAGCGCGGGCCGCGCTGTGCGGACGAATATGTGGGCCGGCTGTCCGGCCCGTTCCTGGACCGCATCGATCTGCATCTGGAGGTGCCCGCCGTCACCGCCGCCGATCTGGTGCTGCCGCCCCCGGCCGAAGGCTCCCGCGAGGCCGCCATCCGCGTCGCCGCCGCCCGCGACCTGCAACGGGCGCGCTATGCGGCACTGGGCCGGCCGGATGTGAAGACCAATGCGGAAGCCACCGGCCCGCTCTTGGACGAGGTGGCCCGCCCGGATGCCGCCGGCCAGACCCTGCTGCGCGAGGCGGCCGACGCCATGCGCCTGTCGGCCCGCGGCTATCACCGGGTGCTGAAGGTGGCGCGCACTTTGGCGGATCTGGACGGCGCCGAAACCCTCGGCCGCCGCCATCTGGCCGAAGCCCTGGCCTATCGCGCTCTGGCCGACAAGCCGCGGGCGGCGGCGTGAGCGGAGGAGTGGCGCCGGTTATTCCGCCGTCGCCTTGAGGATGAACTTGGCCCGTTCCTCCACGCTGGCATGGGGGAGTTCCAGCAGGGTGTAGCCATAGGCGCGATAGGTGTC
>CALRNP020000017.1:0-43141 GCA_943369575.1 Azorhizobium sp. AG788 | reverse complement strand
CAGCATGCGCCGCATCGGCTCATAGGCGATGGCGGTCACGAAGCCCATGCCGATGGCCAGCACCTTGCGGGCATCCAGCACCCGGCTCGCCACCAGTTGCAGGCCGTTGACCGTGGTGAAGGTGGCCAGGAACAGGAACAGCGCCCCGGTGACCGAATCCGGCAGCAGCAGCCAGAAGCCGATGACCTTGGGCATGAAGGAGAAGGCGATCAGCAGCCCGCCGGTCCAGAAGGTCAGGGTGCGGGCGGTGCAGCCCGAGGCCGCCGCCAGTGCCACCGCGCCGCCCGAGGCCACCATGGGCAAGGCGTTGAGGGCGGCAGCGAACATATGCATCACCCCTTCGGCGCGGATGCCGCGTCCGATGGCGATGAGGTTCGGCCCCTTCCAATCGCGGTCATTGTTGCGCTGGGCGATGGTCTGCACCCCCATGGAGGTCAGGGCAAACACAAAGCCGGTCAGGGCATAAGGAATGATGGCATTGGCGTTGAAGGCCCAGCCGAACAGCGGCAGGTGCGGGAAATCCAGCACCGGCGCATCGGCGAACATGCGGACGTCGGTGGGATCGAGCTGCCCGGCCAGCACGCTCATCACCAGCCCGACCCCGAGGCCGATGAGATTGGTGAACAGCCTCAAGGAGCTGCGCACATAGACGTGCAGCACGATCAGGGTGGTGAGGGTGAGCCCCGAGATGGCGAAGTTCAGGACCATCGACTCGTTGCCGGCGGGCGGCTCCAGGATGAGGAGGATCCCCTGCTGACCGAGGCCGACGCCGATCAGAAATACCGCCAGCCCGGCGACTTCCACCGTGAAGATGCCGCGCAGGCGGAAGATCACGAAGGAGAACAGGGTCTGCGAGATGCCCACCACCGCGACCATGGTGAAATTCTCGGCCAGGGTCAGGCCGGAGGCGGAGGCATAGACCATGGCCGGAATGGCGGCGGTGGTGCATTGGAGCGGATAGAACAGCCGCGCGCCGATGCCGAAGCGGCCGATGCCCTGAACGATCAGCAGCACCCCACCGCAGAACAAGGTGGTGGCCGCCAGCCGGAAGAATTGCGCCTCGTCCAGGCCGAGGTTGGCGACCGCGATGCCGGGCACGCCAAGCAGCGCGCTCAGGAAGGCCACTTGCTGGAGCGCTGAGATCAGCGCCACCCGCACCGGCGGCAGGTCGTCGACGCCGTAGACGAGGCTGTCCGGCTTGCGCATGGGCGCTCAGAGCACCGGCATGAGCGGCGCGCCGGGCGTGTCGGTGACCCAGAGGTCGCCGCTGTCGAGATCGAACCACCAGCCGTGCACTTGCAACGTGCCCGCCTCGACCCGCTCGCGAACCCAGGGATAGGTCATCAGATTGTCCAGTGATCCCAGGATGGACGCCCGTTCCGCCAGATACGGCACCACCTTGAGATGCTCCAGCGACATCACTTGCTCGCCATTGGCATCAGGCAGATGGAGCTGACTGGCGGCGAGCGCCATCTCCACCCACGGGCCTACGAATTCGCGCGGCGGCCGCTCGCCGCCGGCGGTGGCCAGCATGGCCTTGATGCCCCCGCAATGGGCATGCCCGAGGACGACGATGTGATCGACCCCCAGGTCGCGCACCGCATATTCCAGGGCGGCGCCGGTGCCGTGCAGGCCATCGTCGGGCGCATAGGCAGGCACCAGATTGGCGACGTTGCGCACCACGAACAACTCGCCCGGCAGGGCGCCGGAGAGGATGGCGGGATCGACGCGGGAATCGGAGCAGGAGATCATCAGCGTGGCCGGCGCCTGGCCCTTCGCCACCAGTTGCTGCATCAGGCCGGGGGCTTCATCATAGAAGCGCGTCTTGAAGCGGCGGATGCCTTCTATGAGGTGGCCGACATCGCGGCAGGCCGGGGTTTCGGTGGCGTCGTGGGAATGCGGCTCGGTCATGTCCAGCTCCTGTCGCAGTCTTGGCCCGGCTCATCACGGGAGAGGTGCCGTCGGCGACGTCGTCTAGAGGTCAGGGGGGCAGGGCATAGGCAAGACCGCTGCGATACGCGCCTGCGGTCAGGAGGTAATCTTCGAGAATAAACGGGCTACTATCCTCGCTAGTATTACTAGCTATTATCAAATCCGTGGTTTCATGCCAGCGAAAAACTGCATCAGCCAAGGCGCAGTTAGGTCACCCTCGCCGGACAACATGGACGAGGGTCCAAGCGGAGTCGGCCGCCGGTAAGCGGATCAGGAGGCATGCGCGGATCAGGAGGCTTTTGAGGTGGTGTCTGGATGATGGTGCTGCGAGAGAGGATTGAACTCTCGACCTCTCCATTACCAATGGAGTGCTCTACCACTGAGCTACCGCAGCGACCGGATCGGCTGGGCGGGAGAGCGATCTCCGTGCCGGGCGCCGATCTTGAGGCCCGCTCCCGACGCTTGGCGCCGCGAGTTCGCCGTCTCTGCCACATGCTTCCGGGAGGCGCAAGTGTTGCGCGTCAGAAGCTGTCTTGAAGCTGTGGTCAACGTGAAATTCCCCGCTTGCAACACCGTGTGCCATGCTCAGATGCCACACTTGGCGTCATATGACAGTGTGGCCGCCATCTTTTTGCGCGTGCACAGAGCTTGAGCGGCGGGCGGGACGCAGATAGCCTTCCTTAAGCGTAACTGCGGGGGGTCGCATGGCAGCGGACAAGGCGCGTACCCAGACCATCGGCGCCGTGCGCCGCACCTTCGCCCCGTGGACCGATCCTCAAGCCACGCCCCTCATCCGGTTCGAGAATGTGGTGAAGCGCTTCGGCGCCTTCGTCGCGGTGGATGGCATCTGCCTCGATATCTATGAGCGCGAGTTCTTCGCGCTGCTCGGCCCCTCCGGCTGCGGCAAGACCACCTTGATGCGCATGCTGGCCGGCTTCGAGCAGCCGACCTCCGGACGCATCATCCTGGCGGGGGAGGACATCTCCGGCGTGCCGCCCTATCGGCGGCCGGTGAACATGATGTTCCAGTCCTATGCGCTGTTCCCGCACATGACCGTCTGGGACAACATCGCCTTCGGCCTCCGGCAGGATGGCCTGACCAAGGCGGCCATCGCCGCCCGGGTGGAGGAGATGCTGGCGCTGGTGAAGCTCACGCCCTTCGCCAAGCGCAAGCCGCACCAGCTCTCCGGCGGCCAGCGCCAGCGGGTGGCGCTGGCCCGCTCGGTGGCCAAGCGGCCCAAGGTGCTGCTGCTGGATGAGCCGCTGACCGCTTTGGATAAGAAGTTGCGCGAGGAAACCCAGTTCGAGCTGACGGATCTCCAGATGTCGCTGGGCATGACCTTCCTGATCGTGACCCACGACCAGGAAGAGGCGATGACGGTGGCGGACCGCATCGCGGTCATGGACCAGGGCAAATTGGTGCAGGTGGCCCCACCGGCGGTGATCTATGAGCAGCCGGCCTCCCGCTACATCGCCGACTTTATCGGCGACGTGAACATGCTGGAGACCAAGCTGGTGGCTACCGGCCCCGGCGGCTGCGAACTGGCCTCGCCCAAGACGCCCTATCCGCTGCGGCTCGACCAGGGCGTGGAAGCGCAGGCGGGGGATACGGTGTGGCTGGCGATCCGCCCCGAGAAGATGCGCATCGCCTTGGAGCCGCCGGCGGACATCACCGCCAACTGCCTGACCGGCGTGATCTGGGATATCGGCTATCTGGGCGACCTGTCCGTCTATCATGTGGAAATGCCGTGCGGCACGCGGGTGAAGGTGTCCAAGCCCAATCTCTCGCGGCTGGTGGAGCGGCCCATCACCTGGGAGGACAAGGTGTGGGTGACCTTCTCGCCCGATGCCGGCGTCGTGCTCACCAACTGACGGATCGACGTGCAGATCAACGCGGACCAGCCGCTCTCAAGGAAGGCGACGCACATGGCCATGGCGGGAGAAAAGGGACGGGGCCGGCGGCTGGTGATCGCCGTGCCTTATCTGTGGCTGCTGGCGCTGTTCCTGGTGCCGTTCCTGATCGTGCTGAAGATCTCGCTGTCGCAGGACGTCATCGCCCAGCCGCCCTATGCGCCGGTGTTCGATGCCGCCGCCGGCTGGGCGGGCTTCAAGGACTTCCTGTCCCAGCTCTCCATCTCGAACTACTTCTATGTGCTCTCGTTCGATAACGAGTTCATCGCCGCTTATGGCTCCAGCCTGCTGATCGCCGGCATCTCCACCATTCTGCTGCTGCTGGTGGGCTATCCCATCGCTTATGCCATGGCCCGCGCCCCCAAGGGCATCCAGCCCATGCTGCTGATGCTGGTGATCCTGCCGTTCTGGACCTCATTTTTGATCCGGGTCTATGCCTGGATCGGCATTCTCTCGCCCGAGGGCTTTCTCAACCAGGGGCTTGAGGCTTTGGGGCTGATCGACGAGCCGCTGCTGATCCTCAACACCGATCTCGCGGTCTATATCGGCATCGTCTATTCCTATCTGCCCTTCATGGTGCTGCCGCTCTATTCGGCGCTGGAGAAGCTGGACGGCACCTTGCTGGAGGCGGCCGAGGATTTGGGCTGCACGCCCATCAAGGCGTTCTGGACCATCACTTTTCCGCTCTCCTTGCCCGGCGTGGCGGCGGGCGCCTTGCTCTGCTTCATCCCGGCGGTGGGCGAGTTCGTGATCCCCGATCTTTTGGGCGGTTCCGACACGCTGATGATCGGCAAGTCGCTGTGGACCGAGTTCACCGTCAATCGCTCCTGGACCGCCTCGGCGGCGGTGGCGGTGCTGCTGTTGCTGCTGCTGGTGGTGCCCATCGTGCTCTATCAGAACCTGCAGGCGCGCGAACTGGAGGCCGGGCGATGAGCAAGCATCTCACCTGGTTCAACATCACCGCTTTGGTGCTGGGCTTCGCCTTTCTCTACATCCCGATCCTGCTGCTGGTGCTCTATTCCTTCAACGCCTCGCGGCTGGTGACGGTGTGGGCGGGCTTTTCCACCCAATGGTATGGGGCGCTGCTGGAAAACGACCAGTTGCTGGATGCGGTGTGGGTGACACTGCGGGTGGCGTTCCTCTCCTCGGTCGTCGCGACCGTGCTCGGCACCATGGCGGCGCTGGCCCTGACCCGCTACGGGCGCTTTCGCGGCCGCACCCTGTTCTCGGGCATGACCTATGCGCCGCTGGTGATGCCGGAAGTCATCACCGGCCTGTCGCTGCTGCTGCTGTTCGTGGCCATCGGCTTCGAGCGCGGCTTCTGGACCATCACCTTGGCCCACATCACCTTCACCATGTGCTTCGTGGCGGTGGTGGTGCAATCGCGCCTCGTCACCTTCGATCGGGCGCTGGAGGAAGCGGCGCTGGATCTGGGATGCCCGCCACTGAAGACCTTCTTCACCATCACTCTGCCGCTGATCCTGCCGGCGGTGCTGTCCGGCTTCATGCTGGCCTTCACCTTGTCCATGGATGATCTGGTGATCGCCAGCTTCACCACCGGGCCGGGGGCCACCACCTTGCCCATGCGCATCTATTCGCAGGTGCGCCTGGGGGTGACGCCGGAGATCAACGCCATCTGCACCATCCTCATCGGCATCGTGGCGCTGGCGGTGGTGATCGCCTCGGCCTTCGCCAAGTCGCATGAGGCCCGCCACAAGCGCGACGAACAGGCGGCGGCGCGGGGGTGACAGAGGGGCGACTCTGTCTCTAGAACAACCTTCAGTGGTGGGACACTGATCGAATCTTCCGAGGGCTCCGGGCAGCAGGCTGTCTGGGGGCTGAGGGCTTTGCGTTTGGGACCTGCCGGCCGCCGTCTTCGGCGCAACGGCCTCCCGGCCGGCGCGCCTCGCCCAGGATTCCAGCCCCCGCATGCAGTACAGAGCGGACATCAGCGGCCTGCGCGCGCTCGCGGTGGTGCCCGTGGTGCTCTATCACGCCCATGCCGCTCTGGTGCCGGGCGGCTATGTGGGCGTGGACGTTTTCCTCGTCATCTCCGGCTATCTGATCACCGCCATCATCGCCGGTGATCTGGCGCAGGGGCGGTTCAGCTTCGCCACCTTCTACGACCGCCGGGTGCGGCGCATCGTGCCGGCTTATGCGCTGGTGGCACTGGCCACCACCGCCATGGCGGTGGCGACCTTGGCGCCGGTGATGCTGACCCCCTATGGGCGGTCGCTGGAATATGCGTCCGTTTTCCTGGCCAACAGGCATTTCCTCGCCACCGCCGGCTATTTCGCCCCCGGCGTCGAGGAACAGTTTCTGCTGCACATGTGGTCGCTGGCGGTGGAGGAGCAATTCTATCTGTTCTTCCCGCTGGCGCTGATCGTGCTGTCCCACCCCCGGCTCAAGCGGTTTCGCGGGCTGGTGATCTGGGCGGTGCTGCTGGCCTCGCTTTATGTGGCCAGCAAGAATGCGGTGCTGCGGCCCAACAACGCCTTCTACAATTTCACCTCCCGCGCCTGGGAACTGCTGCTGGGCGCAGTGCTCGCCTTGGGCCTGGTGCCGCGCCTGCGCGGGCGCTGGCTGCCGGAGGTGGTGGCCGCGGCCGGCTTGGCGATGATCGTCGTCGCGCTGGCGTTGTTCGATCGCACCACGGTGTTTCCCGGCCTCTCGGCGCTGCTGCCGGCGGGCGGGGCGCTGGCGCTGATCTGGGCCGGGGAGGAGGGCCGCACGCCCTTGGCGAACCGCCTGCTGGCCCTGAAGCCGCTGGCCGGCATCGGGCTGATCTCCTATTCGCTCTATCTGTGGCACTGGCCGATCCTCGGCTTCTTCAAGTTTCACGCCGGCGGCGATCCGGGGCTGGCGGCCGGCGCCGCGCTGGTGGGAGCGTCAGTAGCGGTGTCGATCCTGTCGTGGCGCTTCGTGGAGACGAGGTTTCGCCGCCATGGTCCGGCCAGCCGCCGCTCGGAACTGCGCAGCATCGGGGCCGGCCTGCTGGCGCTCTTGGCGCTGGCGGGGCTCGGCCTGGGGCTGGAACTCTCCGGCGGGCTGCCTTGGCGGGCGAGCGCCGCCTTCCTGAAGACGCAGGCGGCGTTGCATGACCATTGGCGCGGCACCAAGGCCTGCCTCCAGGGGCCGGGATTGGCCCCCGCCGGCACCCAATGCCGGTTCGGCGATCCGGCGCCCGATGCGCCGGTGATCGCCTTGTGGGGGGATTCGTTCGCCAACCATCACGCCCCGGCGCTGGACGCCATCGCCCGCGACACCGGCTATGGCCTGCTGCAGGTGACCAAGGCCGGCTGCTTCCCGCAACTGGCCCAGCCGGGCGGCGGCGGCAGCCGCGAGGCCGCCGATTGCGAGACCTTCCGCGCCACCTCGCTGGCGGCGCTGATCGCCGACCCCAAGGTGACGACGGTGGTGATCGCCGGCCTGTGGCCCTCAGGCGCGGGGCTGGCCCCCGCCATGGCCGGGCTGAAGAACGCGGTGGCGCAACTGGCGGACGCCGGCAAGGCGGTGGTCCTGGTCGGCCCGCCGCCGGATTTCGTCGAGGGGCGCGGCGCCCGCTGCCTGATCCGCAAAAGGTTCCTGGGCCTGGACGAGAGCGCCTGCGATTTGCCTGCTGCCACCGCGGCGGCCAATGCCGCGCCCATCGAGATGGCGCTGGGCGAGATCGGCGCGGCGTTGAGCGGCGTGCGCGTGGTGCTGCCCCGCCCCGCCTTCTGCGACGCCACCACCTGCCGCCCGACCCTGCCGGACGGGGGCCTCGGCTATATCGACAGCGGCCACCTCAACGTGCCCGGCTCGCTGCATCTGCTGCCGTTGCTGCGGGCGGGGATGGCGGGGCGGTGAGGCAACTCGAAGCCTGACGTAGAGATCCTCCGGGAGGCCTGGTGAAGCTCAAGATTATTCTTGAACAAACCAGGAACGTGAGTATCGTTTGCAGGCACGTTGGAGGCGCTTGATCCATGCCGCTCCCCGCCCAAGATCGCCCCTTGATCGCCAGCCGCACATTCCGAGTGCGCACCGAGGAGGGCGAGCGGGATGTGCCGGTGCGCATCTTCGCGCCCTATGAACGCGGCGGCGCCTGGCATTGCCGGACAGAGATTGACTGGCCCGATCGGACATGGGCCATTGATGCCTCAGGCCAGGATTCCGCCCAGGCGCTCTACATCGCCATGGAACTGGCCGGCGTGCGTCTCTACACCAGCGATTACCACGCCGATGACGCCTTCATCTTCACCGATTGGATCGGCTACGGCTTTCCGGTGCCGAAGACCCTCCGCGATATGCTGATCGGCCACGATGCCAAATATATGTGAGCGGTCCGGCAGCGCCCTCGCTCACCGCCCCTCGCGCACCCACGCCGCGGTAATCACGCCCAGCAGCAGCAACAGGCCGGACAGGCCCGCGAACAGCGGGAACAGGCCGATGCCCTTCACCACCGAGACGTCGCGGGTGCGCAGGCCCAGCCAGTCTTCGCCCGCCAGCCGGTCGCCCGAGGCCACCTGAACCACTCGCGGCACGGTGCCGTTGAGATCGGCCAGCCGCCACAGGCCGCCGCTGGTGGCCGAAGTAATGGGCGAGAGCCAATCCTTGGTGGAGGTGACTTCGGCGAATTCCTTCGGGTTCAGCGGGCCGATATTGGTCAATGCCGTCAATTGCCCGTTCACCGCCCGCCACAGGCCCAACTCGTCCGCCGGGGTGGTGGCGCGCCACAGGCCGGGCTCGGCCTCCTTGAGGGTGAGCGTGCGGGTGGCGCCGGAGGGGGTGGTGATGAGGGCATTGGGCACGGTGTCGCCCATGGTCTGGCGCTCCACCACCAGATCGCGGCCGGCGGTGGAGAGCTTGAGGCGCTCCTCCTCCAGGTCCGGCTCCTTCATCAGCCAGTGCGAGAGCCGGCGCAGCAGATCGATATAAGGCCCGCCGCCGTCATAGCCACGCGCCCACAGCCAGAAATGGTCCGACAGCAGCAGCGCCACCCGGCCCTGGCCGACCCGGTCCAATTGCAGCACCGGGCGATCGCCGGGGGCTTCCATCACCGTGACACCGGAGCGGGCGTCGGCATCGATCACCCGGAAGAAGCGGCTCCATTTCGGCGGCTCGCTCTCGGAGCCGGGCAGGCCGCGGGTCACCGGATGGCGCTTGCCGGGGGCGGTGAGGGCGGCCACATAGGGCGCTTCGGTGGTGTTGCCGGTGGGGGCGGCGGGCAGGATCTCTTCCAGCGGGGTGTTGAACAGCGAGCCGGGCTCGACAAAATCGGTGCCGGCGGCCACCAGCAGCGCGCCGCCATTGCGCACATAGCGCACGATATTGTCGAAATAGACCTGCGGCAGCACCCCTTGCTGGGAGTAGCGGTCGAAGATGATCAGGTCGAAATCGCGGATCTTGGTCTGGAACAGTTCGCGGGTCGGAAAGGCGATCAGCGACAGTTCGTTGATGGGGGTGCCGTCCTGCTTCTCCGGCGGGCGCAGGATGGTGAAGTGCACCAGATCCACATTGGCGTCGCTCTTCAGCAGGTTGCGCCAGGTGCGCTCACCCACGTTCGGCTCGCCAGAGACCAGCAGCACCCGCAATTTGTCGCGGATGCCGTCGATGGAGACGGCGGCGCGGTTGTTGATGGGGGTCAGCTCGCCCTCCAGGGGCGGCACCTCCACCTCGACGATGTTCGGCCCGGCGTGGGCGATCTCCACCTCCACCTGGACGCTGCGGCCGGTGGCGACCACCGGGCTGGCGATCACCTCGCCGTCGCGGCGCACGGTGACGGGCACGCGGACACCGGCGGCGGCGCCCTCGTCGGTGACGCGGAAGGTGAGCGTCTGGCGCTGGCCGACGATGCCGAAGCGCGGCGCCTTCTCCAGCGCCACCCGGCGGTCGCGCTCGCCGGCCTGGCCGGTGATGAGGCCATGCACCGGGGCGGAAAAGCCCAAAGCCGCCGCCTCGCCGGGCACGTCATGCACCCGGCCGTCGGTGATCATGATGGCGCCCGCCACCCGCTCCGGCGGCACGTCGGCCAGGCCGGCGGAGAGGGCCGCGAACAGGCGGGTGCCGTCGGTCTCGCCATCGCGGGCATCGGCCTCGATGGTGCGGATTTCCAGGCCCGGAATCTGCTTCAGCCGCGCATCCAGCGCGGTGCGGGCGGCGTCGGTCTGGGCGGTGCGGTCGCCGAAAGTCTGGCTGGCGGACTTGTCCACCACCACCGCCACGACGGACGACAAAGGCTCGCGCTCCTCGCGGGTCAGCGAGGGATTGGCCAGCGCCACCAGCCCCACCAGCAACGCCAAAGCGCGGAAGGCGGCGCCACGGGTGCGCGAGGCCACCAGCAGCAGCGCCAGCACCACGGCGACAGCGGCGATGACGCCCAGCACCGGCCAGGGCAGGAAGGGTTCGAAGGCGAGGCCGTAGGTCATGGGCGCCTTTCAGCGGGCATCGGGGCGCGAGGGAACGGGGCGGGCACACTCATTGGCCAAGCCGCTCCAGCAGCGCCGGCACATGCACCTGGTCGGCCTTGTAGTTGCCGGTGAGCATGTACATGACCATGTTGGCCCCGGCGCGGAACGCCATTTCCCGCTGGCGCGGCTCGCCAGGGGTGAGGGGCAGCAAGGGCTCGCCATTCTTGCCCACCGCCCAGGCGCCGGCCAGATCGTTGGAGGTGATGATCACCGGCGAGACGCCGTCGCCGGCGCGCGCCGGGCGCTCATCGCCGTCACGGGCGGCGGGCAGGGCTTCCACCCAGGTGGTGCCGCCGGTGAAGCGGCCGGGAAAATCCTTCATCAGATAGAAGGCCTTGGTCAGCACATGGTCGCGCGGCACCGGCGCCAGTTCGGGAATGTCGAGGCCGGCGAGGATCTCCCGCAGCCGGGCGGCGGCGGGGGAGAGCGGCGCGCCGGGCACCTGCGTGGTCTCCAGGGCGTCGCGGGTGTCGAAGATCACCGTGCCACCCTGCTTCATATAGGTGTCGATGCGGGCCAGCACCGCCGGCGTGGGCAGCGGGCCGCTGGGCAGGATCGGCCAATAGAGCAAGGGAAAGAAGGAGAGGTCGTCGCGGGCGATGTCCACGCCCATGGGCTCGCCCGCCTGCAAGGCGGTGCGCTGGGCGAGGAAGGTGGTGAGGCCTTCGAGGCCGGCGCGGGAAATGTCGTCCACCTCGGCATTGCCGGTGGTGACATAGGCCAGGCGGGTCTGGGCGGTGGCCTTCACCGCGAAATCGCTGGCCGCATCCGCCCGCGCCGGGGCGGGGATGAGCGGCATGGCGGCGAGCGCCAGCGCCGCCAGCAGCGCGGCAGCGGTGGCACGGCGGCGGCCGAGGCGCGAGAGGCCGCCCGCCAGCAGCAGCACGGCCAGGGCATCCAGCATCAAGAGGCCCATGCCCACCACCAGCGCCACACCGCGCAGGTCGCGCGGCTCGCTTTCGCGCAAAGGCGAGGCCGGGGTGCCGCCCAAAGCGGAGAGGTCGAGGGGGGCGAGGCGGTCGTCGGGCAGCAGGGTGTTCACCGCCAGCAGGGCATCGGGCGGGCCATAGAAGCCGGGCGGATGCTCAGCGCTGCCGCGTCCCGCGAAGGTGGTCGGCACCGGGCGGGCGGTGGGGCCGGCGGGGCGGAAGGCGCCGAAGCCATCCAGCAGACGGGTGGGCGCGACGGTGGCGGTGGGATTGGCGGCGCCGCTCGCGGCCGGCGAACCCGTGGCCGAGGCGCCCGCGCGCGCGGCCTCGGTGGCCCCGGCTTCGGGAGCGGTGGTGTCCGACAGAGCGATGACCCGGCGCAACATCTCAACGAATGTGCCTGAAAGCGGCAGGTTCGACCAGCTGGTGTCGGCGGTGACATGGAACAGCACCACCATGCCCTTGCCCCGGCGGGCGCCGGTGACCAAAGGCGTGCCGTCGGCCAGCGCCGCCCAGGTGCGCTCGCCGAGCGTGCCGTCCGGCTCCGCCAGCACTTGCCGGGTGACGCTGACGTCATTGGGCAATTTCACGTCGCGGAAGGGGCCATCGGGGCTGAGCGCCCCCAGAGACTGCGGGGATTCCCACGACAGCGAGCCGCCGAGCACCCGGCCACCCCGGCGCAGGCGCACGGGCAAAAGATCATCCTGCGCATTGGCGAGGCGGGGGCCGGCGAAGCGCACCAGCACGCCGCCATCCTCGACGAATTTGGCCAGGCGCGCGCGGGTGGCGGGGGGCACGGTGCCCACGTCGGTGAGCATGATCACCGGCACCCGCTGCTCCAGGAAGCGGTTGATGTTCTCGGTCGGCGCGCCGGTGTCGGCGAGGCGCACGTCGGCGAACGGCCCCAAGGCGCGGGAGAGATAATAAGTGGGGGCCAGCAGCGGCTGGCCGGTGTCGGTGGAAGTGCCGGACACCACGCCGACGGTGCGGCGCCGCCAGCGCTTGTCCAGCAATTGCACAGCGCCGGCCGAACGCTCGCCGATGATCTCCAGCCGCGAGACCTCGTTGCGCATGTCCACCGGCAGATCGAACTTGGCTTCGGTCTCCCGCGCGCCGACCGCGAACTCGAACGGGGCTTCGCCCAGCGCCAGGCCACGCAGGTCGCGCGCTTCCACCCGGCCGCTGCGGGCGCCGCCGTCATCGGGGCGCAGCACCTTCACCGTCAGGGCGCCGGGGGCATTGTCGGGCGCCGCCAGGGCCAAAGGCGTGGCGACGCCGCCGCTCACCACCAAAGCCGGGCGCGGGCCCTTGAGCGCGGCCAACTCGGCGGCCAGTTCCGGATCTGCCTTCAGGTCGACGCCGTCGCTCACATAGACGAGGCCGGCGTCGGCATTGGCGGCCAGATACTTGCCGGCCAACGCCAGCGCCTCCTTGCGGGCCGGCGCCCAGGCGACGGGAGAGAGCGAGCGCAGCTTGTCGCGGGCCTGGGCCGGCAGCAGCAAGGTGGCGTCCTTGGGCACGTCGCCGGTGGGGATCAGCGCCACGCCGCGGCCATTGGCGGCGGCTTCGTCGATGAGGCCGGAGGCAGTGGCCATGCGCTGGCCCCAGGTGGCGGCGGCGGGCCAGCCCTGGTCGATCACCATCACCAGCGGCCCGCCGGCAGAGGGCGCCACGGCGGGTGGGTTCCAGATCGGGCCGGCGGCGGCGAGAATCACCAAGGCCGCCAGCAGCAGCCGCAGCAGGGTCAGCCACCACGGGGTGCGGGCGGGGCTTTCTTCCTTGGGCTTGATGTCGAACAGCAGCCGGGTGGGCGGAAACGACAGTTCACGCGGGCGGGGCGGCACCACCCGCAGCAGGAACCACAGCGCCGGCAAGGCCAGCAAGGCGGTCAGCAGCAGCGGTGAGGCGAACGTCAGCGGCAGGCCCATCATGCGCGGGCGTCCTTCCACAGGCCAGCGCGGGCCATACGTGCGGCGGTGGGCATCAGAGCGTTATGGAGGTCAGAGTGAGCGCCGGGTCTCGGCCGTCTGAATCCACGCCCGGACCTTTCGCAGGAGGGGGCGGGGGCGCTGCATGGGGGACGGGCCAACGGCGCCGCGTATGGTCCTGGTGCATCGTCATGCCCGGGCTTGTCCCGGGCATCCACGCCGGTCCGCTTGGTACTGGCTACCCAGCCGCGCGGCGTCGGCGCGGCGTGGATGGCCGGGACAAGCCCGGCCATGACGATCCGAACCGCTATCGGTGGCCGCAGACGCTCGTTCCGTTCAAGGCGTTCCGCCCCTGCATCGTGGCAGGCCCAGCCTTGGCTCGCGACGGAGCGCAACCGTGAATCTCGGTCCATCCCCACCCGCCGGCTCATGGCAGCGCCTCCTGCGGCACGCCGGACCCCACCGCACCTGCGCCAATGCCGCCCACCCCCATGCGCATATGCAAAGCCAGCAGCAATTCGCTGGCGGGGCGGTCGGTGCGGTGGATCTGGAAACCCCAGCCGAGCCGCGCGCCAGCGGCGCGGATCGCCTCGCGATGGAGCGCAACGCGGGTTTCATAGTCTGCGCGCCAGGCTTCCGCCCGGCCTACGGTCAAGGTGGCGCCGCCCTCGGGCTCGCGAAAGGCGATGCGGCCGGTGAAGGGAAAGCTCTCCTCGGCGGGGTCCACCACCTGGATCACATGGCCATGGGCACCGCCATGGGCGAGACGCTCAATGGCGGCGGCGACCTCGGCGGTGGGGCTCCAGAAATCGCCCAGCAGCACCACTTCCGAGAGAGGCGAAGGGTGGAAGGCCGGCGGCAGGCTGGCGGGTAGGGCCGGGGACAGCAGCAGGGATTCCGCCATGCGTTCCATGATCCGCCGGCTGGCGGTGGGGCGCATGATGTCGGGAATGCCCACGCGCTCGCCGCCCTTCACCAGCAAATCGGCGAGCGCCAGCGCCACCACCAGCGCCCGTTCGCGCTTGGACGGAAGTTTGGGCGAGGCATAGTCCATGGAGGCGGACAGGTCCGGCCAGATCCACACCGTATGGGCGGCTTCCCATTCGCGTTCGCGCACATACAAATGGTCGTCGCGGGCGGAGCGGCGCCAATCCACCCGATTGGCCGGCTCGCCATCGCTGAAGCGGCGGTACTGCCAGAAATTCTCGCCCGAGCCGGAGCGCCGCCGGCCATGCACCCCGTGCTGCACCGAGGCGGCGATGCGCCGGGCCTCCAGCACCAGGCGCGGCATGGCCGCCGCCAGTTGCGCGGCATCATGGGACAGGCGCGCCATGGCCGGCGCGCCATCGGGGGCCAGGGAGGGGACGTCGGGGCGTGCGGCCACGCGGCGCTCAGCCCAGCTTCGCGGCGAGGCGGCGGATCACCCGCTGCACGGTTTCCCCTTCGGCGCGGGCGGCAAACGACAGCGCCATGCGGTGCTTCAGCACCGGCTCGGCCAGCGCCACCACATCATCCAGCGAGGGGGCATAGCGCCCGTCCAGCAAAGCGCGGGCGCGCACCGCCAGCATGAGCGCTTGGCTGGCGCGCGGGCCGGGGCCCCAGGAGATCAGGCGCTGCTCGTCGCCCTCGGCGGTGCCGGGGCGGGCGGAGCGCACCAAGGTGAGGATGGCTTCCACCACCGATTCGCCCACCGGCAGACGGCGCACGAGGCGCTGGGCGGCCATGAGGTCGTCCACGGTCATGGCGGCGCGGGGCTTGGTGTCTTCGGCGCCGGTGGTGTCGAACAGGATACGCCGCTCCGCATCGCGGTCGGGATAATCCACGTCGATTTCCATCAGGAAGCGGTCGAGCTGGGCTTCGGGCAAAGGATAGGTGCCTTCCTGCTCCAACGGGTTCTGGGTCGCCAGCACATGGAAGGGCTTGGGCAGATCGTGGCGCTCGCCGGCCACGGTCACATGATATTCCTGCATGGATTGCAGCAGCGCCGACTGGGTGCGGGGCGAGGCGCGGTTGATCTCGTCCGCCATCAGCAATTGCGCGAACACCGGGCCGCGGATGAAGCGGAACGCCCGCTTGCCGCCGGCGCTCTCCTCCAGCACTTCCGAGCCCAGAATGTCCGAGGGCATGAGATCGGGGGTGAACTGCACCCGGCGGGCATCCAGGCCCAGCACGGTGCCCATGGTCTCCACCAATTTGGTCTTGGCGAGGCCCGGCACGCCCACCAGCAGCGCGTGGCCGCCGGCCAGAATGGTGATCAGCGCCTGGTCGATCACCGTCTCCTGGCCGAAGATCACCGAGGCGATGGCCGTGCGGGCGGTGCGCACGCTGGCGGCGGCGGCTTCCGCATTGCGGATGATCATCTGGTCCAGGTCGAAGGTCTCGCTCGGTGCCGACATGCCTAAAGTCTCCGCTTGGCCGGAACCCTCGCCGCGAAAGACGGCGATAACAGGCCCGAAGCCGCCGATGCACGGCAATTCGGGCCGGACCCGGACCCGGTGATGCCGCCGCGGGGTTGTCCCGCTGCGGCGGCACTGCCGGAACGACCAGCTTACGATATGTTGGCGCCGCGTCGAGCCATCCGTTTGCGCCGCAGCGGGTGCTCCCGTCACGTCATCGCGAGGAAGGAGCCCTCATGGACCAGCCCGACACCGACACCGGCGCCGTCTCCGGCCGCCTGGAGGGGCTGATGGCGGCGGTGAAGGCCGCGGGCGGGCGCGGCCCGGCGCCCGTGGACAAATGGAACCCGCCCGATTGCGGCGACATGGACATGCGCATCGCCGCCGACGGCACCTGGTTCTATGGCGGCACCCCTATCGGGCGGGTGGCGCTCACCAAGCTGTTCGCCTCGGTGCTCACCCGCGAGGGCGCGCGCTATGTGCTGAAAACGCCGGTGGAAAAGATCGGCATCCAGGTGGAGGACGCCCCGTTCCTGGCGGTGGATCTGGCGGTGGAGGACGCCGACGCCGGTCCGGTGCTGGTGTTCCGCACCAATATGGACGATCTGGTGCGCGCCGGGCCGGGCCGCGATTTGCGCTTCGCCCCCGGCACCGAGCCGGGCGAGCTGCGGCCCTATGTGCATGTGCGCTTCGGCCTGGAGGCGCGCCTGACCCGCGCGGTCTATCTGGAACTGGTGGAGCGCGGCGAGGTGCGCACCTGCGACGGCGTGCCCATGTTCGGCGTCGCCTCGGGCAGCGCCTTCTATCCCATGATGCCGGCGGAGGGGCTTGATCTGACCGCCTCGTGATATGACCTGTGCCTTGATCCTGAAGCCATAAGGTCCGTGCCGCCCGTGACCCTGCAAGCCGACCCTGATCCCGCCGAACCGGACCCCGCCGCGCCGGAGCTTTCGCCGCTGGAGGATTTCCTGGCCCGCGCCCGCGCCCGCCTCTCTCCGGTGCCGCCCGCCGCCTATGACCATGACAATTATGCCAGCGTGAACGGCGACCATGCGGTCTCCGATCATCGCCCTCCGCCGACCCAGACGCCGCGGCATGCGGCGGTGCTGGTGGCGGTGGTGGCGCGGCCCGAGCCCACCGTGCTGCTCACCTTGCGCGCCACGACGCTCTCCACCCACGCCGGCCAGATCGCCTTTCCCGGCGGGCGGGTGGATCCGGGCGACACGGATGAGGTGGATGCCGCCTTGCGCGAGGCGCGCGAGGAGGTGGGGCTGGCGAGCGATCTGGTGCGGCCGCTGGGGTTTCTCGACGGCTATCTCTCCGGCACCAATTTCTGGATCGTGCCGGTGGTGGGGCTGGTGGCGCCCAATTATGCCCTCACCCTCAATCCGGCCGAGGTGCAGGAGGCGTTCGAGGTGCCGCTGTCCTTCCTGATGAACCCCGCCCACCATCAGCGCCAATCGCGCGAACGGGACGGGGTGCGGCGCTTCTTCTATGCCATACCCTTTGAGGAGCGCTTCATCTGGGGGGTCACCGCCGGATTGCTGCGCAACCTCTATACGCGAGTATATGCCTGATGATCCGCACCATCCTGGTGGAGACGGCGCTGTTCCTGTCGCCGTTCGTCGCCTACGCCTTGCTGCTGCTGGCGCTGCGCGGCTCCATGGTGCCCGCGCACTGGTCGGTGCGCGCGCTGGTGGGCTGCTCGGTGGCCGCGGTGCTGCTGGTGGCTGCCGGCCTCTATCTGTTCGAGATGGAAAACAGCGCCCCGCCCGGCAGCGTCTATGTGCCGGCGCAGGTGAAGGACGGCGTCTTCCAGCCCGGCTATTACAAGTGACCACCGGCGCCTTGCCGTCGCTGGCCGGTGAGCCCTGGTTCCAGGCCTCCGCCTTGCAGGCGGTGCTCGGTGCACTCAATGGCGATGGCGTCGAGACCCGGCTGGTGGGCGGGGCGGTGCGCAATGCCCTGATGGGGCTGCCGGTGGGCGAGATTGATCTGGCCACCACCGCCGTCCCGGAAGAGGTCGTGCGCCGCGCCGAGGCTGCGGGCCTGAAGAGCGTGCCCACCGGCATCGCCCACGGCACGGTGACGGTTCTGAGCGCCGGCGTGCCGTTCGAGGTCACCACCCTGCGCGAGGATGTGGAGACCGACGGCCGCCACGCGGTGGTGCGGTTCGGTACCGACTGGGCGCGCGATGCTGCCCGGCGCGACTTCACCTTCAATGCCCTTTATGCCGATGCCCAGGGCCGGGTGTTCGACCCCATGGGCGGCCTGCCGGATCTGATCGCCCGCAAAGTGCGCTTCATCGGCGATCCCGACACCCGCATCCGCGAGGACCATCTGCGCATCCTGCGGCTGTTCCGCTTCCATGCCGCCTATGGCACCGGCCCGTTGGACCCGCCGGCGCTCGCCGCCGCCATCCGGCTGCGGACGGGGCTGGACCGGCTGTCGCGGGAGCGGATCCGGGCGGAACTGGTGAAACTGCTGGTGCCCCCCGGCGCGGCTGCGACGCTCGCCACCATGAGCGAGGCCGGCCTGCTCGGCCGCATCCTCGGCAGCGTCGCCGACGGGCGTGGCTTCGCCCGGCTGGTGGACCTGGAGCGGCGGCTGGATCTCGCGCCCGACGCCATGCGGCGCCTCGGCGTTCTGGCGGTGCGGATCTTGGAGGATGCCGAGCGCCTGCGGACCCGGTTGCGGCTCTCCAATGCGGAATTTTCTCGGCTGGCGGCCCAGTGCGGGCCGCCGTCCCTCCACGCCGATCTCGACGCCCGCGCGGCGCGTGCCGCCATCTATCAGATCGGCCGGGAGGCGTTTTTCGATCGGCTGCTGATCGCCTGTGCCCGGCGCGGGGGCGATCCGTCCGCCTTGGCGCAGATGGCGATGGCATGGGTGCCGCCGGCCTGTCCGTTCACGGCGGCGGACTTCCTGGCCCGTGGCCTGCGGCCCGGCCCGGCGCTGGGCACCGCGCTGGCGCAAGCCAGGGCGGCCTGGGTGGCGGCGGACTTTCCCGGCGATCCGGATGCGGTCGCAGCAATTCTGGATGTCGCCACGGGGCAGAGTGACACCGGGCAGAGTGATACCGGGCAGGGGGCCAACGGGCACAGCGCCAAAGCCTAACCCTCGCGCGCCCCCCAAACGCAAACGACCGGCGCCACGCCACAGGCGCGGGCCGGTCGGAGCGGCAATCGCCCGGCGCGGGGCCGGGCGGGGGCTCAGCCCAGATCAGTCTTCGTCTTCTTCGTCTTCTTCCTCGTCCTCTTCGAAGTCGACGACTTCGAGGGCTTCGAGGGTAATGGCGGGGAGCGAGTTGGTGCGGAATTCGCCGAGTTCGTCGGAATACCACACCACTTCCACCGTCTCTCCGGTCTCGGAGATCACGGTGAGGGCGGGGCTGCCGGACTTGAGCTGAACAATGTCACCCGGTGCGAAGGCCATGGCGTATCTCCTGTTGGACGGCACGTCGGCCTAGCGGTGTTGCGTGACAGCGGCATAACAAGGCGCGGTCATCGCAACGTCGGTTGCCGGCTTCAAGGCCATTTCACCACCGGCGGCATGGACGACAGGATGGATGCGACATTCCCGCCGGTCTTCAGCCCGAAGATGGTGCCGCGATCATACAGCAGGTTGAATTCCACGTATCGCCCGCGCCGGATCAATTGCTCCTCGCGCTCGGCCTCGGTCCAGGGCTTGGTCTTATTGGCTCGCACCAGATGGGGATAGATGTCCAGGAAGGCGGTGCCTACATCGCGGGTGAAGGCGAAATCGGCGCTAAAATCGCCGCTGTTCAGCCAGTCATAGAAAATGCCGCCGATGCCGCGCTGCTCGTTGCGGTGCTTGAGGAAGAAATATTCCTCGCACCAGGTCTTGAAGCGCGGATAGTCGGCCACCGCATGCGGCGTGCAGGCGCTCCGCATGGCGGCGTGGAAGGCCAGGGTGTCTGGGTCGTCTTGGGTGCGGCGGGCATCCAGCACCGGGGTCAGATCGGCGCCGCCGCCGAACCAGCTCTTGGTCGTCACCACGAAGCGGGTGTTCATGTGCACCGCCGGCACGTGCGGGCTGTGCATATGGGCGATCAGCGAGATGCCCGAGGCCCAGAAGCGCGGATCTTCCGAGGCGCCGGGGATCTGGTCGCGGAATTCGGGCGCGAACTCGCCGAACACGGTGGAGGTGTGCACCCCCACCTTCTCGAACAGGCGGCCGCGCATCAGGGCCATGGTGCCGCCGCCGCCGGGGGCGCCGCTATGGTCGGTGCGCACCCAGGGCGAGCGCTCGAACCGGCCGGGCTCGCCCGCATAGAGGGCGGCGGGGGCCTCGTCCTCCAGGGTCTCGAAGGCGGCGATGATGCGGCCCTGCAGGGTCTCGAACCAGGCGCGGGCCTCGCCTTTGTGGGCCTCGATGTCGGCTGCGATCATGGCGAAGCTCCGCTGAAAAGGGCCCGCCTTTTACCCCGCGCCCATCCGGGGCGGAAGGGGCGAGCAAACGGTCCGGGGCCAGCGCCAGGTGAAGCGCTAGGTGATTCGCGTAAGGGAAGCTGGGGCCGGCGGGGGGCGGCGCGGTCAGGCCAGGGCTGGAAAGCCGTCGGTCTGGCGCAGCGCCTCGCCGAGCGCCATGGCGGCCGACACCGCCACGTTCAGGGAGCGCATGCCCGCCCTGAGCGGGATCAGAAGACGCGCATCGGCGGCCTCATGCACCTCGGACGGCACGCCGGCGCTTTCGCGGCCGAACAGCAGCACGTCGTCGCGCTGGAAGGAAAAGCGGTGCAGCGGCTGCGCGCCCTTGGTGGTGAACAGCACCAGCCGGCGCCCGGCGGCGGTGCGCCAGGCCTCGAAGGCTGCGAAAGAGGCGTGGCGGTGCCAGTCGGCGGCGTCGAGATAATCCATGCCGGCCCGGCGAAAAGCGGCACCGCTCACCGGAAATCCCGCCGGCTCGATGAGATGGACCGGCACCCCCAGGCAGGCCCCGGTGCGCAGGCACGTCCCGGCATTCTGGGCGATATCGGGGCAATATAAGGCGAGGATCATGGGGGTGCTTTCCGCTATTGGGCGCAGATCGGGCATAAATATGGCGACGGCAGGACTGCGTGACGCATGGTCGTGATCTGGACAAGGGCTTGAGAGGGTGCAATTAGAGGCGCTCGAAGGTGCAACTTTTCCATTTCTGGAGAGGCCTGCCACATTCGACCTCGCGCCGCGCGCGGACATCGGGGCAACCCGCGCGGGCCCTCCCGCAGAAACTGCGCGCCGCGACGGTCTGACCGGACTGACGATTGAGGAACAGCGCCGTGGCACATACGGAGACGACCCAGACGACCCGCCGGGACTTCCTGTACATCGCGACCGGCGCCGTTGGCGCCGTCGGTGTCGCCGGGATGGTTTGGCCCTTCGTCGCCCAGCTCCAGCCGGACAAGTCGGTGCTCGCTTTGTCCACCACCGAGGTGGATTTGTCGCCGATCCAGGAAGGCCAGATCATCACCACCCAGTGGCGTGGCAAGCCGATCTTCGTCTTCAATCGCGCCCCCAAGGATGTGGAGCTGGCGCGCGCCGTGCCGCTCAACAGCCTGATCGATCCCCAGCTCGACCAGGACCGGGTGAAGAAGGGCCACGACAACTGGCTCGTGGTCATCGGCATCTGCACCCATCTCGGCTGCGTCCCCATCGGCCACCAGGGCAATTACGACGGCTGGTTCTGCCCCTGCCACGGCTCGCAGTACGATTCTTCGGGCCGCGTCCGCGTTGGCCCCGCCCCGCTCAATCTGGCGGTGCCGCCCTACACCTTCGTTTCCGACAGCAAGATCACGATCGGCTGACGCGCGCGTCGCCAGTTCAATAAAAGGTTGGCCCCATGGAAGGACACTCCACCTACCAGCCCAAGAACAAGCTGGCGCGCTGGTTCGAGAGCCGGTTGCCGCTTGTGGGTCTGGTGCATTCCAGCGCCATCGCCTATCCGGTCCCCAAGAATCTCAACTACTTTTGGACCTTCGGCGCGATCCTCACCATGATGCTGGTGGTGCAGATCCTGTCCGGCGTGGTGCTGGCGATGCATTATGCGGCCTATGCGCCGATCGCCTTCGCCCGCGTCGAGCACATCATGCGCGACGTCGATTACGGCTGGATGATCCGCTACATTCACGCCAACGGCGCTTCGATGTTCTTCATCGCCGTCTACATCCACATCTTCCGCGGCCTCTATTACGGCTCCTACAAGGCGCCCCGCGAAGTGCTGTGGATCCTCGGCGTCATCATCTACGTGCTGATGATGGCCACCGCCTTCATGGGCTACGTGCTGCCCTGGGGCCAGATGTCCTATTGGGGCGCCACCGTCATCACCAACCTGTTCTCGGCCATTCCGGGCATCGGCGAAGTGATCGTCCAGTGGCTGTGGGGCGGCTATTCGGTGGGTGACCCGACGCTGAACCGCTTCTTCTCGCTGCACTATCTGCTGCCGTTCATGATCGCCGGCGTGGTCGGGCTCCATATCTGGGCGCTGCATCACGTGGGGCAGAACAATCCCGACGGCATCGACGTGAAGAACATCGCGAAGGACACCGTGCCCTTCACGCCCTACGCCACCATCAAGGACACCTTCGCCATGGTGGTGTTCCTGCTGTTCTTCGCGTGGTTCATCTTCTACACGCCGAATTATATGGGCCACCCGGACAACTACATTCCGGCCAACCCGCTCTCGACCCCGGCGCATATCGTGCCCGAATGGTACTTCCTGCCGTTCTACGCCATCCTGCGCTCGATCCCGAGCAAGCTCGGCGGCGTGCTCTGCATGTTCGGCGCCATCGTGGTGCTCGCCTTCCTGCCCTGGCTGGACACCTCCAAGGTCCGCTCGGCCCGCTATCGTCCCCTGTACCGCCAGTTCTTCTGGATCTTCGCGGTGGTGGCGGTGGGCCTCGGCTACCTGGGTTCCCAGCCGGCTGAAGGCGGCTATGTGATCGCCTCCCGCATCCTGACCGCTTATTACTTCGTCCACTTCATCATCATCCTGCCGGTGCTCGGCCTGATCGAGCGCCCGAAGCCCCTGCCGGCCTCGATCGCCGATGCGGTCTTGGCCAAGGGTGGCGCGACGGTCTTAGCCGGGGCGTCCGCCCCGCAGACCAAGGGCTGAGCGGGCAGGTGGAGAGAAAGATGATGAAAAAGACCATTCTCTTCGGTGCCGTCGCGGCGGCACTCGTTTTCGGCGCCCCGGCGCGGGCGGCTGAAGGCGGCCATGACGACATTCCCCACCGGGAATCCTGGTCGTTCGCCGGCCCCTTCGGCACCTATGATCCCGGGCAGCTGCAGCGCGGGTTCAAGGTGTTCCGGGAGGTCTGCGCCTCCTGCCACTCCGCCCACTTCCTGTATTTCCGCAACCTCGCCCAAGAGGGTGGACCGGCCTTCTCGGAAGGCCAAGCCAAGGCGGTGGCGTCGGAATACCAGATCACCGACGGACCCAACGACCAGGGCGAGATGTTCCAGCGCCCCGGCCGCCTGTCGGACCCGTGGCCCTCGCCGTTCCCGAACGACGCCGCCGCCCGCGTCGCCAATGGCGGCGCGCTGCCGCCGGATCTGTCGGTGATCGCCAAGGCGCGCGGCTCGCACGTCGGCTTCCCCGGCTTCATCACCGATGCCTTCACCCAGTATCAGGAAGGTGGCGTGGACTATATTCACGCGCTGCTGAACGGATATGTGGATCCGCCGGAAGGCGTGAAGGTGCAGTCGGGCCTGCACTACAACAAGTATTTCCCCGGCCATCAGATCGCCATGCCCAAGCCCTTGAGCGACGGCCAGGTGGAATATACCGACGGCAGCCCGGCCACCGTGGACCAGTATTCCCGCGACGTGTCGGCCTTCCTGATGTGGGCGGCCGAGCCGCATCTGGACGCCCGCAAGCGCATGGGCTTCCAGGTGTTCGTGTTCCTGTTCGTGCTGGCCGGCCTGCTCTACTTCACCAAGAAGAAGGTGTGGAAGAACGTCGCCCACTGAGGTGGCGGTTTTCCCATCGGGCGCGCAGGCGCCAATCGAATTGGGCGCCCTCGGGCGCCCTTTTTGTTGGGCAGAGCGCAATCCCCGCGGAGGGCTGGGGAGAGGTCCCGCTGTTCCCCTGCGTCTTGCGCGGGCGGCGCAGGCGGTGGGGCTTAGAACCGGGTCGCCAGGGTCACGAACCAGTCCGGCAGCGCCTGCACCACGATGCCTTCCAGCGCCTTGTCCAGGCCGGTGAGGATCAGCAGCGCCACCACCACCAATGCGCCGCCGAACACCCGGCGGCTGAGCGCCGCCGCGCCGGCCAGTCGCCCACGGGCGCGGCTGGCCAGATAGCCGATGCCAGTGCCGGCGATGAGCAGCGACAGCGCCGCCCCCAAAGCGAACACCGCCATGGCGCTGGCGGCTTCAATCTTGGAGCCGCCGGAGGCGGCCAAAGCGAAGGCGGCGCCCAGCGTCGGCCCGACGCACGGCGCCCAGGCCAATCCCAGCAGCGCGCCGGTGGCGAAATTCCCCGCCAGCCCGGCGGAGACCCCGCCTGCCAGCCGCCCGGCCAAGGCAGAGAGCGGGGCCAGGACGGCGCCGAGCCGGGCCCCCAGCGCCGGCAGCAGCAGCGCCAGGCCGGCGAGCATGAGCAGCAGCGCCGCCGCCACCCGGAGGCCGCGGGATTCGCCGAACTCGATGCCCAGCGAGGCGAGGATCGCCCCGCTCACCGCGAAGCTGGCCGCCAGCCCCAAGGCCAAGGCCAGCGGGCCGAGACGGTTGGAGGCGGCGGCGCCCGCCACCACCACCGGCACCAGCGGCAGCACGCAGGGATTGAGGATGGTCAAAAGGCCGGCGAGGAAACTCAGCGCATAGATCATGGCACATGCCCGCCGCGCGGCTCAGAGCCGGGGCGGTTCCTTTCAGCTGGCTGAGTTCAGGACCTTTTCCACCGCGTCCTGGGTCACGCCCCAGGACATGCGGCCGGTCTCCTTGCCGCCGCGATAGGCGATGAGGGTCGAGCGCGGCACGCCCAGTTCCGCCACCACATCCTTCTGGCTGTCATAAGCCACGCGCAGGACGGTGGCCTTGGCATAGGCCGGCTTGTCCAACAGGGAGTTGAGAATGCCCTCCTGCGCCCGGCATTGCAGGCACCAGGGCGCATAGACATGCACATAGACCGGCCCTCCGGCCTTCAGCGCAGCGGCGAAGGCGGCAGGCGTATAAGGCTGGAAGACGGCGGCGCGGGCGGGCCCGGCGGCCAGGGCGGCGAACGGGGCGGCGAGGGCCAGCAGCGCGAGGGTTCGGCGGGTTACAGGCATGGGCGCCTCCGGATGCGGGCGCCGCAGCGGCACCCTCAGGGATCGCATGTCCTTACGCCGGTCCATCCCCGCCAGATCATGCCGGGGGTGCGCACGGTTGCGGCATCAGGCGGGAGGGCGCGGCACCGGCGGCAGCGCCGAGAGCAGCACCTTCTGGATGTCCTCCGGCGCGGTGCTGCCGGAGATGCGCCCGGTCTCGCGACCCCGGCGATAGGCGATCAGCGTCGCGCGCGGCACATTGAACGCGGCGACCACGTTTTCCTGATCGTCATAAGAGATGCGCAGGAAGGTGGCGGCCGCAAACTTCGGCTCGGCCATCAGCTTCTGCAGGATGGTGTCCTGGGTGAAGCATTGCAGGCACCAGGGCGCATAGACGTGCAGATAGACAGGGCCGTCCTTCTTATTGGCGGCCTCGAAAGCCACCGCGGTGTAGGGCTGCATGGTCGCCGCCAGCGCCGGACGCACCGCCAGGGCTGCCCCCGCGCCGACGGACAGGGCCAGCAGGCTGCGACGGCTCAGGATTGGCATCGCAAACCTGCGCTTTGACAAAACAGATGGGGCATGGCGGGCACTCCGTCACGGGATTGGCCTCAGGCGATCATAAGTGGCTGGGGCGACGGTTGCATGCCCGACTTTGTGCGCGCGGCCAAACGATGCTAGAGCAGCCGGGCATCGGTTTGCCTTGCAATCCGAGCGGTCCAGCGGGCTGCGGTCAGGGCTGAGCGGTGCCGACCCGGCGAAGGCTCATCCGATCACGGCTTCCCCCGATCACGGCCGTGTGCCGGACCATCCGCGGTGCCGCACGGCCCCTCCCGAGACCTCAGGCCAGAGACCTCAGCCATGACGCCGCCCCTGCTCGACCTTGCCTCTTCGGTGCGCACCATTGCGGACTATCCCAAGCCCGGCGTGATGTTCCGCGACATTACCACCCTTCTGGGCAATGCCCGCGCCTTCCGCCGCACCGTGGACGAACTGGTGCAGCCCTGGGCCGGGGCCAAGATCGACAAGGTCGCCGGCATCGAGGCGCGGGGCTTCATCGTCGGCGGCGCGGTGGCGCACCAGCTCTCCGCTGGTTTCGTGCCGATCCGCAAGAAGGGCAAGCTGCCGCACCAGACCGTGCGCATGGCCTATGCGCTGGAGTATGGCCACGACGAGATGGAAATCCATGTGGACGCGGTGCAGCCCGGCGAGCGGGTGATCCTGGTGGACGATCTCATCGCCACCGGCGGCACTGCCGAGGGGGCGGTCAAGCTGCTGCGCCAGATCGGCGCCGAGGTGATCGCCGCCTGCTTCATCGTCGATCTGCCGGACCTGGGCGGCGCCGCCAAGCTGCGGGCCATGGACGTGCCGGTGCGCACGCTGATGGCGTTCGAGGGCCACTAAGCCCCGCGCACATCCTGCGCACACCCCTAAAACCAGAACGGGCGGCCCTGGGGCCGCCCGTTTGCGTGTGTGATGCTGAGAAAGGCTCACATGTTGGGATAGTTCGGTCCGCCGCCGCCCTCGGGGGCGGTCCAGTCGATATTCTGGTTCGGGTCCTTGATATCGCAGGTTTTGCAGTGGACGCAGTTCTGGGCGTTGATCTGGAACCGCGGACCGCTGGTCTCCTCCACCCACTCATAGACCCCCGCCGGGCAATAGCGGTTGGAGGGGCCGGCATAGATGTCGTGCTCGGAGCGCTTCTGCAGTTCCATGTCCTTCACCTTGAGATGAACCTGCTGGTTCTCCTCGTGATTGGTGTTGGAGATGAACACCGAGGACAGCTTATCGAAGGTCAGCACGCCATCCGGCTTCGGGTAGGCGATGGGCTTGAACTCGGCTGCCGGCTTGAGGCTGGCGGCATCGCTCTTGCCGTGCTTCACCGTGCCGAAGAAGGAGAAGCCCAGCGTGTTGGTCCACATGTCCAGCGCGCCCAAAGGGATGCCCAAATAGGTGCCGAACTTGGACCACAGCGGCTTGACGTTGCGCACCTTGTAGAGGTCGCGGCCCACCGCCGAGCGGCGCCAGCTCTGCTCGTAGCTCGCCACTTCATCATGGGAGCGCCCGGCGATCAGCGCATCGGCCAGATGATCGGCCGCCTGCATGCCGGAGAGCACCGCATTGTGGCTGCCCTTGATGCGCGGCACGTTGACGAAGCCGGCCGCGCAGCCCACCAGCAGGCCGCCGGGGAAGGTGAGGCGCGGCACGCTCTGGTAGCCGCCCTCGGTGATGGCGCGGGCGCCATAGGAGATGCGCTTGCCGCCCGCGAAGGTCTCGCGGAACATGGGGTGGGTCTTGAAGCGCTGGAACTCGTCGAACGGCGAGATGTAGGGGTTCTGGTAGTTCAGATGCAGCACGAAGCCCACCATCACCTGGTGGTCTTCCATGTGATAGAGGAAGGCGCCGCCGCCGGTCTTGGGGTCGAGCGGCCAGCCGAAGGCATGCTGCACCAGGCCGGGCCGGTGCTTGGAGGGATCGACCTTCCACAATTCCTTGAGGCCGATGCCGAACTTCGCCGGCTCGCTCTGGGCATCCAGGCCGAACTTGGCGATCAGCCGCTTGGTGAGATGGCCGCGCGCGCCCTCGGCGAACACGGTGTAGCGGCCGCGCAATTCCATGCCGCGGGTGAATTCACCCTTGGGGGTGCCGTCCTTGTCCACGCCCATGTCGCCGGTGGCGATGCCGCGCACGGCGCCCTGGTCGTCATAGAGCAGTTCGTCGGCGGCAAAACCTGGGTAGATCTCGACCCCGAGGCCTTCGGCCTTCTGCGCCAGCCAGCGCACCAGATTGCCGAGCGAGCCGACGTAATTGCCGTGATTGTTCATCAAAGGCGGCATGGTGAAGTTCGGCAGGCGCACGCCGCCGGCGGGGCCGAGCAGATAGAAATGGTCCTCGGTGACCTTGGTGGTCAAAGGCGCATCGCTCTCCTCGTGCCATCCGGGCAGCAAGGCATCGAGGCCGGAGGGGTCGACCACGGCGCCGGAGAGAATATGGGCACCGGCTTCCGAGCCCTTTTCCACCACCACCACGGAAATGTCGGCGCCGCGTTCCTCGGCGATCTGCTTGAGACGGATGGCCGTGGCGAGGCCCGCGGGTCCGGCGCCCACGACCACGACGTCGTAGTCCATGCCTTCCCGTTCCGGCAGTTCCGCCTCGCTCATGGTCGCTTCCTCTACGTTCTTTGCCTCGTGACGGGCAAAACTCGGGTCGTTCGAATTTTGGACTTCTTCCACGGTTGGTGCGAGATGACAATTCGCTTTGAGCTTATGGCGGGTATCGCAAAAGACGTTCTGCGCCTTCAGCGGCGGGCGCCTTTCGTATAGGATCGCGCCCTGCCTCATAGGATGACCATGGATTCCTCCGCACACGACGACTGGGCCGATATCCTCGCCTTCCATTTGGAAGCCGGCGTGGACGTGGCGCTGGGGGAGGTGGCGGTGGACCGTTTCGCCGAGAGCGCCGCCGAGCAGGCCCGCCGCGCCGCCGCCCGCGGTGGCGATTCGCGCAGTCCAGCGCCGACACGGGCCGCACCCGGCGGCGCGCCGGCGCCGCACATGCCTGCGGTGCATACGCCGCAGGGCCACATGTCCGCCGGCTCCGGCCCTCAGCTGGCCGCCCATGCGCCCGACGTGGCGGTGATGGCGGCGCGGGATGCGGCGCGTACCGCGGCCTCGCTGGAGGAATTGCGGGCGCTGCTGGAAGCGTTCGACGGCTGTCCGCTCAAGCGCACCGCCACGCAGCTCGTGTTCGCGGATGGCAATCCGGCGGCGAAGGTGATGTTCGTGGGCGAAGCGCCGGGCCGGGACGAGGATGTGCAGGGGCTGCCGTTCGTCGGCCGCTCGGGGAAACTGCTGGACCTGATGCTGGCGTCCATCGGCCTGGACCGCACCTCGGCCTATATCGCCAATGTGATTCCCTGGCGCCCGCCGGGCAATCGCACGCCGACCCCGCAGGAGACCGCCATCTGCCTGCCGTTCATCAAGCGGCAGGTGGAACTGGCGGACCCGGACATTCTGGTGTGCCTGGGCGGCCCGTCGGCGCAGGCGCTGCTGAATGCCAGCGAGGGCATTACCAAGCTGCGCGGGCGCGTCATGCCCTACGACACCGGCAGCCGGACCATCAAGGCCATCGCCACCTTCCATCCGGCCTATCTGCTGCGCACGCCGCTGGGCAAGCGCTATGCCTGGCGCGACCTGCTGGCCATCGAGGCCCTGCGCGCCGAAAGCGGCGCCGCGCCCGCCTAGCCACAAATGAAAAGCCCGGCGGGTGGCCGGGCTTGTCGTTCTCAGATCATGAAGGACCGTCGCCCGCCCGGGGCCTCTCCCCAGGCGCCCGTGCAGCGGGCACCCGGGGAGAGGGGGCCCGGCGTGCGGGCGCCGGGACCGTCAGGATCAGCCGTTCTGGGACGGGCCGGAGTGGGGATCCTGGTCCGAGAACGGGCCGTAGGACGGGGCCGCCACCGGGGCGAGCGAGGTGCCGTGCACGTTGCTCATGGGCGCGGCTTCGCGGGGCAGGAGGCGCTGCGCGGTGTTCTCACCGGCGGACACCGCATACTGCTCCTTGTTCGACTGCGAGATGTACTCGTCGGCGAAAGCCGAGGAGGTGGCGCCCACGAGGCCGGCGACGACCAGCGAGGCGGCAAGCATCTTCGAAGCATTGAACGTACGCATTGTAATTCTCCTAGGTCTCACTCTGCCGACGCTCGCGCTTTGCTTCCTGCGGGGGCGGGAAGAGAAGCAGCGGCTGCCGACTGTTCTTGAGAGGCGGTGCCGGTCCGGGGGAATGACCGGAGGGGACGCCTCTTCCGCGAAGCCGGGCGCTGTGAATGGCCCCGCTTCGTTGAGGTGGAACTTAGGGATGTTCGTTTCAGAGACAAGTAACGAACGTGTGCGTTTGCGGCTTACGGAAATGTGATGCCAGCATCACGGATGCGTGTCCGAGATGTTATGACCCAGTTAACCGGAGATATTTGCCGTGATGACGGCAGAGATCTGGTATGTGCTTTGAATTGTGCGGTTTTCTCCGCGTAACCGCAATTTCAATGCTCAGATACAATGTCATGGATGAATTGCAGCTTCTGCATGACTGGGATGCTCAAAACGAATGGGTAGAGATCCGGCTGGCCCATGGAGCGGTTGATGGCATTGATGGCCACAGTGAGCGGCACGAAGGCTTCGATCAGTTCGGCGACGTCCGTGGCCTTGTAGGGCGAGAAGGTCACCGCCGCCTGCAACTCATCGGCATTGGCGATGCGGGGCTTGACCGTGAGGCCGAAGCTGCCGGCGGTCTCCAGCGCGTCGACCATGTGGAGGTAATGTGCCCAGGTCTCGGCGAAATCCTCCCAGGGATGGGCGGTGGCGTAAGAGGAGATGTAGGCGTCCTGCCAGCCGGCCGGCGGGCCGTTCTCATAATGCGCCTGGAGGGCGGCGCCATAGTCGGCGGTCTCGTCGCCGAACAGGGCGCGGAACGCCTCCAGCCGGCCGCCGTCGCGCACCAGAACGTCCCAGTAATAATGCCCAACCTCATGGCGAAAATGCCCGAGCAGGGTGCGATAGGGCTCGCCCATGGCGGTGCGGCGCTTCTCGCGCTCGGCATCGTCCGCCTCGGCGATGTTGATGGTGATGAGCCCGTCGTCATGGCCGGTCAGCACCGCCTGCGGGCCGCCGGTAAGGGCGGTGCTGTCCGCCAGGAAATCGAAGGCGAGGCCGTGGGTGGGATCCTCGATACGATCGGGGGCGGGCAGGTGCCAGCGCAGCAGCGAATAGAACAGATGGTGCTTGGCGCCTTCCAGCTTGCGCCAGGCGACGAGATTCTGCGGGATGGTCAGATCCGGCACCATGTGGTTGTGGCGGCAGGCCTCGCACAAGGTGCGCCCGGCATCCGCCGGCACCAGCCAGTTGCAGGCGTCGTAAGTGGCATTCTCGCAGGAGATATAGCTGCGCTCGGGATCGGCGAGGGGCCGCCAGCCACCCGTCTCGTCCGCCGTCATGGCGGAGAGCTGGCCGCTGTGCGGCAGATAGCCCAGACGCATGCCGCAGCTCACGCAGGCGGTATTGTCGAAATGGATGGCATTACCGCAATTCTGGCACTGAAACAGCTTCATGGGGGCCTCGCCGCAGACGGCGCCGGTCCCGCGCCGGTTCTGAAACCCCGCAGGCCGCCGAAAGTTGCCTCAGGCGGCGGTATTTTCGGGGAGGCGGCTCAGACGCGGCGGGTCAGGTCTCGGCAATGCCGTTCAGCATCGGGGCCGACACCAGCGCCGAATTGCGGTAGCGGGGATCGTCGGTGACCTCTTCGCCGATCCAGGGCGGCAGCGGCACCTGCTCGTCGGGATGGGCCAGTTCCACCTCGGCCACCACCAGGCCGGCGTTCTCGCCGTCGAATTCGTCCACGGTCCACAGCTTGCCGCCGAAGGGCACGTCGTAGCGGGTCTTCTCGATCAGCGGCTGGACGCACAGGTCGCGCAGCATGGCGCGGGCGTCGTCCACCGGGATGGCATATTCGAACTCCGGCCGGCTCATGCCGGTGGTGGGGCCCTTCACCGTGATGAAGGCGCGCTCGCCGGCCAGGCGGATGCGCACGGTGGTGTCCTCGCCGATGGCGAGATAGCCCTGGTGGAATCGGCTGCCCTTGGCGCCCGCGCGCCAGTCATCCGAGGCCACGAGGAACTTGCGTTCCACTTCCACCGCCATGGGTTCGCCCGCCCTGCTGAATGATTGCGAGCGATATTCACCCATACCGCGGCGCAGCGCCAGCCTGCCTTAGGGGAAGAGAGGGCGAAAAAAGCCCCCCGCACGGCGGTTTCGCGAGAGCCGTGCGGGGCGGGCGCTCGAAATCAGAGCGCCGGTGCGAGGGCCGGAGTCTCCACGGCGGCGTCGCCATCGTGCTTGCTGGGCGGATCGGTGTCGCCGATGGTGGTCACCCGCAGCATGTTGGTGGTGCCGGGCTTGGCGAACGGCACGCCGGCGGTGATCGCCAGCCGGTCACCCGCCCCGCCCAGGCCCTGCTCCACCGCGATGCGCACGGCGGTATCCACCATCTCGCCGAAGGAGTGGATGTCTTCGGCCACATGCACCCCATGCACGCCATAGGACAAAGCCAGGCGACGGGCCGTCTCCAGGCGGGTGGTGATGCCGAGGATCGGGATCGGCGGACGCTCGCGGGCGGCGCGCAGGCCGGTGGTGCCCGAGAGGGTATAAGCGACGATGGCGGCCGCATCCACGGCCAGCGCCGCCTGATAGGCCGCCTTGGTCACCGCGTCGCCGATGGTCTTGCCCCATTCCGCCTGCGTGGCATCGAGGACCTTGCGATAGCCGGGGTCGCGCTCCACGTGGCGGATGATGTCGTCCATGAACGCCACCGCTTCCACCGGATACTGCCCGGCGGCGCTTTCCGCCGACAGCATGACGCAATCGGCGCCTTCATAGACGGCGGTGGCCACGTCCGAGACTTCGGCGCGGGTGGGCACCGGGGAGGTGATCATGCTCTCCAGCATCTGGGTGGCCACGATCACCGGGCGGCCCTGGCGGCGGGATTCGTCGATCATCCGCTTCTGCAGCGCTGGCAGTTCCGGCAGCGACAGCTCCACGCCCAGATCGCCGCGCGCCACCATGATGGCGTCGGAGAGTTCCACCAGTTCCACCAGATGGTCCACCGCCGAGGGCTTTTCCATCTTCAGCATGATGGCGGCGCGGCCCTTGATGAGGGCGCGGGCCTCGTGAATGTCCTCAGGCCGCTGCACGAAGGAGAGGGCGATCCACTCGACGCCGCGGTTGACCGCGAAGTCCAGGTCCGAGCGATCCTTGTCGGTGAGCGGCGAGAGCGGCAACACCACGTCGGGGATGTTGAAGCCCTTATTGTTGGACAGCCGGTTGCCGCTGATGACCTCGGCATCCAGCCAGCCGGGGCCCTTGGCCACCACCTTGAGGCGCACCTTACCGTCATCGCACAGCACGGTGGAGCCGATCACCAGCGCTTCGATGATGTCCGGATGGGGGATCGGCACGCGGGTGTCATGGCCGGGGGTGGCGACGTCCGCATCGAAGCGCAGCACGGTGCCGGGCGTGAGGGTGATGAAGCCCTCGGCGAAGCGGCCGATGCGCAGCTTGGGCCCCTGGAGATCGGCAATCACGCCGATGGGACGGCCCACGTCCTGCTCCAGGGCGCGGATGCGGTCGAGCACCTCGCCGTGATTGTCCTGGGTGCCGTGGCTGAAATTGAGCCGGAACACATCAACGCCGGCGAGAAACAGCTCTTTCAGCTTCTCCGGGCTGTTCGAGGCCGGGCCGACGGTGGCGATGATCTTGGTGGCGCGGTTGCGCTTCTGCGGCATGTGGCGTCCCTCCCGTTGCGACCGCCGCGGCGGCGCACGTCTTTTTCGCGCGGACTATACCAGACCGGCCCGGTGCGGGCGTGTCCGCGCGCGGGACTGCCTGGATGAAGGCGGCCGCCGCGCGCACCGCCGTAACAGATCATGCCCCGGTGACAGGGGGATGGCGCGCCGGAAGCCCCGGCGCGCGACGTCCCGCGAGGGGCGGTGTTACTGAGTAGATGCTCAGGCGATCTTGTGATCGGCCAGCAGTTCCAGCGCCTGCACCATGGCGGAATGGTCGAGCTTGGAGCCGCCACGGGCGGCCACCGCATTGAACAATTCCTGCGCCGTGGCGGTGTTGGGCAGCGCCACCTGCAACGCGCGCGCCGAGGACAGCGCCAGGTTGAGGTCCTTCTGGTGCAGCTCGATGCGGAAGCCCGGGTCGAAATTGCGCTTCACCATGCGCTCGCCATGCACTTCCAGGATGCGGGAGGCGGCAAAGCCGCCCATCAGCGCCTGGCGCACCTTGGCCGGATCGGCGCCGGCCTTGGAGGCGAACAGCAGCGCCTCGCCCACCGCCTCGATGGTCAAGGCGACGATGATCTGGTTGGCGACCTTGGTGGTCTGGCCGTCGCCATTGCCGCCCACCAAAGTGATGTTCTTGCCCATCTTCTCGAACAGCGGCTTCACGGTCTCGAAGGCCTTCTCCGGGCCGCCGACCATGATGGTGAGGGAGGCGGCTTTCGCCCCCACGTCGCCGCCGGACACCGGGGCATCCAGATAATCGCAGCCGAGCGCATTGATCTTCGCGGCGAATTTCTTGGTCTCCACCGGCGAGATGGAGCTCATGTCCACCACGATCTTGCCGGCGCTGAGGCCCTCGGCGACGCCCTTGGGGCCGAACAGCGCTTCGTCCACATGCGGGGTGTCCGGCACCATGAGGATGATGATGTCGGCATTCTTCGCCACGTCGGCGGAAGAGGCGGCGGCGGTGGCGCCCTTGGCGGTCAGCGCCTCGGGGATCTTGAACACGTCATAGACGAACAGCGTGTGCCCGGCGTCGATGAGATGGCCGGCCATGGGGGTACCCATGATGCCGAGGCCGATGAAACCCACGTTCATTGCGCGATGCTCCCGGATTGTTTTTTAAGGATGAGGGGTTGGACGATGGCGGTGTCGGGCGGCCTCAGCCCTTGTAGGGGGCGAACCAGCCCATGCCGTCGTCGGTGCCGGCCTTGGGCTTGTATTCGGCGCCGATCCAGCCCTCGTAGCCAGCCTCGTCAATGACCTTGTAGATGAAGGGATAGTTGATCTCGCCGGTGCCGGGCTCGCCGCGGCCGGGATTGTCCGCCAGCTGGATATGCTTGATGCGGCCGATGTTGGCGCGGATGGTGGGCGCCAGATCACCTTCCATGATCTGCATATGGTAGATGTCGTACTGGAAGAAGATGTCGTCCGCGCCCACTTCATCCAGCACCGCCAGCGTCTGGGCCGAGGTGTTGAGGTGGAAGCCGGGAATGTCGCGGGTGTTGATGGCCTCGACCACCAGCGGGATGCCGGCCTTCTTCAGTTCGGCGGCGGCGAACTTGAGGTTGCCCACCAGGGTCTCGTGCACCTTCTCCGCCGGCACGTCCTTGGGGGTGATGCCCGCCAGCACGTTGAGGGTCTTGGTGCCCAGCGCCTTGGCATAGTCGATGGCGAGGCCGACGCTATCCTGGAATTCGCCCACGCGGTCGGGGAGGACGGCGATGCCGCGCTCGCCATTGGCCCACTTGCCGCCCGGCAGATTGTGCAGGGCCTGGGTCAGGCCGTGCTTCTGCAGGCGCTCGGCCAGTTCTTCCTTGGGATAGTCATAGGGGAACAGATATTCGACGCCCTTGAAGCCGGCATCGGCGGCCTTGGCGAAGCGGTCGAGAAAATCATGCTCGTTCCAGAGCATGGTCAGATTGGCTGCGAACTTGGGCATTCACCTCTCCGTTGGCTGAGCCGTGGTTGTCGGCCTTGATGTGGCCTGGTGATGGGGTGTTGGGACGGGAGCAATTGCGGCGCGGCGGCCCCCACGGACGGGTCCGCCGGGCAGCATCTTGGCCGGGCGTACCGTCTGCTGCAATTGGCCTGCCGCAATCCGTCCGCCGCCCCGGTCGCGTCTGGGCGCTCCGGGGCTTGCGGGATCAGGCGTGCGGAGCCGAGCGGCCCCGCGGCGATGCGCGCGGCCTATTCGGCCGGCTCCATCTGCGCCACCTTCTGCGGCGGCAGGTCGAGGATTTCCTCGAACTCATTCACCTTGTCGATCTCGACGCCCATGGCGATGTTGGTGACGCGCTCGAGAATGAACTCGATCACCACCGGCACCTGATGCTCGGCCATGAGCTTCTCCGCGGAGGCGAAGGCATCCTTGAACTCGTTGGGCGTGCGCACCCGGATCGCCTTGCAGCCGAGGCCCTCGGCCACCGCCACATGATCGACGCCATAGCCGGCGACATCCTCGGAATTGATGTTCTCGAACGCCAGCGACACTTCGAAATCCATCTCGAAGCCGCGCTGGGCCTGACGGATCAGGCCGAGGTAGGAGTTGTTCACCACCACATGGAGATAGGGCAGCTTGTGCTGGGCGCCCACCGCCAGTTCTTCCACCATGAACTGGAAGTCGTAATCGCCCGAGAGCGCGACGATCTTGGCATCGGGGCGGGCGGCGCGCACGCCCAGCGCCGCCGGCAGGGTCCAGCCCAGCGGGCCGGCCTGGCCGCAATTGATCCAGTTGCGCGGCTCATAGACCTTGAGGAACTGCGCGCCGGCGATCTGCGACAGGCCGATGGTGGTCACATAGGTGACGTCGCGGCCGAGCGCCTCGTTCATCTCCTCATAGACCCGCTGCGGCTTCAGCGGCACGTTGTCGAAATGCGACTTGCGCTGCATGGTCTGCTTGCGTCCGAGGCACTCTTCCGCCCACTTCGACCAGTTCGGCAGCTTGCCGGCGGCCTTCCATTCGCGCGCCACTTCGATGAACAGCGCCAGCGCCGCGCCGGCGTCCGAGACGATGCCGAAGTCCGGCCCGAACACCCGGCCGATCTGGGTCGGCTCGATGTCCACATGCCCGAAGGTGCGGCCCTTGGTGTAGACCTCCACCGAGCCTGTGTGGCGGTTGGCCCAGCGGTTGCCGATGCCGAACACGAAGTCGGACGCCAGCATGGTGGCATTGCCGTAGCGGTGCGAGGTCTGGAGCCCGCACATGCCGGCCATCAGCGGATGGTCGTCGGGAATGGTGCCCCAGCCCATGAGGGTTGGGATGACCGGCACGCCGGTCAGCTCGGCGAACTCCACCAGCAGCGATGAGGCGTCCGCATTGATGATGCCGCCGCCGGCGACGATGAGCGGACGCTCAGTAGCGGCCAGCATGGCGATGGCCTTCTCCGCCTGGGCGCGGCTGGCCTTGGGCTGGTAGACGGGCAAGGGCTCGTAGGTGTCTTCGTCGAACTCGATCTCGGCCATCTGCACGTCGATGGGCAGATCGATTAGCACCGGGCCGGGACGGCCGGAGCGCATGACGTGGAACGCCTGCTGGAACACCATCGGCACCAGCGCCGGCTCGCGCACGGTGACCGACCACTTGGTCACCGGCTTGGAGATGGACTCGATGTCCACCGCCTGGAAGTCTTCCTTGTAGAGGCGGGCGCGGGGGGCCTGGCCGGTGATGCACAGGATCGGGATCGAATCCGCCTGGGCCGAATAGAGGCCGGTGATCATGTCGGTGCCGGCGGGGCCGGAGGTGCCGATGCACACGCCGATATTGCCGGCCACCGCGCGGGTGTAGCCCTCGGCCATGTGGGAGGCGCCTTCCACATGGCGCGCCAGCACGTGGCGGATGGAGCCGCGTGCCTTCATGGCGGAATAGAATGGATTGATTGCCGCGCCGGGAACGCCGAAGGCACAGGAAATGCCTTCCTTCTCCAGAACACGAACGGCAGCATCGACAGCACGCATGCGGGCCATGGCGTTTCCTCCGGCCCGGTTCCGGGCCTTGTTTGGTTGGCTGGCATATTGGATACGCCGGCTGCCATTGCGCTTCTATGGCAAGAAGCGGCATCACATTGATGCCTTCGCGGCAATAATCTTGCCGAGTGGCCGGCTCGGCCATCGCCACGCAGCAGCCGGGGCGCGAAGGATGAGATCAGCAGGCCGAAGGGCGGTCGGCGCAGGCGGCATGAAAGCAGGCGTCGATCACCGCCAGCTTGCCCGCCTGGTAGCCGTCATATTCGGCGACGAAGCCTGGCGACACCCACAGCACCGACTGGCCGCGCTTGCCGGTCCATCCCAGGCTGCCCATGCGCTCGGCCTGCAACATGTTGCGCACCAGATGCGAGCGCGAGATGCGCAGGGCGTGCTGGAGATCGCCATAGCCGGTAAATGGGGTGGGCACCTGGGTGGCGTCGGGCGCAAAATCCGGCAGCGCCGCCATCAGCCGGTCCATGACCAGCCCGCCCTCGTTCAGCCAGGTGAATAGCGAGAAGGTACCGGAGGACGGGGCGCAGAAATTCGACTGGACCAGCGCCGCCACGATGCGCGGCTGGGTCAGGGCCAGCAGCGCGGGGTCGGCGGCGTAGGTGGCGGCACGGCATCCGCCATCCAGATTGTCCAGTGTGGTCAGATGCAGGCGCAGCCACTGGCCGATGCCCTCATAGGGCGCTTGCGAGACGATCAGCGGGCGATAGCGGCGGTCCGTGCGTGGCGGGCCGTGGCTGATGACGCCATAGCGGATCATTTCCTTGACGAAGGCATCGGCGGTATTGCGGCTGGCGATGCCGTGGCGCCCCACCAAGTCCAGGAATGCGGCCAGCAGCACGGTGCCGTCCACGCTCTGAAATGCCAGCGACAGGAACACCTGCGCCATCATGTAGCGCTGCTGGGTGGCGAAGATCGAGGCGAGGCGCGGCGCTTCCGTATGCACGACGAGAAAGCCGGCCGCCTGGCCGCGCAGCACCGGCCGCAACTGCGCATGGGCGAGGATCTCGGAAACGGAAAGGCACATGGGCGACAATTCGATCTTGGGCAGGGCGATGGCGGCTGCGGGGCGGGGGAGGAGGCAAACGGGCGAGGGGGCTCAGGGTTGGCGGCGGTAAGCTGGTCGTGGACGCGGGGGAGGCACGGCGTCGTGCGGTCGACGATGATAGCAGACAACCCCAGAAATGGTTTGAAGCCGTGCGGCGTCCAAGGCTTGTCAGCATCGAGCACCAGGGGCACACCGAGCACATCGGGTGGCGCAGCGCCGGTTCCATGAGCCTGCCTCAGCGGCACTGGCCGCGCACCGATGAAGGTCGAGCGCTTTCAACACGCGCCGCCGTAACCTGCGACGGGCTGCCTGTGCGGGGGCACTGCACCGTCGGGGGCGGGTAGAGACGGCGCGCGTTGGCCGGGGCCACCTGACCCCCTTAATCGGTGGCCCCGGCTGAAGCTTCGCGGCGGAGCGACACGCGCGAAGCCCTCTTGTGCCGGATCGCGCCACGCCTCCCGGCCTCTTCGCGTTTCGCCAGCATGCCTCCATCGCCCGCAACTGCGGTGCGGAAGCGCGTTCGCCCTGGGCGGCGGGGCGGGAGCGTGCTACACGTGTTCCGTTTTCGTTCTGGCGAGGCGCCCATGGCCCAGAGAGCCGGCAGTGCTGATCTGCCCCTGCACAATGGCCGGGTGCCGGCCTGGCTTGGCCAGCGCATGGCGCGGCTGGGGGCGGTGATCACCGAAGCCATCGTCCATCATTATGGCCGCGACGACTTCCTGCGCCGGCTCTCGCATCCGTTCTGGTTCCAGTCGTTCGGCGCCGTGATGGGGATGGATTGGCATTCCTCCGGCATCACCACCTCGGTCATCGGCGCGCTGAAGCGCGGGCTGGGGCCGATGTCGGGCGAACTGGGGCTGCATGTGTGCGGCGGCCGGGGCAGCCATTCGCGCAAGACGCCGGACGAACTCCTGGCCATCGGCATGCGGGTGGGCCTGGATGGCGCCGACCTGGCGCGCACCAGCCGGCTGGTGGCGAAGGTGGACAGCGCCGCGGTGCAGGATGGGTTCGATCTCTACCTGCACGGCTTCATCGTCGCCGACGACGGCAAATGGGTGGTGGTGCAGCAGGGCATGAACGGCGCCAGCCGCTTGGCCCGGCGCTATCATTGGCTCTCGGAAGATCTGAAGAGCTTCGTCGAGACGCCCCACACCGCCATCGACGGCCGCAACCAGGGCAACATCGTCAACCTCACCGATCGCCGGGCAGCAGCGTCGCGCGTGGGCCAACTGGACCTGCTGCGCACGCTGGGGCCGGACCGCATCGCCGACGAGGTGGTGAAGCTGGAAGGCGGCTCGCCCGCCCCGCCGCCGGAGCCGGTCCAGCCGCTGCTGCCGCATCTGGTGATGCCGGCCCATCATGATGTGCGGCCCAAGGATGTGATGATCCGCCGGTTGCATGGCGCCCTGCAGGCGGCGGCGGACAGCGGACCGCAGGATTTCTCCGAGCTGCTGCTGGTGCCCGGCGTCGGGGCGCGCACGGTTCAGGCGCTGGCATTGGTGGCGGAGGTGGTGCATGGCGCACCGTGCCGCTTCGCCGACCCCGCGCGCTTCTCGCTTGCCCACGGCGGCAAGGACCGCCATCCCTTCCCGGTGCCCACCAAGGTCTATGACGAGACCATTCAGGTGATGCGCACTGCCATGGCCAAGGCGCGGCTGGGCAATGACGAGCGGCTCGATGCCATCCGCCGCCTGGATGCGCAATCGCGCGCTCTGGAGCGCACCGCCACCGGCCCCAGCCTGCCGGAGTTTCTGGACGAGGAGCGCCGGCGTTCAGCCGACTATGGCGGTCGCAGCGTCTTTGGCTGGGAGCGGGCTCCCGAGCCGGCCGATGGCAAGGTGGATGGGCGTGGCGGGGCGGCGATGGGAAAAGCACAATGAGCGAGCACTCATGAGCGTGTCCCCAGCCGCGCCGGAGCGACACCGGGTCGGGGGCCGCCGCGCCGGGCGGGAGCTCAGATGAATTCCACGCGATTGCGACCGCCGCGCTTGGCCTGGTAGAGCGCGGTATCCGCCAGCACGATGGCCTGGTTGACCGTCTCCCGGTCCGGGGCCGGCATCAGCACATGCACCCCGACGCTGACGGTGGTGGGCTCGCGCATGTCCGCTGATTGAGCGACATTGATACGCAACCGCTCAGCAACCGCCCGCGCGGCCTGGGCGTCGGCATCGGGCAGGATCACCAGAAATTCCTCGCCCCCGAACCGGCCCACCATGTCGCTGGCCCGGCTGGCGGCGGTGATGGCCTTGGCGATGACCCGCAGCGCCTGGTCGCCGTCCATATGGCCGTAGCGGTCATTATAGGACTTGAAGTGGTCCACATCGACCATGAGGAAGGCCAGGGGCTCATTGCGGGCCACGGCCTCCCGGTCCATCTGGTCCAGCCGCTCGCGCAGGGCGCGGCGATTGAGGACCTCGGTGAGTGGGTCCACCGAGGCCAGCAAGGTGAGCTTGTGGTTGGCGGCCTCCAGTTCTTCCTGCTGGCGCTCCCAGGCGGCAATGAGCATTTTCTGCGCGTCGATGCTCTGGATCTGCGAGACGAAGCAGCGCGGGCTGCCATCCTGCTCGCGCACCAGCGCCACCCGCCGCGCCACCCAGATGGTATGGCCATCCTTGTGCAGCAGTCGTTTCTCAAAGCTGCAGGTCAGGCTGGTTCCCGCCAGCAGCGTCCGCAATTGCAGGCGATCTTCACCATTGTCGTCGACATGGGTCACGCTCTGGCAATCCAGGGCCAGAAGCTCGGCCTCCGAATAGCCCAGCAACTGGCACAGCGCCTGGTTCACTTGCAGCCAGCGCCCGTCCATGCCCACCAGGGCCATGCCGATGGGTGCGGATTCGAAGGCGGTCTGCAGCAGCCGGCCGGCGGCCCAGCGCTGGCGGTCGGCCTCGCGCCGCTTCTGCTCCAGATGATCGCGCTCCACCAGATTGCCCAGCGCTTGGCCCATCAATTCCAGCAACGCGATCGCGGCTGGATCGAACGGCTCCGGGCGGGGCGTGGCGGCCATCATGCTGAGCACGCCGAACAGCCGGCGGCCGATGAGGATAGGCGAGCCCAGATAGGCCCCCGGCCGCCGCGGGCCGAAATAAGGGTGGACCTTGAAGATCGGATCATTGGCGACGTCATGGGTGAAGGCGCTGGCGCCGGTGATCTGCACCTGATGGGCAAAGGTGCCGGCGAGCGGCACGGTGTCGCCTATCCGCAGCGGATACATGGCCCGCGCGCCATGGGTGGCGAGCACGGTGAATGCGTTGCCGTCGATGCGCAGCGCGGTGCAGAAATCGGCCCCGAACTGATCAGCGGCCGTGGCGAGGAAATTGCTGAGCTGCCGCTCCAGGCTCTCGGAATCCTGCGCGAGCAGGGCCTGAAACGCACGAAGCCGCGCCGCCCATCCGGACGGGCATGGCAAAGACGGGCCATCGGACTGGGCCTGCGGCATGTGTCGGTCTACCTCTGGAAGAGCGCGACGTGCTTCGGAGAGCTTTCTCGGCGAAGGATGTCATCATGTAAATGGTAGTATGTCCGTCCATTCGCATCTCTTTGTGCTGCGGCGGAATGTCGCAAAAAATGCATTTATTCATATCGTTGTCTGTATATGAAACCAGTGTTGCCATAATCCGCATGGGCGCAGTTGACGTCTGTGTCTCGCCGGAAAGCGAGGAACTGCGATCTTTCATTTCGAAAGACGATACGCCGACTATTTTCACGGCATGCGTCTGTGGACAGAAGATGCGGAACTCTGCGTCACCCTCGGCGGACCTTTGGCGCTGACCCTGCCGGGCGTCGTGACGCCACGGTCAGGCGAGCCGCGGCGTGTGGACCGCGCATGCGGCCGGCGGCAGCCCGACGCCGGATCTGTCATTTGGGCGGGTCTGGATGGTATAGCGAGGCTGTGCGTATCCGAGGGACCCATGACCGAGATCGCCACCCGCGTTTATAACCACACCTGGAAGATCGACCCCATCGTGCGGTCCGTGCTCGATACGGACTTCTACAAACTCTTGATGGGGCAGATGATTTTCCGCCGTCATCGCGATGTGCAGGTGTCGTTTGCCATCCATAACCGCACCAGCCGGGTGCGGATCGCCGACATCATCGACGAGGGCGCGCTGCGCGAGCAGCTCGATCATGTGCGCTCGCTCACCCTGTCGCGGGGCGAGTCCACCTGGCTGCGCGGCAACATGTTCTACGGCAAGCGCCAGATGTTCTCGCCGGACTATGTGGCCTGGCTGGAGGGCTTCCGCTTTCCGCCCTACCATTTGGAGAAGCGTGACGGCCAATATGAACTGGTGTTCGAGGGGCCGTGGGTGGAGACCACCATGTGGGAGGTGCCAGCGCTGGCGATCATCAACGAATTGCGGTCGCGCGAGGTGCTCAAGGGGCTGGGCAAGTTCGAACTGCAGATCCTCTACGCCCGCGCCATGACGCGGGTGTGGGAGAAGATCGAGTTCATCAAGAGCCTCGGCCCGGTCAATCTGGCGGATTTCGGCACCCGCCGCCGCCACGGCTTTCTGTGGCAAGACTGGTGCGTTCAGGCGCTCAGCGAGGGTCTCGGCCCCACCTTCCTGGGCACCTCCAACTGCCTGATCGCCATGCGCCGCGAGGTGGAGGCCACCGGCACCAATGCCCATGAACTGCCCATGGTCTATGCCGCGCTCGCCCGCAGCGATGCCGAACTGCTGCAGGCGCCCTATCAGGTGCTGGCGGACTGGCAGGAGGATTATGACGGCAATCTGCGCATCATCCTGCCCGATACCTACGGCACCACCGGCTTCCTCGCCCATGCGCCGGACTGGGTGGCGCAATGGACCGGCATCCGTATCGACAGCAAGGACCCCATCGCCGGCGGCGAAGAGGCCATCGCCTGGTGGCAGGCGCGGGGCCAGGATCCGACCCAGAAGCTGGCCATCTTCTCCGACGGCCTGGATGCGGACGAAGTGGCGCGCATCAACAGCCGCTTCCGCGGCCGGGTGCGGCTGGGCTTCGGCTGGG
>CALRNP020000016.1:0-43514 GCA_943369575.1 Azorhizobium sp. AG788 | reverse complement strand
CTGCCCATCGCCATGCCGGCCATCGTGCTCGGCCTCGGCCTGCTGTTCACGCTTGCCGTCTACGACATGCGCCCGGGCATCCTTGCCGCGACGCTCGGCCATGCCGTGCTAGGCGTGCCCTATGTGGTGGCCATGGTCAGCGCCGCGCTGGCCAATCATGACGGCTCGCTGGAGCGAGCCTCCATGAATCTCGGCGTGGGGCCGGTCGGCACGTTCTTCCGCGTGACCCTGCCCATGATCCGGGGCGGGGTGATTGCGGGCGCGGTGTCCGCCTTCCTGATCTCCTTTGATAATTTCTCCCTCTCGCTCTTCATCACCCGCGGCGACACCCTGCCATTGCGGCTGATGCAGCAATTGCTCGCCTACGCCGATCCCTCGGTCGCCGCCATCTCCACCCTCCTGGTCTTCGCCTCGTTGGCCGGCATGGCCGTCCTTCTCCCGCTCGCCCTGCGGGGGCGCTGACATTTCCTTTCGCTCGGGACCCTTCGATGATTGAGATTCTGCGCACCTTCACCGAGATGGAGGAGATCCATCACGAGTTCGGCCCGCCTCCCGCCGTGCTCCGGCGGCGCGCGGCGGTGGGCGTCGTGCTGCGCAATCCCTTTGCCGGCCGCTACGAGCCGGACATCCTGCCCATGATGGAGGCGTTGAAGCCTCTGGGCCTGGAGATGGCCCGCCGCACCGGCGCGGCGCTCGGGGGGCCGCTGTCGGCCATCGACGGCTATGGCAAGGGCGCCCTCGTGGGCAGCGCGGGCGAGTTGGAGCATGGCGCCCTGTGGCACGCGCCGGGCGGCTATGCCATGCGCGCCCTGCTGGGGGATGCCAAGGCCATCGTGCCCTCGGCGAAGAAGGTGGCTGGTCCGGGTGCGACGCTGGACGTCCCCATCACCCACACCAATGCCTGCTACGTGCGCAGTCATTTCGACGCCTTCGAGGTTCAGGTGCCCGGCGCCCCGCAGCCGGACGAGATCGTTTTCGTGCTGGCCATGACCAGCGGTCCCCGCGTGCACGACCGCTTGGGTGGGCTGCGTGCGGACCAGATTTCCGGACAGGACGGGTTGAGGTGAACGTGATGAAGGCAGAAATCCGCAAGGTCGTCGTCCAGATCGACGAGATCCATTCCCAGATGGGCCGCCCCGTGGACCCGCCCACCCGACGCGCGGTGGCCATGGCGGTGATCGCCAATCCGTTCGCCGGCATCTATGCGGAAGATCTCTCGGCGCTGTCTGACATCGGGTTCGAACTCGGCGACCTGCTTGGCCGGCGGTGCGTGGAGGCCCTCGGCATCGCGCCGGAGGCCGCGCACAGCTATGGCAAGGGCGTGATCGTCGGCGATCAGGGCGAGCTGGAGCATGCCGCCGCCATCCTGCATCCCACGCTGGGGGCGGGGCTGCGGGCCGCCGTTGGCGGCGGTGCGGCGCTCATTCCCTCGGCCAAGAAGATGGGTGGTCCTGGCACCACCATCGACGTCCCGCTTGGCCACAAGGACGCCGCCCGCGTGCGCAGCCATTTCGATGCGGTGGAAGCGCGCATCGGCGATGCGCCGCGCCGGGGCGAGATCGTGGTGGCCATCGCCGTCACTGACAGCGGCCGCCCCGCCCCCCGCGTCGGCGGCCTGACGCTCGACCAGGTGGTGGGCACCGACGGGCTCGTTTGAGCGCCTCATCCAACAAGGAGCCAACCATGGCCCATAACCAGGCCGCGCCTTCGTCCGGCAAGCTCGTCGTCCGCAATATCGGTCTTGCCCTTTCCGGCGACATTGCAAACCCCATCCTCGACGCCGATACGCTGGTGTGCGAGGGCGGTCTCATCACCGCCGTCGGCGCCTTCCGGGATTGCGATACGGAAGGCGCCGATACGGTCATCGATGCCCGTGGCGCGGCGGTGGCGCCGGGCCTGATTGACAGCCATTCCCATCCGGTGTTCGGCGACTGGACACCACGGCAAAACCAGATCGGCTGGATCGATTCCATGGTCCATGGCGGCGTCACCACGCTGGTTTCCGTGGGCGAGGTACACCTGCCCGGTCGGCCGAGAGACGTGATCGGCGCCAAGGCGCTGGCCATCACCGCCCAGCGGGCCTTCAGCACATTCCATCCGTCCGGCATGAAGGTCCATGCCGGCGCGGTTGTGGTGGAGCGCGGCATGAGCGAGGCCGACTTCGCCGAGCTGGCCGCCATCGGCGTGGACCGCATCGCCGAGATCGGTCTCGGCACGGTGAAGGAGGCGGATGAGGCACGTCAGGCAGTAGCATGGGCGCGCAAATACGGCATGCGCACCATCATCCACACCGGTGGCCCCTCCATCCCCGGCTCGGGCATGATCGACAAGGACGTGGTTCTCGCCTCCGATGCCGATGTGATCGGCCACATCAACGGCGGCCACACCGCATTGCCTCCGGCTCAGATCCGCGAGCTGATCGAACGCTCCCCGCGCGCCATCGAGATCGTCCACAATGGCAACGAGAAGATGGCGGTGTTCGCCGCGCGGATTGCAGCCGAGACGGGCTGCCTCGACCGGGTGATCCTGGGCACCGATTCCCCCGCTGGCTCCGGCGTGCAGCCCCTCGGGATCCTGCGCGTGATGAGCCTGCTGTGCGGGCTGGCCGATGTCCCGCCGGAAGCGGCGATCTGCTTTGCCACCGGCAACACCGCCCGCATCCAGCGCTTGAACACGGGTCGTCTGGAAGTTGGCCGGGCGGCCGACCTCGTGTTCCTGGCGCGGGCTCAGTGCAGCTCCGGCAAGGACCTCATATCAAGTATCTCCGCCGGTGATCTGCCCGGGGTGGGTATGGTGGTGATCGACGGCGTCGTGCGCTGCGGTCGAAGCCGCAATACGCCTCCAGCTGAGGTTGTGCCGGAGATCGTCCAGGCACAGACCCATCGTTGAGCTGCTGGATCCGGGCATAAGTGAAGGCGGAAGGAGGGGACGACGAAGCCGGCTGGCTGGGCATGATTGCAGATCAATGGCGAACCTGGCTGTTCTGGTGATCCAAACGCTTGGGGCTGACACGATGTGACTGAACTGGTTGGGGGATGCCCCCTCCGGCGGGCACGTATGGAGCCTGAGCAGCGCCATGGCGGTCCAATTGGGGGGAGGAGCACATGCCAAATGTTCATGTCCTCGCGATCGACTTGGCGAAGCGGAGCTTCCAAGTCTGCGGCACGGATCAGGGCGGGGCGGGTCCATTCAACTGAACTGATCCTTGGCGAGGGGAACAAGCTCGGATGGCAGACGGGCATAGGCGTCGATCACACAGGATGGTCCCACCGCGCAGCTGGCGCAGGCCGTAGGTGTGGCCATAGGCGAAGTCGGGGGCCATCTCGACCCACTTCCACCCCTCAGTGGTGACAGCGTCGGCCTCAGCCTTGAGCTTCTCGGCCACCAGCCGGTCGACAAGCGCGACATCCTGCAGCCAGCCGCCATCATCACCCTGGAACAGGTCGCGCAGGATGATGCCGCCGGCCTCGACATAGGCCTCAAGACCGATGAATTGGGCGCGCTTGTCGCAGGCGCGGACAGCACCCTCGGTCAGCATGCGGCGGATGGCATAGGGCTGCTTGTCATAGGAGGTCTTCAGACGCTCGAAGACCTGTTCCTGGCGCGCATGGTCGCCGGAAACGGTGAAGGCCATGAGCTGGTCGAGCGTCATGCCGTCTTCAGCATAAACCTCCAGCAGCACCGGCGAGACCGAGGCGCTGTTTGACGACGCCAACGGAGACGAAGAAGGCGGCGGCGATCTCTTCTTCGGACTGCCCCTTCTCGCGCAGCGCCAGAAAGGCGCGGAACTGGTCAAGCGGGTGCAGCGGCGCGCGCTGGACATTCTCGGCGAGCGAATCCTCCTCGGCGATGCCGCCTTCCCGGATGACGCAGGGCACCGGCGCGGTCCTGGCGAGGCGCTTCTGCTTCACCAGGAATTCCAGCGCCCGATAGCGTCGCCCGCCGGCCGGGATCTCGAACATGCCGGTCTCGACGCCGGCGCCATCGACGACAGGTCGAACGCTGAGGCCCTGCAACAGGCCACGCCGGGCGATGTCCTCGGCCAGTTCCTCGATCGAGACCCCGGCCTTGATGCGCCGGACGTTCGACTGGCTGAGCAGGAGCTTGTTGAAGGGGATGTCACGCGAGGGCGAGAGCGTGATCTTCTGAACATTGGTCGCCATGGAAGGCACCTCCGCGACGGGCGGCCGGAGCCTCTCTCTCGGCCTCCAACCCGTCACGAAGCGCCGCGCCGCCCTCTCACTTTGGAGGGCGACGCCACAGAAACGCACAAGCGGAAAGCCGCAAAGCCGGAGATACGGATGTCCGCATCTCCGGCTTTCCTGAAGTCAGGCTGCTCGATCAAGCAGCTTCTTGGCCCGCCCCTCGAGGTCGAGCCGCGCATCCTGGTGCGGCTTGTCGCGTGCGACGGCAGTGATGCCCTGCACGAAGTCGAAGATGCTCTCGGGCTTTCGCCCTTCCTCGACCAGCACCGTGTCGATGATCTTGGCGGTCTCGGCCTTAGAGAAGCCCCGGTTGCGCAGGAAGTCGCTGCGGTCCTCGTCGGTGCGCGCGACGATCTTCTCGCGTGCCGCCTTGATGCCGTTGACGAAGGGCATGGGCGAGGAATTGGCAAAGCGGGTGAGTGCCGGCGCTGCCTCATGGGCGAAGCGCGAGGCGGCGTACTTGGAGTGGCGGATGGTGATTTCCTGGAAATCCTCGACGCCCCAGAGATTGCGGTTCTGGCACACAGCACGCAGATAGAAGCTCGCGATGCCGAGCGTCTTGGCGCCGACCTCCGAGTTCCAGCAATAGAAGCCCCGGAAATAGAGGTCCGGCGAGCCGTCGGGCAGACGCCCGGCCTCGATCGGGTTCAGATCGTCGACCAGGAACATGAACACGTCGCGGTCGGAGGCGTAGAGCGTCGTCGTATCCTTGGTGATGTCGACACGCGGATTGTAGATGCCCGTCGACCAGTCGAGCACGCCCGGCACCTTCCAGCGCGTGTCGCCGGTGCCGTTGCCGGCGATGCGCTGCACTGCCTCGACCAGTTCGTGATCATAGATCCGGCCATAGTCCGGGCCGGTCACCGCGCGCAGTTCGACGCGGCCATTGGCGGTTTCGAACGTCTTGATCTGCTCGGCGCGGTGCGAGGTCAGACCATATTGCAGATTAATGCCGGCCAGCGCCGCGGGAAGCTGGCGCAGATAGGCGGCCGGGGCCCCGATCTGGACCGCGAGCTGGCCGAAGGACCAATGGTTCGGCTCGACGGGGGCATCCGCCCCGGGAATGACCAGCGCCAACCGCTCGGCATTGGAGCGGCTCGCCTCCACATGGATACGCGACGTCGCCACCAGGCGCGACCGACTGTGATCGGCACGCCCCCGCACCATCGCGGCCAGTTCGCCGAGCGACAGGAACCGCTCATCATCCGGCCGGGAGAACCACTCCGAAGACACGCGGCCGACCCGTTCGCCGCGCGTGACATCCACCTTGTAGCCGCCACTTGCGTCGCGACCGGCATCCAGAACCTGCATGTTCATGGGGATCAACCTCCATGACGGGCGCCGGAAGACTCTCTCCCAGCCCTCGACCCGTCACGGAAATCCCATCCGGCCTCTCACTCTTATCGGCACGGTGAGGTACCTGGGAGATGCGTTACGTCGAGCGGAGCCTTCCCCTCCGCCGCGTCCTGAACAACCGGTCGATGACTTCATTGATTGGCAGAGCCGCCGAGTTGGCCGCCTGATCTCGGATGGGCCACAGATCCAGACGAATCGGTGCCTGAGAGCGCCCGGCATCCTGGTGAAGCGCTCCCCAAATCTAGGCCAACCGGAACTGGAAAATTCCGGGGTTATGAAGCGCTCCCCAAATCTAGGCCAACCGGAACTGGAAAATTCCGGGGTTAGGGCTCATTCCGGCGGGGATGCCGGAGAGCCATTCATGAGCGCGATCGGCGGCTTGTTGCCGATCGCGCTGTGCGGGCGAACCTCGTTATAGTCTCTACGCCAAGCCTCCATTTTCGCCCTCGCGTCGTCAAGGCTCATGAACCAGTGCGTGTTCAGACATTCCGCCCGGAGCTTGCCATTGAACGACTCGATGAAGCCGTTGTCCGTCGGCTTGCCCGGCCGCGAGAAGTCGAGCACCACGCCTTTCTGATAGGCCCATAGGTCGAGATCCCGACTGACGAACTCCGATCCCTGATCCACCCGGATGCTCTGCGGATAGCCCACGCTGCGGCAGATCCGCTCCAGTGTCTGCACGACATCCTCACCCCGATAGCTGAACCGTGGATCAACCGCCGGCGAGAACCGTGTGAAGGTGTCGACGATGGTCAGAACTCGGATCTTGCGCCCCGTGGCGAGTTGGTCGTGGACAAAATCCATGGCCCAGGTCTCGTTGCTCCGCGTCGCCGGACGACGGTCATCACGTAGCTTCGCCTTCACTCGGCGCTTGGGCACCTTGTTGCGCAACTGAAGGCCCAAGTCCTTGTAAAGGCGATAGATCCGCTTCGGATTGACCGCCCACCCCTCCCGCCGTAACAGGATGTGCACGCGGCGATAGCCATACCGCACGCGTGTCTCGCAGATCTCCTTGATCCTCTGGTTCAGCTCGGCCTGCGTGCCCCGCTTCGACTTGTAGGCATAGAGCGCACGATCGACCGCCAGGGTGGCACAGGCACGCCTGGCCGACACCTTCCAGTCTTCGCGCAGCCTGTCCACAAGCTCGCGCTTGCGCGCAGGCCTCAGAGCTTTTTTGACAGCACGTCCTGCAACATCGCCTTGTCCAGCGACAGATCCGCCACGATCCGCTTCAGCTTGGCATTCTCGTCTTCCAACTGGCGCAGACGCCGCATCTCCGAAGGCATCAGCCCCGCATATTTCTTGCGCCAGTTGTAGAACGTCGCATCCGAGATCCCGGCCTTCCGGCACACCTCTGCCACCGGTGTTCCGTCTTCCGCCTGCTTCAGCACGAACGCGATCTGCGCCTCCGTGAACTTCGACGCCTTCATGGAACTCTCCTCGTCCCCGAGCCGGGGATCATAAGTGGAAAATTCCAGCTCAAACTGGCCTAAAAAATGGGGAGCACGTCAGTTTCATGACGCCGAGATTGCTCTTCCGCCTCGCGCTGTGCCCGGGCCGCCGTGTCTTCCGTTTCCTGCAGGCGCGCGTTCAGCGCCGCCACCTCATGGAACTCGATCAGCATGGATTCCGGGATGATGGCGGAGGCGTCATAGGCGATGAAGGTCACCGCCCGCAAGAGCTTGCGCATCTCGCCCTTGCTGGCGCCTGCGCCGTATTCGCCCACCCGGAACGGGATGCCATAGACCTCGGCGAAGGCTGACCAGTCCTGCAAGGTGAAGCTCTGCACCGCAGGATTGCGCTTTCTCTTCCCGGTCATCGCTCTCGTCCGTCCGTCAGGCAGAACCAAGCTTGAATCCATGTCCGGATTTCGGGGGCCACCTCAGGGCGGCTCCGTCGGCAGATCAGATCATGAGCACATGGCGCCAGAAGGCCAGCCGGCGGTCGACGCACCATTGGACGCTTTCGCGGATCGCCGCCTGCATGGCGTCGGCGTTCTCGATGGGTTGGCCGTCGCGCATCAGGTGCACTGCATTGTCCGCCATGCGGGCCTCCACATAAGCCAGCAAGGGCCCAAATTCCGCTACCACGCCGTTGGCCAAGGCGTCATAGACTAAGGCTTCCATGGTGTTCAGGGTCAAGCCGGAGCCGGTGAGGGGCGCTGCCACCGATGCAGTCTTGGCGCGCTTCTCGGCCACTTCGCGCACTGCCAAGCGGTTCAGTTCCAGGGCCGCGCGGTCGGCGGTGCCGGATAGGCCATAGGGCAGCGGCAGCGCCTGGGCGGTGCCCACCAGTATGCCCGCCAGTTCCACCATGGACGGCCGGTCCGGCAGATCGCGCAGCGCCGGCAGGTCCACCAATTCCCCGAGGGTGTGCGGGCGTAGCGCCAGAGCATCAAACACGGGCCGGTAGTGGCGCTCTTCCAGTTGCGCCTTGCCGGCGGGCACGTCGATGCTGGTCTTGGTGTCGGTGGCCGGTACGCTCAAGGCGAGGCCGAACCCGCGCAACTGGGCATCGCGCTCCGCATCGGCCAGGGGCCGGGCGCCGCGCACATAGATGTCGCGGCGGAACGGCCGGCTAACGAGATAGTCGCGCAAGGTCTCGCGAAAGGCACCGGCGGGAATCGAGGCCAGGATCTCCCGCTGCGCCGGGTTGAACATCAGGTCGGGGAAATTCTCGGTCAGGGTGGCCGAGCCCACATAATTGAGCTTCGCCTGCGCCAGTTGGCGGGCGGTGTCCATGTGATAGAGCGGCTTCCAATTGGCATTGAGATATTCATGGGCGAGATAGACCGAACGGTCGTCGCCCGCATGCTTGGCCGAGCCGTGGCGCAATTGCTCGAACAGGGTCGCCGATCCCAGCACGCCGGAGCCGGCGCCCAGCAGCTTCTCGGCAAAATCCAGCGACTGGAGAATCTGCGTATCGCTGCGCCCATGGCTGAGCGCGGCATGCTCGATCAGGAGGCGCTGCAACGGCAGCATGGCGGTCCAGCCGGGCATGGAATTGTAGCTCACCGACACCAGGCCGCCGGGCTTCACCCGCCGCGCCAGGAAGGCGGTGATGGCGTCGCGATGCTCCGGGCTGATCCAGGACCAGACCCCATGCAAGGTCACCACGTCGAAGTCCGGCAGGGCGGCCTTCTGGGGATCGAGCATCTCCTCGAAGCTGAGCTCCAGAAACTCCACATTGGTCAGGCCCGCCGCCTTGGCGGAGGCGCGGGCGCGGGCGATGTGGGCCGGATTGAAATCCACCGCCACCACGCGGGCGGCGGGATTGGACGCCGCCACCACATTGGCGGTGACGCCCTGGCCGCAGCCCAGCTCGCAATAAGTGAAGGCCCCGCTCAGATCCGGCGGCGCCATGCCATTGAGGAGGCAGGCCAGGACCATATGGCCCGGTGCCTGCTCCACATAGAGGCCGGGCAGATATTCGATGTCGCTGACATAGCCGGAAGCCCAGGAAGACATGTGCGCGTGCTTCAATATGAGGAAAAGGAGGGACGGGGCCCGGCTCAGCCGAGGTCGTCCGCGGGAAAGATGGCGTCCGATCGATCGATGGGGCTCGGGGCGCTGAGAATCCAGCCGGTGCGGCCGAGGCGGGCGGCATCCGGGTCGTCATCCCCTTGGGCGAGGCGGGCCGCGGGCACGGCGTCCGCCTTGAGGAGGACGTTGATCTCGAAGTCGAACTCCATCCCGCAATACAGCCGCACCAGATCGACGATGCGGCGGAATTCGGCGCCGCCCGGCAGCAGATCGTGCAGGTCCGCCCGGTCGATGGGGCCGATGATCACCCGGAAGCAATCCTGCGCCACCCAGGCGCGCGACCCCAGCATGGCGCTGGAATCCAGCTGGCAATGCAGGCCCTCGGGCGCGGCGGGCGAGGGCAGGCTGGACTGTTCGCCGGGGGCCACCGACAGCCAGCCGCCCACAAACGGCAGGATGGACACCGGATGGGTCAGCTCGCGCACCAGCAGCGCTTCCAGATCCGACAGCGAGCGCACATTGCCGGAGAACATGCCCGCATAGTGCAGGATCACGTCGTCGGACACCGCCAGCCGATGGTGCATGGAGGGAAAGCCCAGCCCCACCAGGCTGCGCAGCACCGCCGTGAAGGCATCGGGCTGCTTCGGCGTGCGCTGCTCGTGCGAGATGGCGAGGCGGTATTTGGTGGACGCCCGATAGAAATGCGCCGCCGCCCGGTGCTGGAAGATGTCCAGGAAGGCGGTGAAGGCCGGGTTCTTCTTGTGCAGGCTCTGCGTCGCCAGATTGGAGTAGCCATAGGGCAGCACCCCCAGCGGCCCGATGAGGCCGAACAGGGCCACCGTGAGCCGCATCGGCCCGTCGGGGTCCAGCAACTCCGCCTTGGTGATGGTGGCGGCGGGATAGGTCAGCGACGGCTCGCTGACGAAGCGCACCGCATCCAGATGCACCTCCCGCTCACTGCCGTCGGCGGCGGCCCAGAAATCGCGCAATTCATGGGCCACGGCGCGGTGATGCCGCCGCAGCCGCTCCAGAACGCGCACCGCCTGGATGAAGTCAAAGCTCTGCGGCTCCGCGATCAGCCGCTCGATTATAGTAGCGGGCGGTATCCGGCGCGAGCGGGCCATGTGCGAAGGATTCCTGATTTTCCCTTCACCGTGGCGGTGAGCCGGGTGAAGGAATTGATGGAGGCATAGAGGCCGAAGAAGCGGTCCAGCACCATCGAGAACAGGAAGATGCTGCTGCCGCTGAAATGGGCCGGATCAAACTCGATGCTGATGTCGATGCCGCGACAGATGGCGTCCCCCCACGGCACGTCGCCCGGCCGCACCGGCGCCCGCGCGGTGCCGCGCTGCGCGGTGAGGGCGACGATGCCATCGGTGATGCGGTAGGTCTCGGCGGAATCGAGCAGGTCATACAGGCGCAGGATTTCCTTCAGCGCCTCCAGTCCCTTGGGGCCGGTGATGGACAGATGGTTCAGGATCAGATGGGAGATCAGCTGCCAGCGGTAGCCCTCCGCGCTGCCGGGCCGCAAGGTCCGCGTGGGCGGCGAGATGCAGGAGATGGCGCCCACGGTGCCGATGCCCTGCACCGGCTTCAGATAGGGATGCCCGCCGCCATAGGGCAGCTTGGCCGGCAGGTCGCGGTTGAGGCACAAGGTCTCCAGCGACAGCACCAGCTCCTTGTGCGGCGACAGGTCCTGCTCGCGGTCCACCACCGACATGAACACCTCCGTCCCCGGATCCCGCCCGCCCGCGGGTCGGCGGGCGGTGGTCCAATAGGCCGGCTCCGCAGCCTCCTCGCCGGACTTGTTGCGGGCGTAGAACGGCAGGATCGGGCGCTGGGCCCCGGCGGCGTCGGTGCCCACCACCGAGACGATGGAATGCACCTCCAGCACGCCCTGGCGGCGCGCATCGGGGATCACCCGGTGCTCATAGCGATTGTGGGAGGCCACCAAAGGCTCGGCGCGCTGGGGAAACAGATTGATGATGGGCGTGCAGCCCAAGGCGAACAGCTCCTTGGAGACCGTGCGCTCCAGGGTGACGTCGGTGTCGTTGAAATAGAAGAAGATATCCATGGTCGGGCCGGCGCCGCGCAGCACCTTGGCCGAAATGTCGATGTCGATGAACAGGAACTTCTCGGGAAAGACGAAGAATTCCGTCAGCAGCCGGTAGGCCCGCTGCGACTGCGGCGGATAGGGCTGCATGTTCTCGTCATCGGCAAATCCCACCGGCGAGACGGCGCTGGGGGGCACGAGGACCGGGTTGGGATCGCCGACCCCATCCGCCAGGGCCACCGACACGGTGTTGTTCAAGATCAGCTGCTGCAGCGCATAGACCTCATGCGGCTGGCCGCGCAGGAAGAAGCGGATGCGATCCGGCTGCAACTGGGTGAAGGTCAGGCCCGGCGTGGTGCATTTCAGCGACAGGCGCAGCACCGCCGCGGCCCCATCCGCCGCCGGATTGGCGGGGGCCACCAGGGGGCGCCCGGTCATGGCGGCATCCGCCAGCACGAACGGCCACAAGGTCACCGGATAGCGGGTGCGGAAGCGGCAGACCTCCCCTTGCACCGGCTCGGACTCCAGCTCCGTGTCGGGCGGGATGAATTGCGGGCCGGTGATCTCCGCCTTGGGCTGGAATTGCACCGTGGCCAGGGAGGGGATCGGCGCGAGATAGTGGGGGTAGAGCACCTCCAGCATCGCGTTGACCAACTCGGGAAACTCGTCGTCCAGCTTGCGGCCGATGCGGGCATTGAGGAAGGCGACGCCCTCCATGAGCCGGGCCACATGGGGGTCGTCGATGGCATCGCCCGACAACCGCAGATGGCCGGCGATCTTCGGATTGGCGCTGGCGAACTCGCCGGCCATCTGCCGCAGATAGGCGATTTCGCGATTGTAATAGGTGAGAAGATCGTCACTCACTGCGGGCGCTCTTCAGGACAATCGAATTGGCAACGGGATCGATCACGGTATCGAACACCAGGACCTCGGGCGATGAATCGACGGTGACCTCCGCATCGATGCGCATGCGCAGCGAGCGGTCGCCGGAATCGATGTTGGGCAGAACCGAGACGCGCATGTTCTCGAGCCGCGGTTCCCACCGCCGGATGATATCACCGATCTCCTTCACCACCTGCGCCCGCCGCTGCTCGGTGGAGAGATTGACCGTGGACAGCGACATGATGCCGTAATTCAGCAGCGAGGAGTCCAGTTCGGTCAGGTCCGCCGCCCAACCCGTCACCCGCCACTCGGTATTCAGCAGGTCCTCGATGTCCCGGCGCAGTCCGTCCCGGAACGCGAGCACCGACGGGCGCTCATCGTCCAGCAGCCGATCCACGATCGACAGCCCCAGGGATGTGCGCGAGCCGGGGCCGTTCATGCCGCAGCGGGGGCCGTGAAGGTGAGGGTGCGCAGGTTCAGGATCGGCACGCTCTCCTCGCCGACGAGGAAGCAGCGCTGGCCCTGGCCGAAGACGCAATCGGCGCCGGCTTCCACCCAGTCGGTTTCCCGGCCCAGCTTCAGCGCTTCGCTCACCTCCCCGGACCGCACCGGATAGGTGGCCGGCACCATGACTTCACCCTCCGGCCCGCCGCGCACGCTCATGCGCACCGTGCACCAAGCGGAATCCAGCGGCCGGGTCGGGGCGGTGAAGACCGCCTCGTCCACCTGCTCCAGCGGAATCCAAAAATACTTGCCGGTCACCGTCATCACTTCGAAGATGCCGGCGGTGATATCGTCCAGATCGCGGAAATCCTCGAACGGCACGCCGTCATGGGTGCCGCTGACCGGCGGGCGCACCGCTTCCGCGCGCGCCAGCGCGGCCCAACCCTCCTCGGAGCGGCCCTCGCGCAGATGCATCAGGGCCTCCAGCCGCAGGGCGACGTGCTCCGGCGGCGGCGCGGCGAATTCCGGCGAGCGCCCTTCCGTCCACACCTGCTGGCGGGCCATGTCGGCCCGGATCAGCTGGCGCAGGCCGGCGACCCGCACCGCGGTGGCGGGATCCTGGGTGGCGATGGCGTCGAACTGACGCTCGGCCCGTTCCAGGTCGCCGGCGATGCAGAGAAATTCCGCCAATTGGCTGCGCCGCTGGATATCGAGGGGCGCGGCCTTGACCTCTTCATTGCTGGCGGCGATCGCCTCACGGAGGCGGCCGGCTTCGAACATCTTCAGCGCGGAAAGCGACATGGGGTCATCTCCGAGAGCCTGAGGCGATCAGGCCCGAATTGGCTAAGAGAGCAGGTGCCGTCATCCGGCGCGCAACGGGGCGATGGCCACGTCGGTCACCAGTTTGAAGCTGGTAAAGATCTGGTCGAGCTGGAAATGCGGCCGCAGATGCATGACGCAGGCGAACGAGCCCGGCCGGCTCGGCACGGCGCGCACTTCCACCGTCGCCTCCCGCAGCGGATAGCGGGCCTTCATCTCGGCGCCGGCATCATCATTGCCGAGACAATAAGAATGCAGCCATGTCTGCAACTCGCGCTCGCAGGCATCAGCGTTCACATAGGCGCCCAGCTTGTCACGGATTTTCACCTTCACGTAATGGGCAAAGCGCGACACGCAGAAAATATAGCGGAGCATCGCCGACATATGCGCATTCACATTGGCGATGGAATGCTCGCGGCTGTTGGGGACGCTCTGCAGGGAGGGGCTCGACTTGAAGGCCAGATAGGGCGTGCCCTTGCAGACATTGAGGGTCATGATGCCCATCTGCCAGAGTTCGTATTCGGTCTCGTCGGAGAGCACGAGCTGGCTACCGAAGCGCTCCACCACCCCCGGTGCATCCGTCTCCGCGCTCGGGGCGCGCACGCCGGTGACGAGCCCATAGTCGATCTCGTCGCGATGGGTGCCGCATATGTCCGCGAACCATCCGTGCTGGTCGAATGCCCGGATGAGGACCTCGCCGAGGGCATAGATCGCGCTCCCCCAGCACATGTCGTTCTCGGTGAGGCCACGGATGTCCTCCCGATAGCGGAAGCCCACACCGGAGACGCCATCCTGAGTGTACGGCTTGCGCATCAGGACCCGGGGCAGCACCAGGCCGAGGAAGCGCACATCATCGCCTGCGCGCATGCGCTCGAAGCGGATGTATTCCTGGGCACGATAGACGGCGCTGATGCTCTGCAGGCGGCTCAGTTCGGAAAAACTGTCGATCCCCAGCAAGCGGGGAGAGGCGGACATGATCGCCGGCGCGAACGCCGCCGCGGCCACCGCCGACAGCCCGCTCAGGGCTGCCACATCGTCGGTGCGGTGGTCGCCGGTGGGGCGATGCTGCACCTCATAGTCGCACAGCAGCACCCCGAAGGGTTGGCCGCCGGGCATGCCGAATTCTTCGCTATAGACCTTGGTGAACAGGTGGCTCTGATCGAAGTCCGCCGCCCGGTCGAAATCGGTGCACAGTTCCTGCCAGGAGAGGTTCAGCACCCGGACGATCACATCCTGGGTCCCCACCGCGGAGGCGCACAGATAGGCCAGCCCCCGCCATGAGGCTTCCATGGCGCGGAAGCGCTCATGGTGCAGGACGGCGTTCAATTGGTCGGTCAGCAATTCATCGAGCAGGGCGATGTCGCGGTCGATGACCCCCGCCAGCGCAGTTCCACTGGTCAGATGGGCGATATCGTCCCCGAACCAGGCGCGCAATGCGCGTGCGGGGTCGGTCTCCGCCAGGAACGCCGCCAGCGGCGCATCGTCCCGCCGGCCCGCAGCCATGGAGGTGGCTTCCCGGCGCAGCGGCAGGCGCGCGGGGCCGGGTTCAGAACTGTCGGGCCCGGAGGCTTGCGCCCCCGGGTCCGAGAGATGCGAGGCGGCATCCACGGATATCAAGCAGATGCCCTCCCTCCGCGCGCGGCGATCAGCCCACCGTCGGGATGCGGGCGACCATGCGCAGCGAGGCGGTCAGCTCTTCCATCTGCAGCCACGGACGCAGCCAGGCCACGGCGTTGTACGAGCCCGGCTTGCCGGGGATCTCGCGCACTTCCACCTTGGCTTCCGCAAGCGGATACTTGGCCTTCATGTCCTGGCCGGCTTCGGGATTGCCGTTGACATAGTTGATGATCCAGCGGTTCAGCCACTTCTCGCAATCGCTGGCTTCCATGAAGGAGCCCACCTTGTCGCGGCCCATGATCTTCAGATAGTGGGCGAAGCGGGAGGTGGCCATCATGTACGGCAGGCGCGCGGAGATCGCCGCATTGGCAGTGGCTTCCGGCCGGTCGTACTTCTTGGGCTTCTGGGTGGTCTGGCCACCGAAGAACACCGCATAGTCCGTGCCCTTGTAGTGGCACAGGGGCAGGAAGCCGAGCTTGGACAGTTCCGCCTCGCGGCGATCGGTGATCCCGATCTCGGTGGGGCATTGCTGATCGCTGTCGCCATCGTCGGAGATGAAGACGTGGCTCGGCAGGTTCTCCACCTTGCCGCCGCCTTCGGCGCCGCGGATGGCGGTGCACCAGCCATATTGCGCGAAGGCGTCGGTCAGGCGCGCACCCAGCACATAGGCCGAGTTCATCCAGGTGTATTCGCTGTGGTGCATGGCGTGGGGCACGCCATTCACGATCGGGGCTTCCTCATAATCGAAGGCCTCGACCGGCTTGGTGTCGGCACCGTACGGCAAACGCGACAGGGTGCGCGGCAGAGCGAGTGTGACGAAGCGGGAATCCTCGCTCTCGCGGAAGCTGCGCCATTTGGCGTATTCGATCGTGTCGAAGATCTTTTCCAGATCGCGCGGCTTGGACAGTTCGGTGTAGTCGTCGAAGCCGAACAGCTTGGGGCTGGCGGCCGCGATGAACGGCGCGAACGCCGCCGCCGCAACGCTGGACACCTGGGTCAGCAGTTCGACGTCTTCGGGATGGTTGGTGAACTCATAGTCGCCGATGAGCGCGCCGTAGGGCTCGCCGCCGGGGCTACCGAATTCGGTCTCATAGATCTTCTTGAAGATGGTGCTCTGGTCGAACTCAGACGATTTCGTCAGGCTCTTGTAGAGCTCGCGCTTGGTGCAGTTGATGACCCGGATCTTGAGACCGGTGCCGGTCTCCGAGTTCATCACCAGATAATTCAGGCCCCGCCAGGTGCCTTCCAGCTTCTGGAAGTCCGGATGGTGCATGATGGCGTTGAGCTGGGTGGAGATCTTCGCATCAATGTCTTTGATGGCATTGTTGATGGTCTGCGACAGATTCTTCGAATAGGTCACCGTGCCGGCGAGTGCTTCGCGGGTAAAGGTGCGGAGCAACTCAGTGGTCCGGTCAGGATCGGTCTGCTTGGTAGCAGCGATGGCCTGGTCGAGGAAGCTGGCGGTGCCAGCGGCGGCTTCGGTCGCTACGGCTTCCGGGGCGGCGCCGTCTTGAGCCTGTGCATCAGCCATGGTCTCAGCCCTCCTTCGCTTCGGGGGCAGTCTCGATGCCGAGCTGACCGCTCAAGGTCTTCAGGTCTTCTTCCTTGGTGAGGATCTGCTCCAGCAGACTCTCCAGATTTTCCGAGCGATCCGCCTTGGACAGCAGGTCGCGCAGCTGGTTGCGTGCTTCCATCAGCTTGCGCAGGGGCTCAACACGGGCCACCACCGAAGCGGGGTCGAAGTCTTCCATGGACTTGAAGCCCAACTCCACCACCATCTGGCTGCCGTCGTCGGCCAGGGTGTTGTCCACCTTGAGCTTGAGCCCAGGGGTCATGCGGGCCAGGATCTGGTCGAAATTGTCACGATCGATCTGAATGAACTTGCGATCATTCAGGGGCTTCAACGGTTCGGTGGGATCACCAGAGAAGTCGCCGAGCACGCCGACCACGAAGGGCAGTTCCTTCTCGACCACGGCGCCTTCGGTTTCCACATCATAGGTGATGTGGACGCGCGGTTTACGCACCCGGTTAAGCTTTTCGTGAACACTGGCCATCGCGCTTCACCCCTTTGTCTTTGAAGACCCGGAAATCCTGCTGCGCCCTTAGCGAGCGCTGCGTCTTGTTGCTTAAGCTTCGTTGTCGGCGACGGGCGCCGGAGGCTTCAAGCCCGAGGCGATGTAGAAATAGCGTCGGGCGTCGGCGTCGACGATCAGTTCCTCGAGCAATTGCCCAAGGTTCATGCGCCCGCGCCGCACGATCTCCTCAAGGCTGTAGGAGATCGGCGAATGGGGTTCGGTCTTGCGAAAGTAGGCTGCAACGTTCAGAAGCTGCCGGAACGCCTCTTCACGGTTGGAGAGTGCCCCGGATGGACTGGACGCCGAGCCAGGCTCCCCGTCTGCCGAGGATCCGTCCACCCCTCCCAGTTCATTCGATGCAATTTCCGCTGACTGGGCCGATTGCGCAAGCTTATCGGACGCAAAAATATTGACCGCATCCAACATGCTGTTCAGCACATCGCGTAAGGATCCGGCGGGCGGCGCGTCCACCCCCACGCGAGCGGAAAATGCGCTGGAGAGTTCGTCGAGCGCCGTCAGGCAGCCCTGCAGATCCACCACCAGCTGCCGATAGAAGCTCGGGGGGGTCGCCTGTATCGCCTGTGTGATGACGTCGAGCAGCGGGCCGCCGCCGGCCAGCCGCGCCTCGCGCTTGGCATCATCGGTGATATGGCTGATATCCAGCGCCTGCTCATATTGCCAGAAGGGATAGGCGGCGCCGCCGCCGGTCACCGGGATCATCCGCAGGGGCTGGATAAGGATCCCTTGCCCATCGGCGCCGTTCAAGCCGATGAAGGGCAGAAGCCGCGGTTCTTCTCCATCCTCGTCCGGCTGCGGGAAAATTCCGTCCCAGAACCCATTCACCAGGCCTTCGGCCACCTTTAGCCCGGTGTAGAATCCGGCAAGGCCGTCCACCCGCACCAGGCCCTCCACGAGCCATGTGGCGACCTCAAGATCCTTGGCCTCTTCGATCAGGATGGCGCCGGTGAGTTCCACCACCTCCGCCCATTCCTGGCGCGGCGGCGCGCCTTCGCTATCCACATCATTGGCGCGCTCGGCGCGCCGGGCGGCAGCGCGGGCATCCTTGGCCTGGAGATAACGCGACGTCGGCGAGCCGTCGGCCCGCGGGTCCGCGCCGCAGGGGGCGTCTTCGCTGATGGGCTGCAGCAGGGCTTCGGTGTCAAATGAGCAGGTCGGAAGCATGGAAATCCAAGCAGGCCTGAGGCAAAACGGCTGAACTGTGATAAGCGAACCGGCGGTGCAATCCTACGACATGCATCTGCCGAAGCTTATCGGTCAAAAACGCTAGGCGGTACACCAAAACATTGATGTGACATGGGTTCGTCTGATGAGCGGCGGCACCGCTGGAACCCCGGGGATCAGGACGGCACCAGCGATGGCAGGCACCGGAACCCGGTCAAGGGGTTCTGGCGGAACGGATTGTTCACGGAAGATGCCTCCAGCGTGAAGCTTGCGGACCGCGGCCCGAGATTGACGTTGAACGAGAAGCTGTTCGCATTGATGCGCGACAGCCCGCGTGCATTGAGGAACCGGAACAGTGCCCAGGGCCCGGTCACACTGATGGCCGCTGGTTGGCCCGGCTCCTGATTGCCGAATTCCACCCGCATCACGCCGCTAGTCCCTGGCCATTTCACCGCCAGAGGCAGGATCGGGCCATATTGATACACCAGCGACTGACCATCGATATCCAGCCGCACCCGCAGCGCCGCCGGATCCAGCTGCGTGGGGACGATTTCGAAATCCAGCTGTGGCGCGGTGGCACCCGCCGCAAAGAACATGGCACGGATGCGCGAGGCCTGTTCAAAATAAGCCAGGGCCGCCGGTGAAATGTCCGGCCGCGCCCCGGCATTGGCCAGCAGTTTCCATGGCGCCGTGCCTGTGTCCACGAACGGCTTGAGCTGCTTGTCGAAGAACTTGTCGAGCAACCCGCCAGGGGCGAACATTTTGGAGAAATCGGCGAACGTCACCTCATTCTGCGTATTTTCGAATGGATAGCGCCCGTTGATCGCCGCCTGGCAGAAGGGGAGAACCTGTGCCTTCCAGGTGGCGTTCAAGTCCGCACGTACCCCGGCATTGGCGATGGTCGAGGTCTGGCGCACCAGGGACATAATCGAGTCAGCGATGGCCGGCGGCGCGCTGAGCGTGCTCAGCTTGAGCTGCCCCATGATCTGCGCGAACGAGGCGCCGGAGGTGAGTTCCGTCACCTGCGCCGGGCTGGCATCTCCCATGCTGGCGGCCGGGCCAATGACCATGCGCAATTGGGCCAGCGCCTTGATCACGTCGTCCACCGGTGCCGGCGTGCCATTGGTGAACTGGTGCAGACCGGAAAAGCGGTTGGTGACTGCCTGGCCGGGGGAGGGGCCGGAACTGAGCAGGCTGGTCAGCTCCGCCTTCGCCGCGGAGGCGCCAGGCACCGTCACCGGTGGGGCAGGGGGAGTGAGCGTGGTCTGCTGCGCCACCGCAGTCAGGTAAAGCTTAAGCGGTGAGGGCGGCCCGACCACCGATTGGAGCACGGCCATTTCCTGTTGCAGATTGGAAAATGGCGCCAGCGTGACATCGCTGAGCAAGGCTTCCCACTCGGCGGCATAGTCGCTGGTATAGAGATTGAGCATGTCGCTCTTGAGCCGGGTCAGGCGGACCAAGGTCGGCGTGCTGTTGTTGACCGGCGTGCGGACCCAGTCCTCATGCACCAGCACCTCGGCCGCCTTCGCGATCGCCGGTAGAATGACGCTGAAAAAATTGTCGGCCGTGTACATGCCGGAAATGCCCTCTGCCAGGGTCTTGCCCGAGCGCCGCACCAAAGCGTAGCTCGCCAGCGGGCCGGCGCTCTCGGCCACCGTCCAGGGCTGGAGATTTTTGACTTCGGGCAGGTTCTGGATGATCGCGAGGCCGCGCTCTGCGGTTGGATACTGGTTCAGCACCGCCCGCGCCCGCACGATCAGGCCCACGTTCATCTCGATGGGCGGAAAGCCGGCCTCAAGCAGATTGGTCAGCTGGACGCCCAGAGCCGCGCGCAGCGGGGCCTGACCTGGGCCGGGATAGGCGGCGCTCCATTCCCGATGCATCCACTCCTGAACCAGATCCTTGTCCATGGGGCCGGCGCCCCCGAACATCAGATAGACCATCAGCGCGCCGTAAAGGTTGCTGGGCTTGGTCAGGCTCTCTTCGATCTGCCGCTGCATCATGGCTTCAAGCCGATGCAGGAACAGGGTCTGAAGGGCATCGGTGTATTCGGTGCGGGTCACCGGTGCCAGGATACGTTGCTGGTTCAGGCCGCCTGTCATTTGAAACGGTACTGGCCGCTCGCGCTCGTTCCAGCCGGTCGGTAGCGCGGCCAGGGCGGTCAGCACCGGCAGTACGGTCGTAAAGTCCTCACGACCCGGAACCAGCACGGTTGGATCATTCCCGAGGGCGGAGATCAGCGGCTCGATCTTTTCAGCGCTGCGTCCCACCTGCAGCAGCAGATTACGATTGTCGATGAAGCTCACCGTCCACCACGCGGTCAGGCCGATGGCGAGCAGCGCCCCCATACCGGTGATGCCGAACAGCAGGCGCTTCTGGCGGCGCTGGACATCAGGGTCCACCTCTACGAGGCCCGCTTCGCCGAAGATCACCTTTTCCAGCGCGTCATGAATGAAATAGCCGACGCGGCGGCGCTCGCCGGCGACGGCGTCCTTTGCCCTTTCGTTCTGGATCAGGCGATACTGCGGCTTCGCATCGCTGACCTGCGTGTCCGCGCTGGTGAAATACAGTCCGCGCAGCAGCAACGGACGCTCGTAGCCGTTCGGCTTGAACATCACTTCCAGGAAATCGCAGATGATCGGCTTCAACGTCGCCATCTGCGGCAGGAACATGAACGTGTCAAAGCCGCGGACCGGGTCAGCCTGCGTGTTCACCCGCTCCAACACGCGTGGGAGCTGCCATTTCATCAGGTTGAAATATTCGCGATCAATGAAGGTGAAGATGGATTCGCCATCCTTCGTCTGCGCATTTTCATCGCAAAGCGGCAAGGTGAGGCCGAAAACCCCGTTGCGCTCCTCGGCGCTGATGCCTTCGAAAAAGGCGTGGAATCCCGGAACGACGTCGACCTTGGTGAGCGCGATATAGATCGGGAACCGCACCTTCAGCCGCGCCTGCAAGGCGACCAGTTGGTGCCGGAATTCCGTCCCTTGCGCTTGCCGCTCGCTCTCGCTCCAACGCTCCAGATCCGGCAGGCTGATGGTCAGGATCAACCCGTTGATGGGCTGGCGCGCACGGTACTTCTTGATCAGGCCGACAAAGCCGTTCCAGATCGGGTTGCCGGCCGGCGCCACGCTGCCATCCGGCCGGAACGGACCTTCCGTATCCACCAGCACCGCATCGTCGGTGAAGAAGAACGCGCTGTTGACGCCATTGGCGATCAACTGCCCCGCGCCGCTGCGCCCTTCCGTGATAGGGAAGCGCAGGCCTGAGCTGCGGATCAGCGAGGTCTTGCCCGATCCCGGCAGGCCGAACACCAGATACCACGGCAATTGGTAGACGTAGGAATGGCCCCAGCGCCGGGACTCGCGCATGCTGCGCAGGACACCGAGCGCCCGCGCCATGCCCTGTTCCATGGCCGCGATCTGGCCCTCGGCCTTTCCATCGGCGGCGGCGGAGACAACCGCGCGTGCGCCATCGGGGACGCCGGGCGTGTCCTGGCTCCGGGGCTCGCGCTGCCAGTGCCAGCTGAGAACGATCAGAACGTCCACCAGCAGCACGAGCACCAGGCACAAGACCCGTGGCAGGATGTCGGCCAATGGCGCATCGCCCGCGACTTCCAGCTTCGGACCCAGGACCCAGATCACGGCGGCAAGTCCCACGGTCACGACAGTCAGCACGACCCAGCGCCAGAAGCCGCGGGAGGTCAGTATCTTCGTCATCGCTCGCATTGCCTCAGCCGGGACATTCCTGGCGCGCTATTGGGGGGTGAGTACGATTTCGAGACGCCGGTTGGCCTGCCGTCCCTCGGGCGTGCTGTTCGTGGCAATCGGGTCCGCGGCACCGCGCCCGGTGGCGCTCAACCGCAGGGGGCTGCCCATGGCCGCGGCCAGGAAATCCGATGCCCGGCCGGCGCGGGCCTGGGACAAGGCCAAATTGTCCGGGAAGGCGGCGGTCCGAATGGGGACATTGTCACTATAGCCGATGACCACCACCGGCCCGTTGGTCTTCATAAGGGCTTGCGCCACGCGGGTCAGCACGTCGATGAAGGGCGTGCGGATCGTAGTGCTGGCGGTGGCGAAAACCTCGCCTACGGTGCGGATGACCACCTGATCGCCGGACTTGAGCACTTGCAGCACGCCGGCTTTCTGCTCCGGCTCAAGGAATTTGGAGACGATCTCATAGGCGGTGACAATGGGCGGCGTCGGCGGGGGCGCGGGCGGGCGAACCACCGGGGCCGCAGGTTCCACCACCGGCGGTTCGGTGGGCAGCGTCACCACCGGGTGCGGGATCGGCGAGGCCAATAGCGACATCACCTTATCCGAGATGACGGCGGTGTCGCGCCGCAGCACGCTGGACAGTTGGATGAAGGCAAAGAACATGATGACCAGCAGCGCCGAGGCACCGAACCAGACCGGCAGCATCTCGCGCAGGCGGTGATGCTGAATGCTCACGCCGTGCCATTTGGGCGACAATTCTGTCTTCACCGCCCCGTATGAACTGCGCAGGATCTGGAAGATTTCCTCGCGCAGATGGCCCAGCTCTCCGGCGCCATTGGCCGCCAACCGGTATTTGCCCTCAAATCCGAATTCGAGGCAGTAATAGAAGAACTCGAGTTCTTTCAGCGCCGCTTGAGGCGATATTTTCATTTGCTGCAGCAAAAGAAAAAACCGCTCGCCGCCCCAGGTCTCCTGGAAGAACATGGAGATCATGCTCTTGGAGGACCAGAAGCTGTCTTTGCCCCAGTTGGTCTTGAGGATGCCGTCATCCACGGTCGCGGCGAGGGCATAGAGGGTCACGCGCACATGGCGGCTTGAGAGACCATAAGCGGCGGCCTGGCTTTCAAAGTCCTGCAATCCCTCCACCAGGGTCTGATGCAGCCATTCCACGTCGGGCGCATCGGTGGTGGCCGCGATGCTGGCCAGAAGGTCGAAGATGGGTGCGGCAAGGCCGAGGCTGGGATTGTAGCGATAGACGTCGAGGGCGGCATAAAGCGCGTTGGAGGCGTCGCGCCGCGCGGGCGGCGCGGGCGGGGCGGGGCGCCCGGGGCGCGGAGCCCGGGTCCGGGAAGGAAGCCCATCGTCCGCCGGGTGTCCGCCGCCAGCTTCCAGGAACGGCGACGGGCGCATGGGATCGGAGCCGCCATAGCTGGCGACCGCGACATCCACCGGGCTTGCCCCCGGCGGGGCGGGCGGGCGCCTGAGCGGCGTCTCAGCGGCCGCCGTAACCACGGCGCTTGTGGTGCGGGCGGCGCCTGGACGAGCGAAAATGGTCTCTTCCGCCCCTCCGTCGTCCGTCCCTTTTTGGGTCATTTTTTCCGCTTCCAGTCCGATGCTCACTCCTTGTAGCTGTGGTTTCCACAGCATGGAGGAGATCTTGGTAAAAACTATTGCTTAACCTTAATTGCGAATGGCCCACATCTCCATGTGAACGCCGGGGAATTCGCCTGCGAGATGGACCGCGACGCCGCCCGAGAGCGCCAATTGCCTCCACAGCGGGTTGGCGGATTCCAACTCAAAATACACCGCGCCCACATTGTAGGGAATTTGCCGAGGGGCCATGGCCAGGGGGCGGACGCGAATGCCGGGCAACTGGACGTTCACAAGTTCGCGGATCTGCTCCACCGGGCCGATCTTGATCAGGGAGGGCAGCGAGCGGCGAATGACTTCGCCGGGCATCTCCGCCTTCACCACCAGCACAAAGGTGGCATTCGAAATCAGGTTGCGGTCTTCGATGATCCCCACGCGGATGCCGTATTTGCGGTCCTGCAAGGCGATCTGCACCGCGGTCTGCTCCAGCACCGCGCTCAAGGAGCGCCGCAGCTCGATCATCACGGTCTCGAACGTGTCTTCCAGATTGTCGTGGCGGTACACCGCAAAGTCCCGCGGCCGCTTCTGCAGCGCGGTGAAGGTGGAGAGTTCGCCCGCCAGCTCCATCAGCGTGGTGTAGAGGCGTTCTGGGTGGAGGGAGGAGAGCCGGGCCAGATGCGCCAGATGCGGTTCGGCCCGGTTGATGACCTGGAGCATCAGGAAATCGGCGATCTCGGCCACGCCCTGGCTATCGGCCCCGGTCACGCGCGGCGCCAGCGCTTCACCGCGATGGTGCAGCATGGCGGTGAGTTCGTTGAGGAAGCCGTTGAGCACCGGCGAGGCGGAGGCGTCGAGGAACGGCGGGATATAGTTGGGATCGAGGCGCGCCTTGCGATCGGCGCCCACCTCCGCCACCCGCGCCAGTCCCAGACAATGAAAGCCGCTGCGATCCTGGTGCTGGAGCAGCAGCGACAGCCGCAGGCGCGCCGTGCGGATATGGGCGGTGTTGTTGGACCCGCTGATCTCGTCGACCACGTCCTGCTCTTCCGAGCCAAAGCGCGCGGCCGAGTTGGAACTGGTGCCCACCTCCACATCCGCCGCCCCGCGCTGGCGCACCGGCACGCACAGATAGACCACGGAATCGGTCAGGGTGATGGGCAGGTCGATGGGATCGGGGTGCTGGTGATCCTCGGGAATGGCGAACGGCGTGCCGTCCTCGAACACGCCCTCGCAGCGATCAAGGGCAAACTTACCCAGGGCCAGCAGGTCGCGATTGATGGAGATCGCGCGCAGCCCCCAGGGAAACGGACACAACCCCTCGACCCGCAGCCGCACCAGTCGTTCGAGATAGCGGTCCTGCTGCTGGAAATGCTGGGCGCGCAGAAACATGCCCTCGGACCAGACGACCTTGCCATTGAAATTCATTGCGTGTCGTCTCCGTCAAAGGGCATGCGCCGTACCGGCTGTGGGGGAGCGGGCCAGTCGTCGAGCGGTGGCCGCGATTGTTCCCCTGCCGATGCAAAGTCCCGGCTGGCCGAAAGCTGCTTGGCAATGCGGACCGACAGGCTGACCAGGGACAGGCTGGCCCATTCCGGGTCCAATTGCGCCAGACGGCTCACGGCCTCTTCCGAAGTCCCGGCGAGCAAGTCTTCCGACCCGCTCGGATCCGCCGCCCGCGCCACCCGGCTGAGCGCCTCCACCAGCGAGAGCACGACGCTGCATTGCAGCGCGGCGGTGTCCGCCGGTGGCGGTGCGGGCGCGCGGGGCGGGGCGGCTTTGCTCGGGGCCAAAGCCGGCTCTTCGTCATCCCATGCGTCGGGGATGTGTGTGTTGACGGGCTTGATCGGCCCCAGCGCCTGGAATTCGGCCGGCGCATGATCCGATTGGGTTTCGGTCTGCCAGGCGCTCGGCGCGAACAGCGGGCGGGGCAGCGGGGTGGCCTCGTCTTCGGCCCAGGGCAGCAAAGGCGAAGGCGCATAAGCGGGAAAGGCGGTTTCCTGAACCACATTGCGGCCGTCACCGAACAGGTCGTCCCCGCTCGGGCGGGCCGCCGGGCGTGCGCCGCTCGCGCCGGGCAAGATGGCGAGGAACGGATCCCGTGCGCTCTCGACGCTGTCGCTGACGCCCACGGAAATGCTGATATTGGCCAGATGCAACACGTCGCCATCGCTGAGAATGACCGAATTTCCCCGGCCGAGCGGCTGATCGGAGGTGTTCACCAGCAGCCCATTGATCGACGTATCAATGACCAGGAAGACGTTGGACTTGAACTCGATGGTGCAATGATGGCGCGAGACCAGGCGGGCCGGATCATCGATGACCCAGTCATTGTCGTCCTCCCGTCCGATCCGGAACGGGCATTGGGTCACGCTGCGGGTGCGCTCATGCAGCGGCAGGATGGCAGGCTCGATGATGGTCAGTCGCAAATTGGGCGCCATGGTCCTCACGCGCTCCTGGTCTCGGCTGGCCGCCCGCTGCCCCCATTGGCGATGTCGACGCCGATCAGCAGCGCCGAGGTATGGCGCGCGCCAATGGTCTTCGCCGGCCCCGGTACGCACGATAGCAGCAACGAGGCGCCAATGGCGCTCCCGGTGAGGGCATCGCCCGGTGGAACCACCACGGCAGCCTCAGGCGGGGCGAGGCTGCCGCCGGACCAGAACACGCCCAATGCCGCATAAGCACCGGGCGTTTCAAATTTCAGTGCCGCCGCCGGTGCATAGGCTGCACGCCTGTTGGCTTCCGTAGGCTGGTAGACCCAGGCTTCCGCCGCATTCCAGGCGGCCGCCTCCGCGGCCGGGAGTTCAGCCGGCAACAGGCTTTGGCGCACCGCGCAGGCCCACCACACCGCCTCCCGGCGCGGCAGGGCCAGGGCCAGGTAGCGCATCGCTTCGGTGACGAGGCCGGCATCCGCCAAAGCCTGGATCATTCCGGCGGCTGTCATGTCGGGGGTCAGGAGGGCCAGCGCCTCCTCGCTCGGCTCGATCTGGGTGGTCAAATGGCCAGCCAAGGCGAACCGGAGCTTGGGAAGAAATCCGAACGTCATGATCGCCCCCCTAGTTGATCGTCACCAGGCCGCCTTGGACCTGCACCGTGCCGCTGCCGTTCACGCTGACCATGGGGCCGCTGACCTGCACCTTGGCATCACCGGTCAGGGTAATCTGCGTGCCCTTCAGGGCAATGCCGCTCTGGCTGATGGTGATGGAATTCCCGCCCACCTTGAGGGTGATGGTCTGCGCCGCTTGCAGCGTGATGCTGCCGCCATTGCATTGCAGCGTGGCATTGCCGGAGCCCAGCGTCACCGTCTGGTTGCCCTGGCTGATCTCGGTGGTGGAATTGCCCTGTGACACCGTGAGGGCATGGTTGCCCTGCGACACGGTGGTGGATGCATTGCCCTTGGAGACCGTGGTGGTGGAATTGCCGCCGGAGACGGTCAGGGTCTGGTTGCCCTGGGTGACGGTGAGCGCTTCGCTGCCCTCGGCGATGGTGACGCTGCGATTGCCCTTGGACACCGTGACGGTCTCATTGCCTTTCTGCACCGTCTCGGTGCGGTTGTTGACGATGGTGATGGTCTGGTCGTTGTTCACCGTGAGGGTGTCGTCGTTCACGACGTCTCGCGTCTGGTCCTTCTGGGCGTGGATATAGATCAGCTCCGAGCCCTTCTTGTCCTCGAACCGCAGCTCGTTGAAGGTGGTGGCATCGCCCTGGGCGCTGGAGCGGCTCTTGAACCCGCTCTGGGTCTTGTTGTCCGGCAAGGTGTAGGGCGGCATGTTGGTGCCATTGTAGACGCAGCCGGTCACCAGCGGGCGGTCCGGGTCGCCCTCCAGGAATTCCACCACCACTTCCATGCCGACGCGGGGCGTAAACAGGGTGCCCCAACTGTTGCCGGCCATGCTCTGGGCGACGCGGATCCAGCACGAACTCTTCTCATCGTTGGTGCCGAGGCGGTCCCAATGGAACTGGACCCGGATACGGCCATACTTGTCGCAATAGATTTCCTCGCCGGACGGCCCGACGACCGTTGCGGTGTGCGGCCCCGGAATGATGGGGCGCCGGGTCGCCGGCGGCGGACGATACCCCGTGCTGGCGGGCAGGGCCGTGAAGGCGTTGGCATAGTGCTGCGGGGTGGTCTGGTTGCCCAGATGGGACAGATCCTTGGCCTCGTGGCTCACGCTGGCCAGGACGCAGCTTCGGCCCTGCTCGGACGCCACTTCGTGCTTGGCCATGGTGAATTTGGCGCCGGCCTGGAACGAGGGATAGGTGCCACGCCCCTTGGTGATGGCATAATTGGCCTCATCCGCTTCCATGCGCGCCCGGGAGGTGGAGGTGCCCACATCCTTGGTCTCATAGTCGCCGGGGTAATCGTAGATTTCCCACGATTTGAAGCTGGAGTTGGTCAGCACCGTCGTGGTGGAGGCGGTGAGATCGGTGGTGGGCTGCTCGAAATTATAGTCGTTCAGCGTGGTCTTGCCGGATTGGAAGAAATATCCGGCTTCCCAATGCTGGACCGCCAACATGTCCCCCGCCTCCGGCTGGGCATGCTGGACGCTCTTGTCGGCGCAATCCACGTATCCGGCGGCGCTGTCGCTCAGGATCAGGGTGTGGCTGCCGTTGGTGTGCTGGAAATAGAAATAGATGCCTTCCTCCGCCAATATGCGCGTGAGAAAGGCGTAATCGGTCTCGCGGTACTGGACGCAGAATTCGCGGGTCGGATGGGAGCCGGTCAGGCCCTGCTTCTTGTAGTCGGAGACCCCGGCGTCGGAGAACAGGGTTTCGGCGATCTGCACCACGGTCTGGTTCTGGAAGATGCGGCAGTCGGCGGTGCGGGTCATGAGCCACAGCTTCGGCGCGAGCACGGCCTCGTAGTTGCGCATGCCGTCCACCATCTGGTCGGCGGCCTTGAACGCGATGACGATCCCATTGATGTAGCGCGGGTCGGCTTGCGGCCGGGCAATCTGGAGGGTCACCGACTTGCCCAGCAGGCTGTCCGGCGAGATGGCGTTCTGCTTCGACACCATCGCCAGCGTGAATTGAAACAGCTGCGAAAGCCCCTCCGTGCCGCTGAACGCGGTCGGGATCAGCACGTCACCGCCCAGGGGAGTGGTCAGGGTCAGCAGGCGGTCGGTCTGGACCGGCGCTTCAGCACTCATGGGTCTGGTCCTGTGTCCTGCGGGGCAAGCGGGATCTCCCCGCCGCGGGAATGGAGGCGCTCATCAAATGGAAAAACCGGGGTGCCCTGGCTCGCGCCTGGCACCCCGGCTGCACTGCGTCCAAACTGGCGTCACAGCACCGGCTGCGCGGATGATCAGGACGTCTTGGTGGTGGCCATGTCGTAGGAGACGGTGACCGGGGTGCCGGCCTTGTTCTTGTCGTCGTAGGGCGTGAACTTGAATTCCAGCTTGGTGAAGCTGATGGAGACGGACTCGGTGGGGCGATCACCGCCGGTGGACACCGAATAAGACGAGATCAGCGCATTGGTCAGCGTGTAGGTGCAATAGGTCACGCCGGGGCTGCCGGTTGTGACCAGATCGATCTTCACCGTCTTGCCCACATTGCCGGTGCAGGCTTCCGTGAACAGCTTGGGCGAGGAGGCGTCGAACATCTTGACGATGGACACTTCGCTCACCGACGGCTCGGAGGCCTCACGGTTGTTGGTGGAGCCGGACACGGTGGAGATGCCGCGGCCCACGCCCCAGGACAGCGACAGCACGTCGATCCACTTCTTGTGATCCTGCTGGGTGGCTTCGCCGGGGATGCCGTCGTAATTTACGTAGATGGCCATTTTCGCTCCTTGATTTGGATTTTATCTAATGAATGAGGATTGCGGATTGGTTTATGAAAGTTCTGCTGAATTGATGATGCCGATCGTCACATATAGATTATCTTTAACCTTGTCCCAATTCTGGGTTCCGGTCACGATTTTTCCAAGGTCGACATTCATCACCACAACGCTGGCAAACATATAAATCATCGTCCGCTCGGCATCGCTGGGAAGGCTACCGGGAAATCTCAGGCGGAAATTTCCGGCAGATGCAGATCCGTGGCCGGTGACTTCCTTTTTCTTTTCTTCGCTGATCTTTCCAAACCACTTGGAGTATTTCGCGACGAACTTAAGATCCGCCAATGTGTCGATCCAGCTGTCCTGGTAGGAGAACGATTTTTTGCGCGCCACTGCGCCGAGAACCTCGTTCACAATCAGGCTGCAGACGGCGACAAGCCGCACGATGTCGGAAATGCTGGGCGTATTGGTTTCACCGCGGCGGAGGTTCTTGGCAAGCGTGTTCGAGAGGGACGATTTCAACAGGCCGAAATATCTCCCGGCACTGGTCCCTGCGGTATCAATCGCGTCGTTGATGACCGGCCCCGTTGGGGCGGACCAGATCCGTCCGTCCTGAGGCGCCTCGATGACGCTCTTGAATTGCTGTGTGTTGATGAACGCTTTGGCGATGGCTTGCGACTCCGGATTCAGAGTCGGCAGCATGGCCGTGAGCCCGCCGCCCGGAACACTCGCCGTGATCGTCCAACCGGGATAATATTTTCGCATAATGGCGAGGATCGCGGCATTATGTAATGGGTTATTCTTTATATAGCGATAGAAATAGTATCCCATCACAAGGGTCGAGGCGGCTTCGAACTTCTTGTCCGCAGACGCCGCCATGAAGGTGGGGGGCGGTACGCGCTTTGCCGTGGCGAGCGTCGTAACCTCCTGCCGCAATGCAGTAATCTCGTCGTTCAGCGACTCGACGATCGAGGCGTACATCAGCGCCAGAACGTATTGGCGATACGCATTCAGCGTCTCTGGAACCTTGTCGTAATATTGCTTGATCGTGTCGGATTTTTTGTTGAGCAGCGACTCAAGCTTTCGCTCTTCGACATCCGGCCTTACGGTCGAGAAGAGGCGGTCATAGATCCGATTGGTGACCACTTGATTCTGGGTCTGCGCACTCATAATCCGGACGATATCGACCTGCTGGTCCAGGTTGCCGCCCTGAACGATTGCGTCGATCTCTTTATTCTTGTTGCGTTCCTGCCGCGCCTGCCAGAGGCCGTAGAAGAAACCGACGGCGCCGTCATATCCACCGAGGACCGGCGCATTCTTGGCGATGGCGGCGGAAAGCCCCTTGCCGGCGTCCTGGATCAGGCCGGACCCGACCCCCGAGGTTAACGTGGTGCCTCCCAGAACCGTGGCTAAGGTGCTTTCGTCCTTCGGAGGGGGCGTCAAGGCATAATTGGTGATGGCCTGGAAGCCGCTCGCCACGCCGGCACTGAGCAGTGTGCCGGCATTCTGCGCAGCGGCGGACAGGAACGGCCCCGCGTACGGAACGGCCATCAGCGACTGCGCGAGGAGTGCGTCGAGAACTTTAACAAGCGGCGAGGGCGGCGCCTTCTTCTCAAGCTCGGCCTTGCCGATGGTCGTCACCGCGCCGCGCAGCGCATTGATCGCCTCGCCGAGGGCAAACAGCGTTTCGGCGCCGCCATTCCCGCTGCTGATGGTGGAAAGGTTCAAATCATTGCGGATCGATCGCAGCTGGCTCTGGAAGCCGACGTCGTTCTTAAACTCTAGTGCCATGACGGCCGCGCATTGTTTGGTCTTCTCGCTCTCCAGCTTAGTGGTGAGCGGGCCGAGCTCTGTCTGCAGGCTCGGCTCAGGCGTTGCCAGGACAGTGATCTTGTCCTGCCAATTGAGAGCCATAGCTCTGTCTTGGACCCGCTTGAGGTGACCTTTCAGGTCTTCGGTACTCGTCGCCATGGGCGAATTCCCTCCCGGCCCGACTACGAGCTTTTCGTCGTCGCCAAGTCGTAGGAGACGGTGACCGGGGTGCCGGCCTTGTTCTTGTCGTCGTAAGGCGTGAACTTGAATTCCAACTTGGTGAAGCTGATGGAGACGGATTCCGTGGGACGATCGCCGCCGGTGGACACCGAATAGGACGAGATCAGCGCATTGGTCAGGGTGTAGGTGCAATAGGTCACGCCGGGGCTGCCGGTGGTGACCAGATCGATCTTCACCGTCTTACCCACATTGCCGGTGCAGGCTTCCGTGAACAGCTTGGGCGAGGAGGCGTCGAACATCTTGACGATGGACACTTCGCTCACCGACGGCTCGGATGCCTCGCGGTTGTTGGTGGAGCCCGACACGGTGGCAATGCCGCGCCCCGCGCCCCAGGAGAGCGACAGCACGTCGATCCACTTCTTGTGATCCTGCTGCGTGGCTTCGCCGGGAATGCCGTCATAATTTACATAGATCGCCACGGTAGCCGCTCCACTGATGGGGTCAGAAGGTGGTGCTCTGACTAGCACGGATTAGCTGTAGCAGCCACGATTGACACTTGTACTACCGTACCAAAATTGGGGTGGTTTCTTTCAATTGGAGCCCTTTTCCGGACCGCCGGGCGGCGGTCATATCCGAAGCAGGTCTCTGAAAGATATGGAAAAAGTCAATGTCGCCGCCGTCAGTCGTGGACGGCGGTGAGCAGGTGGGCGGCATAGTGCATGCTCGCGCGATCGTGGAGACGGACCTGCCAGTCCATCTCCACGCCGGGGCCGGTCAGCTGAAGGGCTCCGAGCCCCGCCTGTTGCGTACCGGCATTGATCTGCGCCAGCAGGGCATTGAGCGCGGGAGGGCCGTCGATCCACGCCGCCGGCGGCGTGGCATGGGCCGCCCAGTCGAACGGCGTGACTACCGCCGCGCCACCGCCTGCAGCCAGCACTCGCGTCATCTCCCACAGCAATCGGGCAGGGTCGTTGACGCAGTCCAGCACATTCATTGCCACAGCCATGGCAATGCTCGCGCTGCGGAAGGGCAGGGCCAGCGCATCGGCGACCCAGAAGTCCACCCGCTCGGCGCTCGGAAGAGCTATGCTCTGCCGTCGACGCTCGAAATGCAAGCCCAGCCGCCGATGCGGATAAGAGAGCTCGCCCCGGTCGATGACACCGCGACCAATAGCCAGCAGCGGCCAGTTGAGGTCCACCCCCAGCACCAGGTTTCCGGTGGCCGCCGCCAGGTCGAAGGTGGTGCGCCCCACGGCGCAGCCGATGTCGAGCACCGGGCCCTGCGGCGTGGGAAGGCGCGCCAGGGCTGTGGCCAGGCAGCGCCGCACGGCACCCGGCTCCGTCCCCAGCCCGAGGGAAGCCATCCCGTGGATGCCCCCGTCGGTGAGGTCGCCATAATGATCGTGCGCGTAGCTGGCCTGTTGATGGCGGATGACATTGTAGGCCGAGTCCGGCCCAAGCGCCGCCACGATCAGATCCTCCACCGGATCGGGCAGAGCGTGGCGTTGCAGCAGGAGATGCCCGTTGGACGCCAGCCATGCGGCCAGATCCGGCACCAGGATCGGTGCACCGTCGAGGATCGGATAGGCTTGGCTGCAATCGGGCGCAGTGCAGCGCAAAACGCCGGCGTGGACGCCGCGGGCATCTTCCTGCGCGCCGGAGTCGAGCCGCAGCGCGGAGTTCAATCCGCGCCGGAGGCAGGCGGGGCACACGGGGTGGAACGCGTCGAAGTGGTCCTGGCGCATGGGGTCAGCCACCGATCATGACGGTCGGGCAGCCCGGCGGCAGGATCGAGCCGTCGGGACTGGGGATCGGCGCCACACAGCTGGAGTGCAGCGAGGCATCGCCAACCCGCGCGGCCGGCATGCTGCCGATCATCACCGTGGACGAGCCCTTCATGATCATGCCGGGGCCGGCGGGAATGCAGCCCACCAGCATGCAAGGCATGGTGGTGTCGGTCATGCGGGCGGCCGGCATGTTGCCGATCAGCACCGTCGGGCAGCCCTTGATGATCGCCAGCGGCATTGCCGGATGGGGCACCGCCGTAGGCACCAGAGCCGGGGGGTGGATCGGGGCATGGCAGTGGGGCGCCGACTGCAGCACCATGTCCCCCATGCGTGCGGCGGGCGGCATCAGAGGTTCCCCTTGGCCGGCAGGCGCGGGGCTGGCCCGCGCAGGTCGCCCCGCACCCGGTCAAGAGACGTCATAGCTGAATGCCCCGTCATCTGCGATGCCGACCGCGATCTGGGTGATCGGCAGGCCGGTGGCCAGGCGCTCCAGTACCCGGGCGGAGATTTCCGGTAGCAGGGTGCGGGAGAGGATGTTCTCCACATTGCGCGCCCCCGAGGCGCTTTCCGTGCAGCGGGCGGCGATGGCTTCCACCAGCGCCGGGTCGTAGGCGAACGCGGCCTTGTAGGCCTCGCGCACCCGCTTGCCCACGCGATCCAGTTGCAGGCCGACGATGGTGCGGATGGTGGCATCGTCCAGGGGCAGATACGGCACCAGCGTCACGCGGCCGAGGAAGGCCGGCTTGAAGTATTTCATCAGCTCCGGCCGCAGCGCCTCGGCCAGAACCGCGGGCTGCGGCATGGTCTCGGGATCGGCGCACAGCTTGGCCAGCAGGTCGGAGCAGGCGTTGGAGGTCATGATGATGATGGTGCTCTTGAAGTCGATATCGCGGCCTTCGCCGTCCTTCATGTTGCCCTTGTCGAACACCTGGTAGAACACATCCTGCACGCCGGGATGGGCCTTCTCCATCTCGTCGAGAAGCACCACCGAGTAGGGCTTGCGCCGCACCGCTTCGGTCAGGATGCCGCCTTCGCCATAGCCCACATAGCCGGGCGGGCTGCCCATCAGCAGGCTGACCTTATGCTCTTCCTTGAACTCGCTCATGTTGATGGTGGTCAGGTTGTGGTCGCCACCATAGAGCAGTTCCGCCAGGGTCAAGGCGGTCTCGGTCTTGCCCACGCCGGACAGGCCGATCATCAAGAACACGCCCACCGGCTTGCGCGGATCGGTGAGCTTGGCCCGCGAGGTGCGGATCGCCTGCGCCACCGCCTCGATGGCATAGGCCTGGCCGATGATGCGCTTGCCCATGGCTTCGGTGAGGCCCAGCACGGTGCGGATCTCGTTGGACTGCATGCGCCCGGCCGGAATGCCGGTCCAGCTCTGGACGATCTCCGCAATGGCCTGCCCGTCCACCATCGGGAACACCAGGGGCTGCTCGCCCTGCAACACCTTCAACTGGGTGGCCGTCTCCTGCAAGGCGGCCAGGAGCGCCTCCTTGTCGTCCAGAATGGCGGGATCTTCCAGCTTGGCGCGGGTGGCGTCATAGGCCTCCACCAGGGTCTTTTCCTCGGCCCAGCGGGCTTCCAGCGCCTCCAGTTCGGCGGAGACGCGGGCGCGGTCCTCGCTCAGCTCGGCGCATCGCGATGCATGGGTGACACCGGACGCGGCCTCGCGCTCCAGAATGCCCATCTCGGTGTCGATCAGCGAGATCTGCCGCTGGCGATCTTCGATGGGGGCGGGAATGGTGCTCTGGCTCACGGCCACGCGGGCGCAGGCGGTGTCGAGCAGGGAGACCGCCTTGTCCGGCAACTGGCGGGCGGGAATGTAGCGTGCGGACAGGCGCACCGCATCGATCACCGCTTCGTCCAGGATGCGCACCTTGTGATAGCCCTCCAGGGTGGCGACGAGGCCGCGGATCATCGCCACGGCGACCGGCTCGGCCGGTTCCTCGATCTTGACCACCTGGAAGCGTCGGGTGAGGGCCGCGTCCTTCTCGAAGTATTTCTTGTATTCCGCCCAGGTGGTGGCGGCGATGGTCCGCAACTCGCCGCGGGCCAAAGCGGGCTTCAACAGGTTGGCCGCATCCCCTTGGCCCGCCGCGCCGCCGGCTCCCACCAGCGTATGGGCCTCATCGATGAACAGGACGATGGGGGTGGGGCTGGCCTTGGTCTCGTCGATCACCGAGCGCAGGCGGTTCTCGAACTCGCCCTTCATGCCCGCGCCCGCTTGCAGCAGGCCGAGATCGAGGGTGCGCAGCGTCACATTTTTCAGCGCCGGGGGCACGTCGCCGGCGGCGATGCGCAACGCAAAACCTTCCACCACCGCGGTCTTGCCGACACCGGCCTCGCCGGTAAGGATCGGGTTGTTCTGCCGGCGGCGGGTCAGAATATCGATGATCTGCCGGATTTCCTGGTCGCGGCCCAGGATGGGGTCGATCTTGCCCGCCCGCGCCTGGGCGGTCAGGTCGATGGTGAACTGGTCCAGCGCTCCCTTGCGGCCCGGCAGGGCCATGTCGCCGGGACCACCGGCGGTGGCTTCCGCCAGTTGCGCGGCGCTTTTGGCCTCGGGGGTCGTCGCGGTGAGACCGGCCAGATCGCGCTTCAGGGCTTCGAGGGGAATGCGGCGGAACTGGTCGGAAATCTCATAGGTGCGGCGGGCCAGGGCATCGTCCGCCAACAGCGCCCACAGCAAATGGCCGGAGCGCGCCCGCGCCAAGCCGGCATCGACCGAGGCCAGAAGCCAAGCCTGCTTGGCCAGATCCACCACATCCGGCGCCAGTCCGGGCGGACGGGAGTTGCCGGTCTTCAGCTTATCGAGCGCGCGGGTGATGTCGACGGAGAGGCGGCCCTGGTCGACGCCATAATGGACCAGGACGGCTGAGAAATCCGAATCGCTTTCGCTCATTAGCTTGGAAAGCCAATGCTCGATCTCGAGATTGTAGTGGGTGCGCATCAAGGCGAAGCCCGCCGCGCTTTCCAACGTGGCGCGGCACAGATCGTCCAAACGCATGATCAGGGATTTCAGATCCACCGCGGCCATCGCCATCCTCACCCCTCATTGAAAGGTCGCATCCATGACAGATGCATGGGTACGTTGTTTTTTCCGCACAGTGGCGTTCCAGACGATCTATGGCCAGCGGAATGTGTCACCTTCACCACGGACGCTGAGATTGCAGAAAAAACAACGTTCGGGATGGCGCCCTTGTGCGGGCACGCGCCCGACCACCTAGATTTCGTCCCGCCCGTCCCCTGGGAGACTTCCATGTCTCGGCTGGGACATTTGGCGCATTAACCCATTCGCGAACACGCCAGCGCCGACGCGATGTTGTCTTCGATCCGTGCGATCAGGAATGGTAGGATTGTCGTGCGCCGAGCTCTTGTCGCGGGGACACAGGGCCGTCGCGCCGAGCAATGAGCAGGGGGACTTCTTGTCAGGCAGGTCCGCAACGGAAAGACCAGGAGACGGGAGTGGCGCCGCTTGGATCCGCCCCCGTCTGGCGCGGCGCACCTTCCTTGTTGGCAGCCTGGCCGGTTTGACCGGATGCGCGGGCCTGGGTGCGCCGAAGGCCACCATCATTGGTGTCCGTCTGCTGGCCGATGACACCATCAATCCCCGCCCCACCGGGCAGGCCTCGCCGGTCAATGTCCGGCTATATGTACTGAAGGACGAGACCGCCTTCCTGCAGAGCGATTTCCAAACCCTGTATGCTTCCGATGCGCAGGTGCTGGGATCCAGCATGATCTCCAAGAAGGAAGTTCTCGTCCCGCCGTCGGGCAATATTCCGATTCAGGAAACGGTGCCGCTCGAAGCCACCTCGCTCGGCGTGCTGGTGGCGTTCCGCACCATCGACACTGCCCAATGGCGCTCCACCATCGGCTTGCAGGCCGGCCTCGTAAATGATGTGCAGCTCAATTTGTCGGGCATCACCGCGAAGTTTATCCCGGTTGTGGTCGGACAGAAGGGGGGCCCGTAAGACGAGTGGCGTCGACTTGCCGATCGTCCTGCTCTGCCGCAATTCCGGGGGGAAGCCCTTGCGCCAAGAGGAGCAGTTCCGATCGTGTTTCCAGCGCCGTCGTTGGCCCGTTCCTTGCGTTTGAGATCCGTCGCGCTTGCCGTGCCTTGCCACTGGAGCGCTCAACTTCTCGTCACGCAATCAATGCGACCGGACAGGCCGGTCTCATTTAGCAGATTAGGGAGATGGCCGAGACGCGCATGCGCTACGGCAACAAGCGGATCCATTTCCCGCTTCGGCGCAGAGCAGGTTCGTCGGTCCAAAGCAGGCCAATGAAGTGCCCCCGTCTTTCTTCGGTCGTGCCACATCCTCGGCGATCTCCCGCCGCAAGTGCGGTTCCTTCGCTAGGCGCCGACCGAGCGTATGTGTAGCCGCGCTCAATGCGCACTGTGCCATCATGGGCGATGCTGACGAAGGCGCCGGCGCGCGCCACCTCCGCCGGATCGAAGGTGATCGAACGCGCCTCGAAGGCTTTGATCGCCGTCCCGAGCTCGCCGAGTCGCGCGTCGACCTCCTCCGGCAACTCGTCCGCCTTAGCGTATTCCGTGGACAGGCGATCATATTCCGCCTGAAGAGCGTCGCGGCAGGTCTCCTCTTCGGCGGTGAGCAGGATGGTCTCACCGCGCATCTGCCGCAGACCGTAGGTGTGGTCATAGGCGAAGTCAGGGGCCATCTCGACCCACTTCCACCCCTCGCCGGTGACAGCGTCCGCCTCGACCTTGAGCTTCTCGGCCGCCAGCCGGTCGACGAGCGCGACATCCTGCAGCCAGCCGCCATCATCGCCCTGGAACAGGTCGCGCAGGATGATGCCGCCAGCCTCGACATAGGCCTCGAGGCCGATGAACTGGGCGCGCTTGTCACAGGCACGCACCGCCCCCTCGGTCAGCATGCGGCGGATGGCATAGGGCTGCTTGTCATAGGAGGTCTTCAGCCGGTCAAAGACCTGCTCCTGGCGCGCATGACCTCCGCGCGCTTCCGCAGCGGCGACCGCATCATTCTCGAAGCGATTGAGAATAAACTCGGTGGGCGCGTTTTCTGTCTGCGTGTCGGCTTCACGCCTTACAGTGCGATCCTCGAGCATTTCGTGAAATAGCGCGTGTCCCTGACGCGACGCGGGCCGAGGAGGGGAACGATATGACGGTGGATACGGCCCAGGTCGGAAATGATCGTGCCTCGCTTCTTGGGGCGTCCGCCCTTTCCGAGGATGAGACCCGCATGTAGGTCGGCCAAGTAGAGGTCGCAGAGTTCCTTGACCGTGAGCGCCTTGCGATCGAGCAGCCGTTCTTCGGCAGGGTCATCGCCTTGCGCGATCCGACCCAATTGCACTTTGGCTTCCTGGCGCGCGCGTTCCGGTGTCCATACCCCGTGCAGTCCGATCGTGAACCGGCGTGATCTACCCCCCGACCGGTACTGAAGGACATAGCTCCGATTGCCGGATGTGAAGACTCGGAGACCAAAGCCGGGGAGTTCATCGTCCCAGATCACGTAATCCTTGGCGCCGGCTTCTGCCGCATCGACGGCCCGTTTTGTGAGCTTAGCCATGGTGTTTCTCCGACCTGAGCGCCACGTCTCCATGACGGTCTCAGTTGGTTCTCAGAACCTCCAGTTGAGATAGCCTTTGACAGCGTTTGCGGTGTCGCCGTTGCCGAACTGTCCGTTCCAGGCCACGCCTATCGCCGCATTGGGGGCGATGGCGAGGTCTGCGCCCAGTTCCGCCACGAGGGCATCGCGCGCGATGGGCGTGCCGGCCAGCGCAAAGGGCGTGCCGCCGGATTGAAAGGCCAGCGTCGCCATGGGCACCACATCGCCCAAGGCGTGCTGCCAGCCCAGGCTGCCACGGGCCGTAAATAGGCTGGTCATGGCGAACGCGCCCCGTAGCCCGAGTGTCGCGAAGGTGGTGTCGATCTCTGCATCGCCGCTCACCGCGGCAAAGCCGGTCTCCTTAACGGTGCTGTCAACATGGACATAAGCGAAGTTGGCAAACGGCTCGATCGAAGCGCTGCCGAAGGCGAAGGTGTAGCCGACATCGCCGAACACCTGGGTCGTCGTCGCGTCGTATGCGCCACGCTGGGCCCCCGCCAGAGCCCCCGCCGTGACCTGCCGCGACGTCTCGATGTTGCCCCACCCGAAGCTGGCGCCACCGCGCAGGCCCCAGGCACCGAACTGCCCGCCGCCATAAAGCGTCACGCTATAGTTGTCGCTTGAGCCGGAAACCGGCTGGTTCGGCGTGTTGAAGTTCGATTCGCTGAAGCCGGCCGCAAGGCCGACCCGCCAGAGGCCGTTGAAGGTGACATCGACGCCGGAGACGATGCCGCCCACCGAATGATCAATCGCCGCCGCATTGCCATCGCCGTTAAGCTTGCCCCAGCTTCCCACGCCCTGCGCCCAGACCGCATAGACTTCGGGCGGCGGCAGCACGGCGGCCGGCGGCGCCTTGTGGAACGGCCCCGCGGCCGTCGCGGCCCGGACGTTGGGCGTCTCTGGCACATAGGTCAGCGCCGTGCTCGCCGGCGCCAGGGGGGTGGCGGGGCCGAAGTCCTGACGCATGCGGTCGATCACCGCGTCGCGCAGGTAAATCGACTGCTCGGACAGGACCCCGACCGCGGAAGCGTGAAATGATGCGGTGCTCAGGCTGGTGAACGCTGCGCGCGCCTGCGCCTCGCTCGCCCCCACAATCTGCTGCCAGAGCGGACTGGCCGCGGAGGCCGTGTCCAGCGCATTGGCCACCGCGCGCTCATTCGAGGTCGAGGCCAGGCTGGCGAACCGTTCGGAGCTGCGCGAGGTGGTCAGATAGCCGTTGTATGCGTCGGCGCTGAGCGTGAAGGCGAGGAAGGGAAAGTCGGCGATGGCGACCTGCGGCGCAGTCACCGTCAGGCCACCACCGGTGGTGATCAGAGTGTAGGTGGTGCCCGGAAGCACCGGCGGCGAGGCCGTGTTGGTGTCATGGCCAATCTCGAACACCGAACTGCTGATATTGGCCGTGCCCGTCACCTCGATACGGTCGCTGGCGACGCCATTGATCTCCACATAGTACAGCGAGCCTGGGTTCATGGTCAGGTTGCCGTTGATATGCATCGTCCCGATGGAATTGCCGGGCGAGAGCGTGCCGCCGTTATTGACGACATTGCCGAAGTTGCCGCTGCCCGACAATGTGCCGCCCTTGTTCAAATTGACCACCGAGGAACGCGCGATCGAGCCGTTTACATTCAGATTGCCGGCGTTGATGGTCGTTGCCCCGGTGTAGGTCTGTGTTCCCGAAAGCGTCAGCTTGCCCGTGCCTTCCTTGATCAACATGCCCCCGGTGCCGCCCGCGACTCCACCGTCCTTGATAACGCCGGAGAAGACGGTGTTGGCATTGTTGCCCCCGACGGTCAGGGATTTGCTGCCCAGCGCAACGGTGCCCTCGCCGGCCAGCGCGCCGAGCGGCGTGCCGCCGGCGGTCAGCCCGGAGATGTCGACGACGCTTCCGGCGGTCCAATTGGTGATCGTGGCATTGGCCCCACTGGCGAAATTCAGGAAGGTGATCCGCCCGGCATTGTCCAGCTTTGCATTGGCGGCCGATCCGTTATCGATGAAGCGGATTTCGGCGGTGCCGGCATTCACGAGCGAGGCATTGCCGGCACCCGAAAAGTTGCTGAAGGTTATTTTGCCGACATTGTCGATGTCCCCTTCGCCCAAGGAGGCATATTCGCCGAGCGTGACGCTGCCCTCGTTTTCGATCCTGCCAGCCCCCATGGACACATAGTCGTGGAGGGCCAGCACACCATTGTTGATGATATATGCGGATGCGAGCGACGACCGGTCCTTGAAAGTCAGGGTGCCGTCATTGGTGATACGGGCGGAGCCTGCCGTGGCGTTTCCCGAGAATTCAATCTTGCCACTTCGGTTGTTAATTGTAGCCGTGGCTGCCGTCGTGTTGGCGCCCAACGCGATGGTTCCGACGTTGTCGATTGCAATCTCATACAGACTTACGCCGACATTCAGCAGGCCGGTGTTGCTGATTTTGAACGCTCCGCTTAAAATCCAAGTATTGAATGTTCCATCATTGTTGATGGTCATCATGGTTGAATTGTTCTGTATTCGAGAAATGTTATATAGCGTTCCTCCGTTATTTATTGTTATTTGATAGGGTGCATAAAAGTATAGCTCCGGAAATCCTGGCAAGTTATATTGATTTGATATATAAATATTTTGTGAAGTGCTTCCATAGTATGCTTTAGCTGTAACGACATGATCGGAGCTATTGTAGTTCGCAAAATTATTCATGTCATCGGCATTTGATGCCGGCGGAGCCCAGTAATAAAATGCCCATGCTTCCTTGCCGGGCAGCAGCGCGATCGTGATCGTCAGCGCGGTCGCGGCCAAGCGTGGCAGCGTGGGTCGCAGACGTGGCCCTGTCTTTTGAAGGGCGCACAGCTTCACGATTTCCCGGTCTTCCACCGACAGCGGCTGACCGGTCGTGGCCGTCGCGCACAGCAAAGCTGCACCACGCGCGCTTTGGCGGCTTGCGCACGGCTTGGAGCGGTTTGAAGGTGATGCCATGCCGAATTCCCCACCGGTAAGATTCATCGAAGGGGCCGTCTAGCAGGCGATTGTTTGCACAGTGTTTGAGCGCCTCGACATGCTGTGTGAGGTGGGGACCACCCGCGTGGCATGGAGCCCCTGGCGACAATCCTGCGCTTCGACGTCCGGCCGGAACGAACTTCGGGCGGGATTGACGCGCGTGGCGACGTCAGTTCACGCAGAGTATCGTTCCTACGTACCTCCGGCGGCCCTACTTATGGCGGCGGCGGCCTCTAGGAGCCAAATTGGCTCGACCCGCATTTGACCCTCGGGCATGATCTGGGCGGCATTGGTGCGTGCCGGGCCGGCCTGGGGACAAGCTTGGATGGAACGTGAGGGATCGAGCGCAGGCGGGTTCGTCTTCGGCGATGTGGTACTGGACGACACATGCCTGTTCGCCCATCGCAACGGTGAGCAGATCCGCTTCACCCGGAGCGAGCGCGCGCTTCTGCTGGCGCTGTCCCGCAACCCGCACCGCCTGATGCCGCGCAGCCAGTTGCTCGACGCGATCGCGCCGACCCAGCCCGATGCATCCGACCGCAACGTGGATTTTCTCATCAATCGCCTGCGCGCAAAGCTGGGGGATAGCGCACGCTCCCCTCGCTATATCGCCACGCAGTATGGCGAGGGCTATGTGTGGATCGCGACGAAACTGCCGGCTGTGGCCGTCAGGTCCGATCCGGCGCCGGTTAACGTGCTTCTGGCCATCGACCCTGTGGTCCCTCTTCATGACAAACGCCTGACAGAACGGGCAGGTGCCATTACCGGACAGTTGCGCGACATGATCGCGGGTCGGGTCAGCGAAGGTCAGGCCGTCATCGTCGTGGGGGGCGAAGAGGGCGCGGCGCCCCAGGGCGCGCGCTATCTCCTGAAGGTGAACTTCCAGGACAGCGGCGCCCGTCTTGATTGCACGGCGATCCTGCGGGAAGTGCCGTCAGGGCGCATCATCAAGGCCTTTCGGCTGGAGTTCGGCGGCGCCAGCCTCGCCATGCTCACGCCGGAGGTGGAACGCGCCGCGGAGGGCATCATCGCAGCGTTGCAGCGCACCCTGACCGACGCCTCGGAAGGGCTCGGCACGCCCGCCGGTCAGCCGCTGGAAATCCGCCTGCGCACAGCCACGACCCTGTTGTCGGCTTCCAACCCGGCGTGGTTGGAGAAGGGGATGCAGTTGCGCGACGCGCGGGCACAGAATCCCGCCAGCGCCGACATCGCCTTGCAGTGGTGCCTCCATCTGTTCTCGCGTCTGGTCCTCGCCAATCCCTTCACCGGCATCTCTCGCCGCGAGCGCGACGAGATCGAGAGCGAGATCGAGGCGACTGCGCTCGATTGCCTGCCGCTCATCGAGACCAACCCGCTGCTGATGCTGGCTGCGGCCAAGCTGCTCTATTTCGTCGATCGCGGCCATCTTGAACTGGCCGAGGATCTGGCGGAGCGGGCCTTCGCCCGCACGGCGGAGTTTGCTGCCGCCTTGCCGGTGCTCGGGCAATTGCGGCAGGCGCGTAGCGATTTTACCGCCGCGCTGGCCTTCTTCGACCGCGGGATCGAGATGGCGGATACGGATTCCCAGTTCGAGTTGCACATGCGGGTCCTGAAGTGCATCGCGTTGCTGGCAGCGGGCGACCGCGAGGCGCTCAGGGCCGCTGCGGCCTTTTCCTACGAGAGCCCGCATTCCCCGCCCGATCTCAGCGTGATGATCGCCGTGCTGGTCACGCCTCCCGGCCAGCGGCTGCCGCAGGCGGTTACCGATGTCCTGCTTAGGGCCGGTCCCGAAGGGGCACGCAACGCGCTCGCGTTCACCTACATGACCTCCGTGCGCCACCTCACCTCCCTACAGGCCCGCGCCAACATCATGCAGGGGCTCGTCGCCCATCTGACCGGGCTGCACGGCACCGGCGTGATTCCGCCTTTTGTCCTCATGGGCACCGGCCTGATCGCCGCCAGCTGAGCGCGCGGCATCGGCACT
>CALRNP020000015.1:0-43730 GCA_943369575.1 Azorhizobium sp. AG788 | reverse complement strand
GGGTGAGGCGCGCCTCCACCTGGTCGCGGGCGGGGCCGGTCAGGTGCTCATCGGCGATGATCTTGAAGCGCGGCTTCAGCACCTCGTCGCCGGGGATCAGCTTGGCCACGGCCTCGCCGGTCCAGCGGATGGTGCCGTCGGAGGTGAGGACGAACGCCTCGTCCACCGCCTGGGAGAGGCGGTTGGCGCGGGTTTCGATCTCTCCGGCCAGCGCCTTCTGGGCGGCGGCGCGCAGCGCCTTGGCTTCTTCCCCGCCGGCGGCGGGGTCGGGAGCGAACTGGAATCCCTGGAGGTGGCCGATCACATGGCCTTCCACGGTAACGTCGCCGGTCTTGCTGATTTCAGTCTCGAGCATTGTGTTCTCTCGCAGGCGCCGCATGAGCATGCTGGTCCGCCGGTCCACGAAACGTTGTGCCAACCGCTCGTGAAGCGCATCGGACAGCTTGTCTTCGACCCCTCTTGTGACGCCTTGCCAGTGCTCCGGGTCCTTTAGCCAGTCAGGCCGGTTGGCTACGAAGGTGAGTGTCCGCACCTGCGCGATCCGGCTCGACAGCGTGTCGATGTCTCCTTCCGCGCGATCGGTCAAGGCGATTTGACGTGCGAACCACTCGTGGGGGATGCGACCTCCGGTCCCGACGTGGTGAAAAAGCGTGGAAACCAGCTCCGCATGGGCCCCTGGAGACACCTTGCGATAGTCGGGGACCTGGCACGTATCCCACAACCTTTCCACCACCGCGGGGCTGGTGGCCCGGGCTGCGACATCGCCGTCGCGGCTCATGATCTCCAGCACTTGCACGTCGTCGGCGGTCGGAGCGCGGGTCAGGCCCTGCTCGCGCGGCGGCAAAGCCAGGCTGTCGATCAAGGACTTGACCGAACGGAAATCAGGCACGGCGTTGCGCCATTGCAACACCTGCGCCGGATCGAAGACATGGCCCTCTAGCCGCTCCACCAATTCCTGGTCAAAGGGCGGGCAGCGGCCGGTGGTGCCGAAAGTGCCGTCGCGGGTGGCGCGGCCGGCGCGGCCGGCGATCTGCGACATTTCCGACGGGTTGAGGCGGCGGAACTGCCAGCCGTCGAATTTCCGGTCGGAGGCGAACGCCACATGGTCGACGTCGAGATTGAGGCCCATGCCGATGGCGTCGGTGGCCACCAGATAGTCCACCTCGCCGCTCTGAAACAGGTCGACCTGGGCATTGCGGGTGCGGGGCGAGAGCGAGCCCATCACCACCGCCGCCCCGCCGCGCTGGCGGCGGATGAATTCGGCGATGGCGTACACCTCCTCGGCGGAGAAGGCGACGATGGCCGAGCGCCGGGGCAGGCGGCTGATCTTCTTCTCGCCGGCAAACATCAGCGTGGAGAGGCGCGGCCGCTCCACCAGATTGACGCCGGGCAGCAGCTTCTGGATCAACGGCCGCATGGTGGCCGAGCCCAGCAGCATGGTCTCGAACCGCCCGCGCCGGTTCAGCAGCCGGTTGGTGAACACATGGCCGCGATCGAGATCGGTGGCGATCTGGACTTCGTCGATGGCGACGAACGCCACGTCCAGGTCGCGCGGCATGGCCTCGACGGTGGCGATCCAATAACGCGGGTTCTTCGGCTTGATCTTCTCTTCGCCGGTGATGAGGGCCACCTGGCTGGCGCCCACCCGCGCCACCACCTTCTGGTAGACCTCGCGCGCCAGCAGGCGCAGCGGCAGGCCGATGAGCCCGCTCTCGTGGCCCAGCATGCGCTCGATGGCCAGATGGGTCTTGCCGGTGTTGGTCGGGCCCAGAACGGCCGTGACTCCGCGCGCCCGGATGGACGGCGGCAGGACGGCAAGCTTGGAAACGTCATCCATACGGGGTGTTGGGTCCGGCGGCGGGTGCAGGCTCTGTACCATATCGGCACGGCAAGGCGACATCGCCAGTCCAACGCCGAACATGGGCAGAACAAAGGTGGCGCGAATCGGTGCGGCGTGGGCGTGCTGCTTCTGTTCCGGTGCCGACACGGTTCTCTGGCGCATGTCCCGATCTGGGACTGACTGCCGTCAGCCGGGAACGTGCACGGAACAAACGGAGCGCGAATCGCGGGCGGCCGGCAATGCGCATTCGTTCCTGGAACTGCGCCGCCTCCTTTCCGTTCCCCTTGGTGCGGCCCCGCCGGGCCGAGCGGAGGACGTCATGGGCGCATCATCGATCTTCATCGCCGGCCTGGCCGGCACCGTGCTGGCGGTTGCCGCCCTCGCCCCCGCCGCGCGGGCGGCGGAACCGGAGCGGGTGCCGGGAACCGTGACCGAGACCAGTCCCGTCGGGGCGCCGGTGCGGACCTATTCCAATGGCGCCCGGGTTCCGGTGCCCCAGCCGGGGCAGGCGGGAACCCTCGATGCCGCCGACCCCACCGCCACCGGCTCGGTCGATCCGGCCGCGCGCCGCGTCCCCAATCCCCACACCAAGCAAAACCCGCTCGGCTGCCCCGAGATCGATCCGCTCTGCCAAGGGCGCTGAACGCTGCCCCGGCCGGGCGATCCCACCGCTGCGGAGCCGTCGCTTCTTGACAGCGCAGCGCGCCCGTCGCTTGGTAAAACCATGGGAAGCTTGGTTGAACAGAAGGCCGAAGGCCTCACCCCCGAGGACGTCAAGGCGCGGCGCGAGGCCGATGAGCCGCATTCCCCCGTGGTCCGTTTCGGCGACGACAAGCCGCTGCGGCTGGACGCGGGCGTGGATCTGCGCGGGCTTCAGATCGCCTATCAGACCTATGGTGAACTCAATGCGGCGCGTTCCAACGCCATCCTGGTCTGCCATGCGCTGACCGGCGATCAGCACGCCGCCAGCCTCAATCCGGTCACCGGCAAGCCGGGCTGGTGGGAGACGCTGGTGGGGCCGGGCAAGCCCATCGATACCGAGCGCTTCTTCGTCATCTGCTCCAACGTGCTCGGCGGCTGCATGGGCACCACCGGCCCCGCCTCCATCCGCAAGGACACCGGACGCGCCTACGGTCTGGAGATGCCGCTGGTCACCATTCGCGACATGGTGAACGCCCAGGCCATGCTGGTGGACCATCTGGGCATCGAACGCTTGTTCTGCGTCGCCGGCGGCTCCATGGGCGGCATGCAGGTGCTGCAATGGGCGGCGAGCTATCCCGAGCGGGTGTTCTGCGCCCTGCCCATCGCCACCGCCGCGCGCCATTCGGCGCAGAACATCGCCTTTCATGAGGTGGGTCGCCAGGCGGTGATGGCCGATCCGGAATGGCATGGCGGCGATTATCTCAACCACAAGCTCACCCCGCACCGGGGGCTGGCGGTGGCGCGGATGGCGGCGCACATCACCTACATGTCCGACCAGGCGCTGCATCGCAAATTCGGCCGCCGGCTGCAAAACCGCGCTTTGCCCACCTTCGGCTTCGACGCCGACTTCCAGGTGGAGAGCTATCTGCGCCACCAGGGCGAGAGCTTCGTCCAGCGCTTCGACGCCAATTCCTATCTCTATGTCACCCGTGCCATGGATTATTTCGATCTGGCGGAAGACTATGACGGCGTGCTCGCCAATGCCTTCCGCGGCAGCAAGACGCGCTTCTGCGTGGTGTCCTTCACCACCGACTGGCTGTTCCCCACCGAGGATTCCCGCGCCATCGTCCATGCCTTGAACGCCTCAGGCGCCAGCGTGTCGTTTGCCGAGATCGAGAGCGACAAGGGTCACGATGCCTTCCTTCTGGAAGAGCCGGAATTGTTCGCCATCACCCGCGGCTTCCTGGACAGTGCCGCCCGCGCGGCCGGTCTTCCCCCGCTCCGGGCAGGCTAGGCGCATGCTGGATCGCGAACGCAAATTAGACGAAAGCGCGGTGCGCTCCTCCGGGGGGCGCGTCGATCTGGTGGTGGTGGCGGAAATGGTCGCGCCCGGCTCGCGCGTGCTCGATGTGGGCGCGGGCGATGGCGAACTGCTGGATCTGCTGGCGACCACGCGCGGCTGCGATGCCCGCGGCATCGAACTCTCCCGCGAGGGCGTCAATGCCGGCGTCGCCCGCGGGCTGGCGGTGATCCAGGGCGATGCGGACGTGGATCTGGCCCATTATCCCGACGATGCCTTCGATTATGTGATCCTATCCCAGACCCTCCAGGCCACCCGCCGGCCGCGCTGGGTGATGGAGCAGATGCTGCGCATCGGCCGCCACGCGGTGGTGTCATTCCCGAACTTCGGCCACTGGCGCTCGCGGCTGGATCTCATGATCTACGGGCGCATGCCCATCACCGACAATATGCCGTACTCCTGGTACGACACCCCCAACATCCATTTCTGCACCATCCGCGACTTCGTGGAACTGGTGGATGTGCTGGACGCGCGCATGGAGCGGGCGGTGGCGCTGGATTCCGCCGGCCACCGGGTGCGGGTCAACATGCCGTGGTGGGTGTGGAACCTGCTGGGCGAGCAGGCGGTGTTCCTGCTGTCGCGCAAAGGGGCGCCGCACCCCTGAGCCTCACCCCGCCGGCAGCCCCGGCACCAAGGCCGGGTCCAGGACCTGCGAAAGCTTGGCCTTCTTCACCATCACCGGGCGGTAGAGCTGCTTGGTGGCTTCCACCACATGGACGCCGGCGAACGGCAGCGACAGCCGCCCGCCCACCCGCTCCCACGGCACCGCGGTGCGCAGCAGCCATTTGCTGGAGATCGGCGGCACATAGAGCGCCTCGCCCCAGCCCACCGGCGTGAACAAAGCTTCCCGCAGCAGGCGCACCACCTGGCCGCGGGAGAACGGGCTGCCGTTGCCGAACGGCGTGGTGTCGAGCCGCGCCCAGACACTGCTGCGGTTCGGCACGATGGCCAGCAGCCGGCCACCGGGCGCCAGCACCCGCCAGACTTCCCGCAGCACCTCGGCGGCGTTGGGGGTCATCTCCAAGAGATGCACCGCCACCACCCGATCGATGGAGGCGTTGGTCAAAGGCAGTTCGGTCTCGTCCGCCAGTGCCGCCAGAGTGGGGGCGCTGGAGGGCCAGCGCACCACCCCTTGCGCCGCCGGCATGATGGCGATGCAGCGCTCGGCTTCCTCGCGAAACACGCCCAGATAGGGCGTGGCATAGCCGAGGCCGAGCACGGAGAGCCCGCGCACATCATTGAAGCGGGCACGCACCGCCCGGCCGAGCAGACGACGCGTCACCACGCCGAGCGGCTGGGCGTAGAAACTGCGCAGGTCCACCACGTCCAGAAACATCCGCTTCTCCTTAGCCGTCCTTATAGCAGACGTGGGCGGCCGCGCCTTCATGGCTTGCGCCGGGCCGCGGGCGCGCGCAAGCGTTGTGGTGCGACGCGGAAGGGTGGTGGCGAGCGGCCACGGGCATGCTACTCAACGCCACCTGCATTTTCCCGGTCGCCCCTGGGAGGGAGGACATCCATGCCGGTCGATATCCGCGTTATTCCGTGCCTGAGCGACAATTACGCGGTGCTGATCCATGATCCGGTCACCGAAGCCACCTGCGTGGTGGATGTACCGGATGCCACTCCGGTCCTGGAAGCCCTGGACCGTGAGGGCTGGGATCTCACCCACATTCTGGTGACCCATCATCATCACGATCATGTGGATGGCGTCCTCGCCCTCAAGGCGCAGTTCGGCGCCACCGTGGTGGGACCGAAGGCGGAAGCGGCCACCATTCCCGGCATCGATGTGACGGTGGTGGATGGCGATCCGGTCGGGGTGGGCTCGCTCATCGGCCGGGTCATGGAGACGCCGGGGCACACCGCCGGCCATGTGGTCTATCTGTTCGAGGAGGAGCGGCTGCTGTTCTCGGGCGACACCTTGTTCGTGCTGGGCTGTGGGCGGCCGATGGAATGCGATCCGCCGGTGCTGTGGCAGTCGCTGCAGCGGCTGCGGATGCTGCCGGACGATCTGGCGCTCTATTGCGGCCATGAATACACGCTCGCCAACGGTCGCTTCGCCATCAGCGTCGATCCGGACAATGGCGCGCTGCGCGCCCGGTTCGCCGATGCGGAGGCCGCCCGCAAGGACGGCAAGCCCACAATTCCCGCCTTGCTCGGGGATGAGCGGCTGACCAATCCTTTCCTGCGCGCCGATGATCCCGACATGGCCGAGCGCTTGGGACTGGCGGGGGCCGAGCCGGCGGCGGTGTTCACCGAACTGCGGGCACGCAAGAACGTGTTCAAGGGGTGAAGCGGCGGTGCGCGAGCACCGCACAAGCTTGCATCTGTAACGTCAAAGCCGATCAGGCTGCATGAATCTGCATCGCCCTGATCGGAACGCGATCCAAGGTCCGCCTGATGACTGATATTTCCGCTTTGTCCGCCGCAGAGGTCATTGCCCTGCTGGATCTCCAGCCCCATCCGGAGGGCGGCCATTTCCGCGAGACCTTCCGCGATGCGGCGCTCGAGGGCACCCGTGCGGCGTCGACCGCCATCTATTTCCTGCTGGCGGCGGGCGAGCGCTCCCATTGGCATCGGGTGGATGCCAGCGAGACCTGGCACTTCTATGCCGGCGCGCCGCTGGCGCTGCACATGGCCGCCGAGGGCGAGCCGGCCCATACCGTGACCTTGGGCACGGACATTGCGAACGGCCAGCAGCCGCAAGGCGTGGTGCCGCCGTTCGTGTGGCAGGCGGCGGAAAGCCAGGGCGCCTGGACGCTGGTGGGCTGCACGGTGGCGCCCGCCTTCCTGTTCTCCGGCTTCCAGATGGCCCCGGCCGATTGGACCCCGCCGGCGGCGTGACGCCGGTGGCCGAGTGCTATCGGCCTTCGAAATGGCCGGGGGTGAACACCCACACGGTCAGGCCCTTGATCTCCCACTTGGGGCCGATCCAGCGCGGCGAAATCGGCTCCTGGGTCGCGGCGGCCTGCGTCCCGGCGGACTTCGGTGCGCCGGATGCGGGTTTCGCCGTTGCTGATTTCTGGGACGTGGCTTTCTGAGGCGTTGATGTCTCCGGCGCATCAGCCCGCACCGGGCTGCCGGAGATGAGCGCGGCGGCCAGAACGGCGATGCCGGCCCCGAGGCGGATGCCTGAACCCTTTGCCATGCCAACCATGGAGCCACCTCCGCCCTGCGGGCGATTGGACCGGACGTTGCGTCAGGGTAAACCCGTTCGCGGCCGGCCTCAACGGGCCGGTGACCTCAACGGGCGGGTTCGCGTACCCCCGCCAGGATCAGCCCGCCCAAGGCGAAGAAGCCCAGCAGAACCGCGACGCCCGCCTTCTGGCTGGCGGCAAGGCCGGTGACCACCGCCACCAGCGTGGGGGCCGCGAACGACGTCACCCGCCCCGACAGCGCAAACAGCCCGAAATATTCGCCCAGATGCTCCGGCGGCGCCAGCCGGGCGAGAATGGTGCGCGAGGCGGCCTGGAGCGGCCCGGCCACCAGGCCGATGACCAGCCCGAGGCCGAGATAGACTTGCTCCGGCAGGGTGCCGAACAGCCCGTGGCCCGGCGCGGTGGGGATGAGGCCGAAGAACAGTCCGTCCCGGTCCACGCACAGGATGCCGAAGCTGGCGGCGAACAGCAGCACCAGGCCGCCCAGCACCACGCGCCGGCCGCCCAGCGCGTCATCCAGCCAGCCGCCCGCCAGCGCTCCGCCGATGCCGGCGATGAGGATGAGGATGCCGAAAATGCCGATCTCCACCGAGCCCCAGCCGAAGGTGCCCGCCGCATAGATGCCTCCGAGGGCGAACAGCCCCACCAGGCCATCGGAATAGATCATGTTGGCGAGGAGGAAGCGGGCGAGGTTCCGCTGGCCCTTGAGACGGCGCAGCAAGGCCCCTGTCTCGCGCACGCCGCTGCGCACCGCCGCCCGCCAGGGCAGCGCCCGCTGCCGGTCCGGCACGAACAGGAACATGGGCACCACCAACACCCCGAACCACAAGGCGCACAGCGGCCCGGAGATGCGGTCGCCCTCGCGCAGCGCGGCGCTGAGGCCGAAGGCAGGCGGGTGGCCGAGCAGCGTCAGGCCGGTGGTGGGATTGGTGGAGAAGATCGCCAGCATCAGGGCGAGGGAGATCAAGCCGCCGATATAGCCGCAGGCCCAGCCGGTGCCGGAGAGCCGGCCCAGTTTCTCCGGCGGCACCAGCCCCGGCATCATGGCATTGTTGAAGGTGATGGCGCACTCGGCGCCCACGGTTGCCAGGATGAAGCTGGCGAGGATCAGCGGCACCCGGCTCTCATCGCCCGGCAGCGCGAACCACAGGCCGCAGCAGCCGATCATCAGCGCGGCGCCAAACACCGCCACCCACGGCTTGCGGCGGCCGCTGGCATCGGCGATGGCGCCCAGCAGCGGCGAGGCCACGGCGATGATCAGGCCCGCAATGCCGGTGGCATAGCCCCATAATTCCTGCCCCAGCGCCGGTGTCGCCACCACGGCGGAGGCGAAATAGGGGGCGAAGATGAAGGTCGTCACCAAAGTGAAGAACGGCTGGCAGGCCGGATCGAACAGCACCCAGCCGATCACGGCCCGGCGGGAAGCGGGACGGATCGGGGCGGCGGCGGGGAGGGGCTGTCCATGCATGGGCGGGACAGTGGCATTCCGCAGCCAGGCGCGAAAGCGGGGAAGCGGCGCGGTGGCGCCGGTCCCCAGCTTAGACGCCGATGGGATGGGGCGAGGGGCGCCGCGCCGCCCACACAGGCCGGAGCCCCTCGCCTGGAGCGGTTAGCCCCGCGTCAGATCGCCCAGCAGGTTCGCCGCCAGGGTCAGCTTGGACAAAGACAGGCCGGACGCGGTGATGTCCTGCACCGTGGCGCGGATGCGGTCCACTTCCTTGCGACGGCGCTCGACCCAGGCATCGACGCCGGCGGCGCCGGTGCCGCCCTGGGCCAGGACCTCGCTGGTGACCTGCCGGACGAAGGTCTCCACCTGCGCCACCGCCCGGTCGAGAGCCAGCCGGTCATAATAGTCCGGCGCCGCGATGGAGCGGGCCGAGGTGATGAGGTCGTCCATGCCGAAATAGCGCCCCGCCGCGAAGAAGGTGGGGGCGGCCTCGTCGATCCGCCGGCCGCTGCGCTCGGCCAGCAAAGCGATGTCCGAGCCGGCGGCCAAAGCGGGCAGCACGGCGATGCGGGTGGCCAGAGCGTCGGGCACCCGATTGTGCACCAGTTCGGCGATGCGGCGGTCGCGGGCGATGCGCCAGGCATCCGGCAGGCTGGCGTCGAGTGCGCTGCCCACCTCGGCGATGGCGGCGCCATAGCGCTCCACCACCCCGGCGATGCCCTCGGAGAGGTTCACATTGCGCAGGAACCAGATGGTGCGGCCGATCATCAGGTCCTGGACATTGGCGTAGAGGCCCAGCTGCACCTCGCCATCCACCTGGGTGTCGAGGGCGTCGATGGCGGCATTGATCTCCGCCAGCCGGTAGCTGTCGCGCACCACGGCGAAGGCGCGGGCGATCCCCGCCGCATCGGCGCCGGTCTGGTCGGCGATGCGGGTGATGCTGGCCGGGCCGCCCTGGTTGACGATGGCGTTGGCGAGGCCGGTGGAGATGATCTCGCGGCGCAGGCGATGGGCGGTGATGGCGTGCGGGAAACGCTCCTGCAGCGCGTGCGGGAAATAGCGCACCAGTTCGTCCGCCAGATAGGCATCGTCCGGCACGTCGGAGGCCAGCAATTCCTCATAGAGCGAGAGCTTGGCATAGGCGAGCAGCACCGCCAGCTCCGGGCGGGTGAGATATTCGCCCCGCGCGCGGCGCTCCTGGATCTCGCCGTCACCGGGCAGGAATTCCACGCTGCGATCCAGTTCGCCTCGCACTTCCAGCGCCTGCATCATGCGCTGCTGGAAGGCGAGATCCTCGGTGCCGCGCCGTTCCGCCAGCGACAGCGCCAGGGGCTGGAGATAATTGTTCCGCAGCACCAGATGACCGACGTCATCGGTCATGTCCGCCAGCAATTGCGCGCGATCCGGTGCCGTGAGCTTGCCCTCGGCCACCGGCAGGGAGAGCGCGATCTTGATGTTCACCTCCACGTCGGAGGTGTTGACGCCAGCGGAATTGTCGATGGCGTCGGTGTTGAGCTTCACGCCCTTGCGCGCCGCCTCGATGCGGGCGCGCTGGGTCATGCCGAGGTTGGCGCCCTCGCCGATCACCTTCACCTTGAGATCATTGGCGATGATGCGGATGGCATCGTTGGCGCGGTCGCCCACCTGGGCGTCGCTTTCCGCCGTGGCGCGGACATAGGTGCCGATGCCGCCGAACCACAGCAGATCCACGTTCGCCTTGAGGATCGCGGTCATGACCTCGTTGGGCGTGGCTTCCGCCTTGGCGAGACCGAGCAGCGCCTGCACCTGCGGCGACAGCGGGATGCGCTTGGCGCTGCGCGGATAGACGCCGCCACCTTCGGAGATCAGGCTGGCGTCATAATCGGCCCAGCTGGAGCGGGGCAAGGCGAACAGCCGCGCCCGCTCCGCATGGGCCACCGCCGGATTGGTGCCGGGATCGAGGAAGATGTGGCGGTGGTCGAAGGCCGCCACCAGCTTGAGCGCCTTGGACAGCAGCATGCCGTTGCCGAACACGTCGCCGGACATGTCGCCGACGCCCACCACCGTGATCGGGGTGACCTGGATATCCAGGTTCAGTTCGCGGAAATGCCGCTTTACCGCCTCCCAGGCGCCGCGGGCGGTGATGCCCATGGCCTTGTGGTCATAGCCCACCGAGCCGCCGGAGGCGAAGGCGTCATCCAGCCAGAAGCCGTGGCGCTGGGAGATGCCGTTGGCGGTGTCGGAGAAGGTGGCGGTGCCCTTGTCGGCGGCCACCACCAGATAGGGATCGTCGCCGTCGAGGCGCACCACATCCTGCGGATGCACCACCTCGCCAGCCTTCAGATTGTCGGTGAGATCCAGCAGGCTGGAGACGAAGGTCTCATAGGCCGAGATGCCCTCCGCCTGCACCGCGTCGCGGCTGCCGCCCAGCGGCAGGCGCTTGGGCACGAAGCCGCCCTTGGCGCCCACCGGCACGATCACCGCATTCTTCACCTGCTGGGCTTTGACCAGGCCCAGCACCTCGGTGCGGAAATCCTGCGGCCGGTCCGACCAGCGCAGGCCGCCGCGGGCCACATGGCCGAAGCGCAGATGCACGCCTTCCACCTGCGGCGAATAGACGAACACTTCGTAGAGCGGGCGGGGCAAAGGCAATCCTTCGACCTTGGCGCTCTCATATTTGATGGCGATGGCCGCCTTGGGCCGCCCGTCGCTGCCGCGCTGGTAGAAGGTGGTGCGCAGGGCGGCGTCCACCAGATTGACGAAGCGGCGCAGGATGCGGTCCTCGTCCAGGCTGGAGACTTCCGCCAAGGCGGCCTCGATCTGCTCCCGCAGCGGCGCTTCGCGGGCGGCGCGGGCCTCGGGGGCCGGATCGCGGGCGGGATCGAAGCGGGCATGGAACAGCTTGGCCACCCGCTCGGCCACACCGGCGTGGCGCACCAGTGTCGCCCACAGATAATCCTGCGAGAAGGCAAGGCCCGCCTGGCGCAGATAGCGGGCCAGTGCGCGCACCAGCGCCACGTCCCGCCATGCCAGGGATGTATCCAGCACCAAGGCGTTGAAGCCGTCATTCTCCGCTTCGCCGCGCAGTACGGCGGTCAACAGGTCTTCCAGGCGCTCGGACGCACCCGATACCTCGATGGCGATGCCGTCGGCCCGCTCCAGGCTCATTTCATGGACCCAGCTGCGGGTCGCGGTGGCGGCATCGGCCCCGCGCCGGGGCGCGGTTTCGATGCGATAGGTGCGCTCGTCGATGGCGCGCAGGCCCATGTTCTCCAGCGTCGGCACCCGCTGCGCCAGGGGCAGGGGGCGGCCGAAGGAGAGGAGGCGCAGGGAGATGCGGTTGCCGGTGTCGCCGGGCCGCCGGTAGAAATCCAGCGCCACCGGCCGGGCGGCGGACAGCCGCTCCAGCCGGGCGATGTCGTCCACCGCCGTCTGCACCGGATAGGCGGTGATATAGCCGGGATCGAAGGCGGAACCGTAGCGCTCATATAGCGCCTGGGCATTGCCGCCTGCGAGGCTGGCCAGCAGGGCTTCGCGCAGCCGGTCGGACCAGCTCAGGGCCAGACGGGAGACTTCCCGCTCCAGGTCGGCGCGGTTCACGTCTGCCGACCGGCCCGGCGCGCGGCCGATGATGTAGCGCACGCGGGTCAGCGGCAGGTCGATGAGGAAGGTGGGCTCCACCGCTTCCACTTCGCCGCCGAACACCTGCCCCAGATAGGCGCCCACGCGCTGGCGCAGGCTGGCATCGAAGCGCTCGCGCGGCACATAGACCAGCACCGAGACGAAGCGCTCGAACGGATCGAGCCGCGGCAGGACGCGCACGCGCGGCCGGTCATAGAGCGACAGGATGACCACCGCATAGGCTTGCAGCGTATCGGCATCGATCTGGAACAATTCGTCGCGCGGATAGGTCTCCAGCACCGAGGTCAGGGCCTTGCCGGAATGGCTGTCCAGATCGAATCCCGCCCACACCAGCACCGCTTCGGCCTTGTTGCGCAGATACGGGATCTGCAGCACCGAATGGGTGTAGGCGGTGGAAGTGAACAGCCCGATGATGCGCAATTCGCCGGTGAGCGCACCCTCGGCGTCGTGCAGCTTGACCCCGATATAATCCAGCGGTGCGCGGCGATGAACCCGCGAGCGGATGCTGGATTTGGTGATGATCAGCGGCTGGCCGCCGGGCTGGAACTGCCGCATGTCGGGGGTGGTGACCACCGGATCGGCGCCCAGGCGGAGCTCGTTCACATCGGGGTCGCGCAGCACGCCGAGGCCGCTGTCGGCGATGGCGTTGATGGTACCGTCAGTGGCGAGCGCATAAGCCCGCACGCCGAGGAAGATGAAATTGTCGGTGACCAGCCATTCAATGAGGTCGGCGGCCTCGTCGCGCTCGGTCTCCGCATAGGGGCGCTTCTCGCGCCGATAGGCCTTCGACACCTCGTAGACGCAGGTGCGCATGGCCTGGAAGTCGCGGTTGGACGCGCGCACGTCGTCGAGGACCCGCTGCAACGCCTCGCGCAGTTCAGCTTCCGCCGCCGGGCCGTCGAGCGCCGGAATGTGCAGGTGGATCAGGCTTTCGCGGTGCAGACCGCGGGATTCGGCGGCGGTCAGGTCGGCTTCAAGGCCGCTCACCGCGCCGCCCCCGTCGCGCTCCAGCGTAAAGATGGGATGCACCGCCAGACGCAGCTCGATGCCGCGATCCGCCAATTCACAGGAAATCGAGTCGAACAGGAACGACATGTCGTCATTCACCGCCTCGATCACGGTGATCGACGGGTGGCCGGGCAGATCGGGCGTGAAGACGTGCACATCGCTGGTGCCGGCCCTATGGGCGCACAGATGGCTCCAGGCGGTGCGCGACAGGGCCGCGAAGGCTTCCGGCAGCAGCGCTTCCACGTCCTCGGGGGCGGCGGCGCTGAACAACTGGCGGGTGAAGGCTTCCGGAATGCCGGCGCCTTCCATCTTGAGCAGGCTGACAGCGAGGGACAACCGGGCCTTGGGGCCGAAGGAGTCGGCGCTCTTGGATCCCTCGATATTCATCACGTCTCTCCTGAGGGCTTCCATTGAAGCCCCACTGTGCGCAATCCTCGTCCCCGATGGGGACGCGTCAGGTGTGCCCCTAGGGCGCGACGAAATCGTGACGAGGTCACCCGCGATGGAAAAGAAGATGACGTCGGTTCGATCTGCACGCAAGAGCACCAAACATATTGAAAATACTGCTATTGGAAGCGGCGCGCCCGCAAAAAAGGCACCAAAACGGCGGGTTCATGATACCGCAGCGCAGCATGCCGAGGCCGCTCCGCAGCCCGCTCTCGCGCCTGTGATTGCGCTGGATCTGCCGATGGCGCCGCTTGATCCGGCGACCCAGGCCTATTTCGACAAATGCGTCGAGAAGATCGGCTATGTGCCCAATGTGCTGCTGGCCTACGCCTTTGATATGCCGAAGCTCAATGCGTTCGCGGCGATGTATAATGATCTGATGCTCGCCCCCTCCGGCCTCTCCAAGCTGGAGCGGGAAATGGTGGCGGTGGCGGTCTCGGCGGTGAACCGCTGCTATTATTGCCTCACGGCTCATGGAGCCGCGGTGCGCAGCCTGTCCGGCAATCCGGAATTGGGCGAGCAGATCGTGATGAATTATCGCGCCGCCCGGCTCGACCCGCGCCAGCGGGCGCTGCTGGATTTCGCGGTGAAGCTCACCGAAACGCCCCATGCCGTCGAAGAGGCGGACCGGGCCGCGCTGCGGGCCGTGGGCTTCAGTGATCGCGACATCTGGGACGCGGCGGCGGTCACGGCGTTCTTCAACATGTCGAACCGCGTCGCCACCGCCACCGACATGCGGCCGAATCCCGAATACCTCACCCAGGCGCGTACGCCCAAAGGCTGACGAAGGCGCTTTCTGCCGCAGTCTTTTTCCACGTGCCCCCTCGCGTGCTATATCTACGCAGATATAGCACGCGAGGCTTCTATGACTGGGATCGTTGGTGGATGCCGGGGCGGGTTGCCGCGAGCGGCGGCGTTCCTTCTGTCGGCGCTGATGGTCGCCGCCCCTGCTGCGGCGGCGGAGGGGGAAGGGTGTGCCGCCGCGGCCTGGTCGCTGGCCGCCGATGGTGGGCGCCTGAGCGAAGTTTCCGCTCAACAGTCCGCTGGTAGCACGCTGGTGCTCGGCGCCCCGACGGCTTTGGTGCTGAAGCTCGCGCCGACACCAGAGGCGCACCTGCCCTTTCCGCCCAGCAGGAGCGGGGCGCCGGGTACTTTCGCCGGATATGTCACCCTCGTGCTCCCGGCCACAGGCGGCATTGTCCAGGTGACAGTGGCGCAAGCCGCCTGGATCGACCTGATGCGGGAGGGAGAGGCGCTGGCGCCGGTGGCCTTCACCGGCGTGCGCAACTGTCCGCTGGCGCGCAAAAGCGTGCGGTTTCGTGTGCCCGCCGATGCTGGAGGCTGGGTTCTGCAAGTGAGCGGCGCACCGACAGACCGCCTCGCTCTGGCAGTTTCGCTGGATCCGTGAGGTCCTGGCGGTGGCCGGGATGAAATAATCTATCGCTCGTTCAAATCTTGGCCTTTTGATCTATTGACGAAGCTGCGGCTTACCGTGCTACGGTTCGACCCAACAAAGCGGCCACCAATGGCCCGTCCGGATGGGAGAGTGTCGGCACCGCAAAGCGGGCCGGCCGAACGCAGCGAGGTACATGTGGCGATTTCGGACACTGTCTCAGACGTGCCCTACATCGTTGAAGCAAAAGGTCTCACCAAGGAATTCAAGGGGTTCGCCGCGGTCAAGAACGTGGACCTCAAGATCCGCCGGCATACCATTCACGCCCTCATCGGGCCGAATGGCGCTGGAAAGACCACTTGCTTCAATCTGATCACCAAATTCCTGGAGCCGACGCGGGGCACGATCCGGCTCAACGGGCGGGAGATCACCCGTACCAAGCCGGCGGATGTCGCGCGGCTGGGGATGGTGCGCTCGTTCCAGATCTCTGCCACCTTCGGCCACCTCACCGTGCTGGAGAATGTGCGCGTGGCCTTGCAGCGCAAGCTGGGCACCTCGTTCCATTTCTGGGCTTCGGAGCAGTCCCTGAACGCGCTGAACGAGCGCGGCATGGCCTTGCTGGAGGAGGTGGGGCTCACCTCCTATGCCCAGCATCTGGCGGTGGAATTGCCCTATGGCCGCAAGCGCGCCCTGGAGATCGCCACCACCCTGGCGCTGGAGCCGGAGATGCTGCTGCTGGATGAGCCCACCTCCGGCATGGGCCGCGAGGACATCGCCCGCACCGCCGAACTCATCAAGCGAGTGTCGGCCAACCGCACCGTGCTGATGGTGGAGCACAATCTCTCGGTGGTGGCGGATCTGTCCGATACCATCACCGTGCTGGCGCGGGGCGAGATCCTCACCGAGGGGCCTTATTCCGACGTGTCGAAGAATCCGCTGGTGATCGAGGCCTACATGGGCACGGGGCACGGACATGCGTGAGGCCACCATGGTCCAGACCCAGTCGCAGTCATCTTCCGCGCCTTTGCTGAAGGTCGAGGATCTGCATGCTTATTATGGCGAGAGCCATATCCTGCATGGCATGAGCTTCGACGTGCATCCCGGCGAAGTGGTGACCCTGCTGGGCCGCAACGGTGCCGGCAAGACCACCACCATGCGCGCCATCATGGGCCTGCTGCGCAAGCGCTCAGGCTCGATCCGCTACGAGGGCACCGAGACGGTGGGGCTGGCGCCCAACAAGATCGCGCGCCTGGGTATTGCGCTGTGCCCGGAAGAGCGCGGCATCTTCGCCAGCCTCAACGTGCGCGAAAACCTGCTGCTGCCGCCGGTGGTGAAGCCGGGCGGGCTGTCGGTGGACGAGATCCACGCGCTGTTTCCGCGCCTGGAAGAGCGCAAATACAGCCAGGGCACCAAATTGTCCGGCGGTGAGCAGCAGATGCTGGCCATCGCCCGCATCCTGCGCACCGGGGCCAAATTCCTGCTGCTGGACGAGCCCACCGAAGGGCTCGCGCCGGTGATCGTGCAGCATATCGGCGAGATTATTCGTACGCTCAAGACTCGGGGCTTCACCGTGCTTCTGGTGGAGCAGAACTTCCACTTCGCCTCAACCGTCGCCGATCGCCACTATGTGGTCGAGCACGGACGGGTGGTGGACATGGTGCCCAACGACAAGATCGCGGAAAACGCGGCGCGCCTGGAAGCCTTCCTCGGCGTCTGAAGCCGGGGGTTTCGTACAGCGATAAGCCGGCGTCCTGCCGGCAGGAGGAAACACAATGCGTCTTGCAGCCACGCTCCTGGCCGCCGGCAGCCTGTTCGCTGTCAGCGCCGCTTATGCCCAGTCTCCGATTCCGGTGAAGATCGGCGTCCTCAACGACCAGTCCGGCCTCTATGCCGATCTCGGTGGCCCCGGCTCGGTCTGGGCCGCCAAGAAGGCGGTCGAAGATTTCAGTGCCACCCCTGCGGGCAAGACCCTGAAGGTGGACGTGATCTTCGCCGATCATCAGAATAAAGCCGACGTTGGAACCTCCGTTGCCCGTCAGTGGTATGACGTAGAGGGCGTCGACATGATTGCCGACGTGCCCAATTCCGGCGTCGCTCTGGCCGTGAACCAGGTGACCAAGGAAAAGAACAAGGTCTTCATCAACTCCGGTGCGGCGGCCTCCGATCTCACCGGCAAAGCCTGCACCCCCAACACGGTCCACTGGACCTATGATACCTGGGCGCTGGCCAACGGCACCGGCAAGGCGATCACCACCACCGGCGGCAAGACCTGGTTCTTCATCACCGCCGACTATGCCTTCGGCCATGCGCTGGAGCGCGATACCGCGGCGGTGGTCACCGCCAACGGCGGCAAGGTGGTCGGCCAGGTGCGGGTGCCCCTGAACAATTCGGACTTCTCGTCCTTCCTGTTGCAGGCGCAGTCCTCGAAGGCCCAGATCATCGGCATGGCCAATGCTGGCGGTGACACCATCAACACCATCAAACAGGCGGCGGAATACGGCATCGTGGAGGGTGGCCAGAAGCTGGCCGGCCTGCTGATCTTCCTGTCGGATGTGAACTCGCTGGGCCTGAAGACCGCGCAGGGGATCAATCTGACCTCCGCCTGGTACTGGGACATGAACGACAACAACCGCGCCTTCGCCAAGGAATTCGCGGCGGCCAATCGCGGCGTCTATCCCACCATGGTGCATGCGGGCGTGTATTCCGGTGTCCTGCATTACCTGAAGGCCGTCGCGGCCCTGAAGTCGCCCAAGGATGGCGCCGCCGTGGTGGCGGAGATGAAGAAGCTGCCCACCGACGACAAGCTGTTCGGCAAGGGCGAGGTCCGGGCCGACGGCCGGCAGATTCATCCGATGTATCTGTTCGAGGTGAAGAAGCCTTCGGAATCCAAGTATCCCTACGATTACTACACCCTGAAGGCGACCATTCCCGCCAATGAGGCCTTCCGCCCGTTGAGCGAGAGCGACTGCCCGCTGGTCAAGAAGAGCTGAGCCTGAGCCGGGACCGGGCAGCCGCGCGCTGTCCGGTCCCGGCCGGTTTTCGGTCCTGAAGGATGGCGGCCCGCGGGCCGCTGCCGGACGGGACCGCCGAAGACACTGCCGCGCGGGTCGCGGCCTTTCCGATCGCAGACCTCAGGACCTGAGACCGACCCATGTTCGAGCTCCTCGGCATCGCGCCGCAAGCTTTGTTCGGCCAACTGCTTCTGGGCCTCATCAATGGCGCCTTCTACGCCATGCTGAGCCTCGGCCTCGCGGTCATCTTCGGCCTGCTCAACGTCATCAACTTCACCCACGGCGCCCAATATATGATGGGCGCCTTCGGGGCGTGGATGCTGCTCAATTATGTGGGCATTCCGTTCTGGGGCGCATTGGTGATCTCGCCCATCCTCGTCGCCATCATCGGCATGGTGATCGAGCGCACATTATTGCGGCGGCTCTACCATCTGGACCATCTCTACGGCCTGCTGCTCACCTTCGGCCTCGGCCTCATCATCGAGGGCTTGTTCCGGCGACAATATGGCTCCTCGGGCCTGCCCTACAACAATCCTTTGCCGGGCGGCACCAATTTGGGCTTCATGTTCCTGCCCAACTACCGCGCCTTCGTGGTGGTGGCCTCGCTGGTGGTGTGCTTCGCCACCTGGTTCGTCATCGAGCGCACCAAGCTCGGCTCCTATCTGCGCGCCGCCACCGAGCGGCCGGACCTGGTGCAGGCGTTCGGCATCGACGTGCCGCGCATGATCACGCTGACCTACGGCTTCGGCGTCGGCCTTGCGGCCCTGGCCGGTGTGCTGGCGGCGCCCGCTTATCAGGTGAGCCCGACCATGGGCTCCAACCTCATCATCGTGGTGTTTGCGGTGGTGGTGATCGGCGGCATGGGCTCGATCATGGGCGCCATCGTCACCGGCTTCGGCCTCGGCATCGTCGAGGGCCTGACCAAGGTGTTCTACCCGGAGGCTTCGTCCACCGTGATTTTCGTCGTCATGGCCATCGTGCTTCTGGTGAAGCCGGCGGGCCTGTTCGGCACGGCCAAGTGAGGGCGTCATGAGCACCACATCATCCCCCCTCACCCTGGCCGGCGGCCCCGCCTCCACCAATGGCACGCTGCGTCTGGTCTGCATCCTGGTGGCGCTGGCGGCGCTGCTGGTGGCGCCATTCGTGGTGTATCCCGTCTTCCTCATGAAGGTGCTGTGCTTCGCGCTGTTCGCCTGCGCCTTCAACCTGCTGCTGGGGTATGCGGGCCTGCTGTCGTTCGGCCACGCCATGTTCTTCGGCGGTGCCGCCTATATCTCGGCCTATACGGTGCGCAATTGGGGCTTCACCCCGGAGCTGGGCATTCTGGCCGGCACCGCCTGCGCCGCATTTCTGGGGCTGGTGGCGGGACTGCTGGCGATCCGGCGGCTGGGCATCTATTTCGCCATGGTGACGTTGGCGCTGGCGCAGATGTTCTTCTTCTTCTGCCTGCAGGCGCCGTTCACCGGCGGCGAGGACGGCATCCAGGGCGTGCCGCGCCGGGCGGTGTTCGGCATCATCGACATCACCAAGGACCTCAACCTCTATTATGTGGTGCTGGCGATCTTCCTGATCGGCTTTGCCGTCATCTACCGCACCATCCATTCCCCGTTCGGGCAGGTGCTGAAAGCCATTCGCGAGAATGAGCCGCGGGCGATTTCGCTGGGCTATCGGGTCAATCAGTACAAGCTGCTGGCGTTTGTCCTCTCCGCCGGACTGGCGGGGCTGGCGGGCGCCACCAAGGCGATCGTGTTCCAACTGGCCTCGCTCACCGATGTGGCGTGGCAGATGTCCGGCGAGGTGATCCTGATGACCCTGGTGGGCGGCATGGGCACGGTGCTCGGGCCGCTGGTGGGGGCGACCATCATCGTCACCATGCAGAACTATCTCGCCGGCCTCGGCGAGTGGGTGCTGGTGATCCAGGGGGTGATCTTCGTGGTGGTGGTGTCGCTGTTCCGTCGCGGCCTGGTGGGCGAAGTGATCGCCCTGATGCAGCGCAAGGCGCCCTCCGAAACCGCCCCGCACTGAGGGCAAGACGAAAAAAAGCCCGCCGCGCGGGGACCGCGCGGCGGGCTTTTCTTTGCGCCAGTCAGAGCCCGATCAGGCCACCGGACATGAAGCCGCCATCCACCGCCAGAGTCTGGCCGGTGACGAAGCTGGACTTGGTTTCATCCAGCAGGAAGGCGATGGCGCCGGACACCTCGGACGGGTCCGCATAGCGCCGCATGGGCACGGTCTTCATCCAGCCGGCCCGCGCCTCGGCGGTGTGCATGGCTTTCACCATCGGCGTCTCGATGGGGCCCGGCGAGATGCCGTTGACGCGGATGTTCAGCGGCGCGAATTCCACCGCCAGGATCTGGGTCAGCATCATCACCCCGCCCTTGGACGAGCCATAAGCCGACCGGCCCAGATTGCCGCGCATGCCGGACACTGAGGCGATGTTGACGATGGAGCCACCGCCATTGGCCACCATGGCCTTGGCCGCCTCGCGGGCCACGACGAAGGTGCCCACCAGGTTCACGTCGAGGATCTCGCGGAACAGGGCCGCCGAGGTCTCCAGCGCCGGAACGTCCCGGCCGATGCCTGCGGAATTCACCACGCCCCACAGCGGCCCGAACTCGCGCACCGTCGTTGCGACGGCGTCCACCACCGCAGCCTCGTCGGCCACATCCACCTCGACAAAGCGCGCCTGCGCGCCAAACCCGGCGAACTCGGCCTTGGCGACGGCGAGGCGGTCGGCCGCTACATCCAGGACGGTGACCCGCCAGCCGTCGGTGAGCAGATTCTCGGCGAGGGCAAGGCCGATGCCGGAGGCACCGCCGGTGACGATTACGCTGCCTTTTTCCTTGGACACGAAGCCCTCCTAGGGGTCTGGGGGCCTGCGGCCCGGATCGAATGCGCTCCTGGCGAATGCGGGGCGCGCGGGACAAGGGGTCAGCCGGCGACGGCATCCGCCAGCCATTCTTCGAGGGTGATCTCGAAGGTGATGCACACCGGATTGCGTCCGGCCACGAAACGTCCGGCGAAGATGCGGCCGGCAGGATCGGCCACGGTGCCGCTGACGCGGGCCACCGGCGCGCCCTGCTCGGTGCGCACCTCGCCCATGAGGGTCAGCATTTCCACCGCCGGGCCGGGCACATCCACGCGGGCGCCGGTGTGCAGTTCCAGGCAACATTGGCTGAGGCTGCCGAGGCTGCCGCGCACCACCGCATGGGCGAAACCGTGCTGGAGGCAGAGCTTCTCGATGGTCTGGACCAGATCCTCATTGGGCCGCACGCGGGCATAGAGGATGCGGCCGGTGTGGCCGCTCTCCGGCGCGGCGTCCGGCGGTGGCGGTTCCGGCGCATGGGGCAACAGGTCAGGAGACATGCCGGATCTCTCCGTTCGTCCCGCCCGCGGCATCCGCCGCCGGATGGAAGATGGACATGACGGTTTCCGCGTCATAGCGCTGGCGGATGGCGGCGCCCTCGAAGGCGCGGGCGAACACCACCGGCGGCAGCGCGCCCACAATGGTGGCGCCGGGGATCACATGGCCGCCGAACAATTGCCCGTCCGGATCTGCCAGCAGAGCATGGCAATGGACCATCGGCTGGCCGTCCACATCGAGGCCGAGCGTGGCGCTGGCGCCGATCAGGCCGATGGGGCCGCCCATGCGCTCGGGGTCGGTATAGCCCGCCACCTGCGGCTTGCCGACGCGCGGGGCGGCCAGGCAATAGTCCACCCGCGCGAACACGCCGCCGGTGAGGGTGAGGGCCGCCGCCGAAACGCCGGCGGCGGTCATGGCATTGACGATGCCGTCGGAAAGCGAGCGGCCGGGAATGAGCGAAAAGCGGAAGGCCCGCGACCGCGCGCAGGCCATGCTGTCCCAGCGCTGCGCCGCCACCGGCCCCGGATGCTTCAGCAGGCGAACGGGTACGTCGCCGGGCGGGCTCATGCGGTGCGTTCCAGCGGCTTGTCGAGGGGCAGGTGGCCCCGCGCCTCCAGCGCCTCGCGCACCATCTTCTTGGTGATCTTGCCGTAAGCGGACTTGGGCAGCGCCTCCCAGAAGAACACCCGCTTCGGCAGCTTGTAGCGGGAGACTTTGCCGTCGAGGAATGCGGCCACGTCGGCCTCGCTCACCGACTGCCCCTCGCGGGTCACGCAGACGGCGACGCCCACTTCGCCCCACATGGGATCCGGCACGCCGACAATGGCCACTTCCGCGATGGCGGGATGCTGCAGCAGCTTCTCCTCCACCTCACGCGGATAGACGTTGGAGCCGCCGGAAATGTACATGTCCGAGGCCCGGCCGGTGATGTAGACGAAGCCTTCGCCATCCATGTGTCCGAGGTCGCCGGTGCGGAACCAGCCGTTGCGGAACGACTTGGCGTTGGCTTCCGGATTCTTGTAATAGCCCGCGAACACCGCCGGTCCGCAGACGCAGATCTCGCCGGTCTCGAACGGCGCGACTTCTGCGCCGCTCTCATTCTGGATCTGCACCTGCATGCCGGTGCGCTCGAAGCCGCAGGTGCCGAGCTTCACCTGCGGGCCGTCATCGGCTTCATGCAGCGCGGGCGGCAGCACGGTGATGTTGCCGGTGACCTCACCCAGGCCGAAATACTGCACCAGCACCTTGCCCAGCTTGTTGAGCGCCCGCTTCTGGTCCTCACGGTACATGGGGGCGCCAGCATAGATGACGTAGCGCAGCGAGGAATGGTCGAACTGGTCCACCGAGGGATGTTCCACCAGCATCTTGGTGATGGTGGGCACGGTGAAGATGTTGGTGACCTTCCATTGCGCGACCGTCGCCCAGGCTTCGGCCACGTCGAAGCGCTCGGAGGGCAGCAGGATGGTCTTCACCGCCCGCGCCGTCTGCACCAATTGGTGGACGCCGGCGCCATGGGAGAGCGGCGCCACCACCAGCGAGGCATCGGCCTGGGTGGTGCCGGGCATCAGATCGCACAGATGGTTGGTGATGACGAAGGCCATCTGGCCATGGGTCAGCACCGCCGCCTTCGGCCGTCCGGTGGTGCCGGAGGTGAAGAAGAACCAGCACGGATCATCGTGCTCCACATCGGCAACCGGGACGCTGCGGCCAAGGTGCGTGGCAACCAGATCATCATAGTCCGGGCCGAAGGGGGCCGTGCCGATGGCGATCACCGTCGTGATTGCCGGGGCCTCGGCCCGGGCTGCCGCCACATGCTCGGGGAATTCGGCGTGGCAGATCATCGCCGTGGCGCCGGAGGCCTGGGCCAGATAGGCCACCTCGCCGGGCGTCTGACGGAAGTTGGTGGGCACCCACACCGCACCGATCCGGAAGCAGGCGAACATGCTCTCGAACATCTGGATGCAGTTCTTCGACTGCACCAGCACCCGGTCGCCTTTGGTGATGCCCTTTTCCGCGAGGGCGGAGGCCATGGCATCCACCCGCTTGTCCATCTCGGCCCAGGTGGACACCACCGGCCCGTGGACGAAGCCCACGTTCTGCGGAAAGCGGCGGGCCGCCTGCCGCAGGACATGGGACAGGTTCATGACCCGCCGGGTGCAGGGGGCAACCCCACCTTTGGGTGCGGAACCGGCTGTGCTCACTTCAACCGCTCCAGGATGGAGACGTAATTGGCCACCGCCGCGCCGCCCATGTTGAAGATGCCGGCGACCGCGGCATCCTTGATCTGCATGTCGCCGGCTTCGCCGAGCAACTGCATGGCGGAGAGCACGTGCATGGAGACGCCGGTGGCGCCGATGGGGTGGCCCTTGGACTTCAGGCCGCCGGAGGGGTTCACCGGCAGGCGGCCGGTCTTCTGGGTGATGCCTTCGCGCACCACTTTGTAGCCCTCGCCGGGCTTGGCGAGGCCCATCACCTCATATTCGATCAGCTCGGCGATGGTGAAGCAGTCGTGGGTCTCCACGAAGTCCAGATCGTCGAGGGTCATTTCCGCGTCCGCCAGCGAGCCGGCCCAAGCGCGGCGGGCGCCTTCGAAGGCGGTGGGATCGCGGCGGGACATGGCGAGGATGTCATTGCGGTGGGTGCGGGCGCGGAAGGCGATGGCCCGTTCCAGATCGCGGGCGATTTCCTCGTCCGCCAGAACCAGGGCTGCGGCGCCATCGGAGACCAGCGAGCAGTCGGTGCGGCGCAGCGGGCCGGCCACCAGCGGGTTCTTCTCCGACACGGTGTTGCAGAACTCGAAACCGAAGTCCCGGCGCATCTGGGCGTAGGGGTTGGACACGCCGTTGAAATGGTTTTTGGCGGCGATATGCGCCAGTTCCTCGGAGCGGTCGCCATAGCGCTGGAAATAGTTCTGGGCGATGCGCCCGAACTGGCCGGCGAAGCCACCCTCGATATCCGCCTCTTCCTTGCGGTAGGAGGCGTTGAGCAGAATGTCACCCACTTCCGCCGTGGGCTTGGCGGTCATCTTCTCGGCGCCGACCACCAGGGCGATGCGGCCGCGGCCGCTCTCGATGAAATCCAGCGCCGTATAGATGGCGGCGGTGCCGGTGGCGCAGGCGTTTTCCACGCGCACCGCCGGCACATAGGCCAGGCGCTCGTCGGCCATGGCCACCAGGGCGCCCTGGAAATCCTGTTTCTGGAAGCCGGCGTTGAACACGCCGGTGAAGATGCCGTCCACCTTGTCGGGGGTGATGCCGGCATGCTCCAGCGCCGCGCCGGAAACACGGGCCATCAGGGCCTCGGTATCGGGATCTTCGAGCTTGCCGAAGGCGGTGTGGGCATAACCCACGATGCAGGCGCGCGTCATGTCTTCACTCTCAAGGCTGTGCGCGACGCGGACTGGCGGGCGCGGGGTGGCGGGGACGCAGGAGACACAGGGAAAACAGGTTCGGTGCGCGGCGCGGGGCGGCGCAGCGCCGCCTCCAGGGCTTCCGCTTCGCGGCGCAGCAGCGGCACCAGCTCCGCGCGCCGTTCGGGGCCGAGCCGGCTGTCGATGGCGGCGATGGACAAAGCGCCGATCGGGGTGCCATCGGGGCCGTTCACCGGCACGCCGATGCCCCAGGAACCGGGCATCAGGATGCCGGGATTGAAGGCGTATCCGGTCGCGCGGGTCTCGGCGACGCACGCGCGCAACAGGTCTTCGGAATAGGCCGGATAGCGTTCCGCCAGCACGGCGGCATTGGCGGCGAAGATGCGGTCCACTTCCGCATCGGGCAAGGCGGCGAGGATGGCGAGGCTGCCAGCGCCGATGCCCATGGGATGGCGATCACCGGCCTGGAGCACATGGGTGCGGATGGGGAAGGGGCCTTCCTGGCGATGCAGGCAGACCACGTAGGTATCGCGCGGCATGGAGAGGAAGGCAGTGTCGCCGCTCTCCTGTGCCAGGCGGGACAGGCCGTCCAGCGAAAGGGCGTGGAGGCCGAACCGTTCGCTGGCCAATGTTCCTAGAACGTAGGTCTCCGGTCCGATATGGTACCGCCGCGAAACCGTATCCTGGTCGAGGAGCCCGGCGCGCACCAGCGCCAGGAGCACCCGCCGGACCGTGGGCTTGGGGAGGGCTGAGCTGAGCACCAGATCAGACAGGCGGGCGCCCGCGCCGCCGGCACGGCCCACCAGCAGCAGCAGCGCGATGGCGCGCTCGATGCTCTGGGTCCCGCCGCCCGAAGGGTCGTCGCCGGTCCTGGTCACGCGTCACTCCCGAGATCCACTATGTGGACCATATTTTTTGTTTGGTAGCTGTCCGTGCATTGACGGCAGCATCAACGATGATAGACACCTTGTTCAGATCCTACAAGTGGGTCAGTATAGGTGACACAATAAAGAGGTCCATATCTTGGACCCATTTGAGGAAACAGGCCCGAATCACGGGCCATGCCAGGAGGAGCCGGTTCATGTCAGTGTCTCGTCGCGCCCTGTTGAAGGCCACGGCCGCCACCGCCGTCACGGGAGCGGTGTTCGCGCCGTTCGTCGCGCGGGCCCAGCAGGCCGAGTTCAACTATAAATACGCCAACAACCTGCCCGACACCCACCCCATGAATATGCGCGCCAAAGAGATGGCCGCGGCGATCAAGCAGGAAACCAATGGCCGGTTTGATCTGCAGATCTTCCCCACCAGCCAGCTGGGTTCGGACACCGACGTGCTCAGCCAGTTGCGCTCGGGCGGCGTCGAATTCTTCACCCTGTCGCCGCTGATCCTGTCCACGTTGGTGCCCAATGCCTCGGTGAGCGGCATCGGCTTCGCCTTCCCGGACTATGCCAGCGTGTGGAAGGCCATGGACGGCGAACTCGGCGCCTATGTGCGCGGGCAGATCGCCAAGTTCGGCCTCGTGGCCATGGACAAGATCTGGGACAACGGCTTCCGCCAGACCACCTCGTCCACCAAGCCGATCCAGACCCCCGCCGACCTTGAGAACTTCAAGATCCGCGTCCCGGTCTCGCCCTTGTGGACCTCCATGTACAAGGCATTCGGCTCGGCGCCCGCCTCGATCAATTTCGCCGAAGTCTATTCGGCATTGCAGACCAAGATCGTCGACGGCCAGGAAAATCCCCTCGCCATTATCGCGACGGCCAAGCTGTATGAAGTGCAGAAATACTGCTCGCTGACCAACCACATGTGGGACGGCTTCTGGTTCCTCGCCAACCGTCGCGCCTGGATGGCGATCCCTGAGGATATCCGCACCATCGTCGCCAAGAACATCAATGCGGCCGGCGAGAAGGAGCGGGCGGACGTCGCCAAGCTCAACGCCTCGCTGCAGCAGGATCTGGCGGCCAAGGGCCTGGTGTTCAACCAGCCGGATCCGGCCCCGTTCCGCGACAAGCTGCGCGCCGCCGGCTTCTATGCCGAGTGGAAGGCCAAGTTCGGTGACGAAGCCTGGACCGTTCTGGAAAACGCGGTCGGCAAGTTGTCGTGACCAAGATGGCCGAGGTTCCTTCCTTCCACGGCCACGGAGGGGCGCCGCTTGCGGCGCCCACCAGCCGGACTGCCGCCGTGGCTGCCTTGGCGGATCGCGTGCTCGGCCTTCTGGTGGAAATCCCCGCCGCCATCCTGGTGGCGGCGGAAATCTGCGTCCTGTTCGCGGGCGTGGTCGCCCGCTATCTGCTGCACAAGCCGCTGGTCTGGTCGGACGAACTGGCGTCCATCCTGTTCCTGTGGCTGGCCATGCTCGGCGCCGTGGTGGCGTTCCGCCGTGGTGAGCACATGCGCATGACGGCGGTGGCCACCAAGGTGAACCCGCAGATGCGGGCCTTTCTGGATATCATCGCCATCACGTCGGCGCTGGCCTTCCTGCTGATGGTGTTCCCGCACGCGCTGGAATATGCGGAAGAAGAAGCCTTCATCCTCACGCCCGCGCTGGAGATCCCCAATTCCTTCCGCGCGGCGGCGCTGCCGGTGGGGCTGGGGTTGATGATCGTCTTCGCCTTTCTGCGCCTCGCCCGCGTGGCGGACGTGCGCATGGTGGCTACGGCCTTGATCACCACCGGCGCCATCGTCGCCGCCTTCTGGCTGCTGGGACCCATGTTCAAGCCGCTGGGCAACGCCAATCTCTTGATCTTCTTCGTCGGCGTGGTGGCGGTCTGCGTGTTCGCCGGCGTGCCGATCGCCTTCGCCTTCGGCCTCGCCACCTTCGGCTATCTGGCGCTCACCACCCGCACGCCGATGATGGTGCTGGTGGGGCGCATGGACGAGGGCATGAGCCATCTCATCCTCTTGTCGGTGCCGCTGTTCGTGTTCCTGGGCATGCTCATCGAGATGACCGGCATGGCGAAAGCCATGGTGCAGTTCCTCGCCAGCCTGCTGGGGCATGTGAAGGGCGGGCTGCATTATGTGCTGGTGGGGGCCATGTATCTGGTCTCCGGCATCTCCGGCTCCAAGGCCGCCGACATGGCGGCGGTGGCGCCGGTGCTGTTTCCGGAAATGAAGGCGCGCGGCGCCAAGGAAGGCGATCTGGTCGCCCTGCTGTCGGCTACCGGCGCGCAGACCGAGACCATCCCGCCCTCGCTGGTGCTGATCACCATCGGCTCGGTGACCGGCGTGTCGATCTCGGCGCTGTTCACCGGCGGCCTGATGCCGGGCCTGGTGCTGGCGGTGACGCTGTGCGCGGTGGTGTGGTGGCGCTATCGCGGCGAGGATCTGCGGCATGTGACGCGGGCCTCCTGGACCACCATCCTGCGCACCTTCGTCATCGCCTTCCCGGCTATTGCGTTGCCGTTCGTGATCCGCGCGGCGGTAATCGAGGGCGTGGCGACGGCCACCGAAGTGTCTACCTTGGGCATTGTCTATGCGGTGGCGGCGGGCATCCTGATCTACCGCAAGTTCGACGTGAAGCGGCTGAAGCCGATGCTGGTGGATACCGCCTGCCTGTCCGGCGCCATCCTGCTGATCATCGGCACCGCTACGGGCATGGCCTGGGGCCTCACCCAGTCCGGCTTCTCCCGCGAACTGGCCCGCGCCATGACCGGGCTGCCGGGCGGGGCGATGTCGTTCATGGCGGTGTCGGTGGTGGCGTTCATCATCCTGGGCAGCGTGCTGGAGGGCATTCCCGCCATCGTGCTGTTCGGGCCGCTGCTGTTCCCCATCGCCCGCGCCGTGGGCATTCACGAAGTGCACTATGCCATGGTGGTGATCCTGGCCATGGGCATGGGGCTGTTCGCGCCGCCGTTCGGGGTCGGCTATTACGCCGCCTGCGCCATCGGGCGGGTGGATCCGGTGGCCGGGATGAAACCCATCCTGGGCTACATGATCGCTCTGTTCGTGGGCTTGGTGGTGGTGGCCCTGGTGCCGTGGTTCTCCATCGGCTTCCTGTGAGGGCCTGAACCCCAAAGGGCGCCGCGCTGGGAATCACCTGCGCGGCGCCTTTTTATTTAGAACAGGCGGCCAGCCAAGGCCGCTCCGACGATGGCGGCTGAGAACAGCGCACCGTCATGCAGCGCCAAAGCCAGACGGCCCGGCTTGGCGACCTGATGCAGCCAGCCGGTGCAGCCCACCGTCGCCACTGACCAGCCCACACCCACCAACACCAGCGCCGCTGCCAGCAGCGTCGGTTCGCCCGAGGTCTGGAGGGGATAGGCCAGCGCCACCAGCGCGCATCCCGCCACCGCCAGCCGCTGCGGTGTCAACCATGGCAAGGCGAGGCGGCTATCCAGCAGCGCCAAAGGCGCTGCGGGGGCATACATGGCAGCCACATGCAGCGCGATGAAGCCGAACACCGCGCCTTCGCCGACGCCGCAGCCCAGCAGGGCCAGCGGCGCGCCGGCCATCACCAGGCTCATGCCGAACCAGGCCACCATCCCGACCACAGTCGGGGCCAGGATGGCCGCCAGCGGGCCGGGCGTGGTGGTGGAGATCCAGGGGCGGGCATCGGGCGCCAGGCGAACCGCCACCGCTAAAGAGGCGGTGTGGGCGAGAGCCGCCAGCACCGCCGATCCCACCAGGAAGACCGGCGAGAACAAAGCTTCGGCGAAGGTGGCGAGGGTCGGGCCGACGAAAGCGGCCAGCACCCCGCCCGCCATCACCCCGGCGGCGGCGGCAGCGGGGCGGCCGGCGGAGGCCGCTGCCTCGTGCCGGTAGAAGAAGGAAAATCCCTGCGCCATGCCCAGCCAGAGCGCGCCGAGGCAAGCGAAGGCGAACTGGCGTTGCAGCAGGCCCACCGCCAGCAGTGCGCCCCCGGCAATGCCCAGGGAGGCCCCGAGCGCAAAGCCGGTGCGGCGTCCGAAGGAATCGCCCAGAAAGGAGGCTGGAAACGAAGCCAGGGCCGCGCCCAGCATCAAAGCAGCGAACGGCAGGGTCGCTAAGGCCGGGCGGGGCGCCAGCAAAGCCCCGGCAAGCGGCAGCACGCCGGCCGCCAAGGTCTGCGCCAGAACCGCGAAGGCGAAGCCCAAGGCCAGGGGCAGGGCATCGGGGCGGCGGCCGGCATTGTCATTGGCGGGCGCTTCGAACTGGGGGTCGCAGATGCACGCCAGCATGCCCGCGCGCGGGCCGCTGACCGGGGCAAGACGGCTCATTTCTTCAGATCCTCGTCGGAGAGGATCCGCACCGCCGCGCCATCCAGATCCTCATATTGCCCGGCCTTCAGGCTCCAGAGAAAAGCCAGCAGGCCGGCGAACCCCAGGCCCAAAGCGGCAGGCACCAGATAGAGCAGAACGGTCATGAACGGGCCTCCGTCGCCAGTGCCTGAAGGGGTGCCTCTGCCGGCGCGGGCGTGCGTTCGCCGCGGGCGGGACGTCCGGCGCGCAAGGCGTTCAGCGTTACCAGGATGGAGGAGCCGGACATGGCGAGCGCCGCCACCAGCGGCGTGACGTGGCCGGCGACGGCCAGCGGCACGGCGATGAAATTATACGCCACCGCCAGCCCCAGATTCTGCCGCATCAGGCCCGCCGCCGTGCGGGCGCCATCGATGGCGGCGCGCACGGGCGCGAGGCGGACGCCGAGGAAAACCGCATCCGCCTGCGCCTGGGTCACCGCAACGCCGCTGGCCGGAGACAGCGACACCTGCGCCGCGGCCAGGGCGGGGGCGTCATTGAGGCCGTCGCCCACCATCAGCACCTTGCGGCCCTGGGCCTTCAATAGCTCCAGGGCGGCGATCTTGTCGGCGGGCCGCAGGCCGGCGCCATAGCTGGAAATGCCGAGCGTGCGGGCCACCGCCGCCACCGGACCCTCGCGGTCGCCGGAGAGGATACGCACGTCGAGGCCGCGCGCCTTGAGGTCGGCCACCACCTGCACCGCATCAGGCCGCAGCGCCTGATCCAGCCCGATCACCAGGGTGCGGGTGTCGTAGCGCAGGGCGATGGGAGTGGCGGTGGGGGCCATGTCCGCCGGCAGATCTGCCTCGCAGAACGTCAGGCTGCCCAGACGCACCTCTTGGCCCTCCAGCATGCCGCGGACGCCAGCGCCGGGCACTTCCTCGACGCCGTCCAACGCCGGCCCGACCGCATGGCGGGACAGCGCCGCCGCCAAGGGGTGGCGGCTGGAGAGGGCCAAGCGCGCCGCCAGGGCCACGAGATCAGGATCGGCCGCCGCCGGCAGGCGCAGTGCCGGCTCGGGCAAGGTCAGGGTGCCGGTCTTATCGAACACCACCGTATCGATGTTGGCCATGCGCTCCAGCATGTCGCCGGCATTCACCAGCAGGCCGGCGCGGAACAGGCGGCCGGTGGCCACCACCTGCACCGCCGGCACCGCCAGCGCCAAGGCGCAGGGGCAGGTGATGATCAGCACCGCCACCGCAATCATCACCGCGTCATGGGCGCTCGCCCCCAGCAGCAGCCAGCCGATGGCCGAGACGAGGGCGGTGAGGTGCACCACCGGCGCATAGAGCCGCGCCACCCGGTCAGCGAGGCGCACATAGCCCGCCCGCTGGGACAGCGCGCCATCCAGCAGCCGCTGCACGTCGTCGATCAATGTGCCTTCGCCGCCGGCGGTCACCCGCAGGGTCAGCGCGCCGGCGCCGTTGAGGCTGCCGGCATAAAGCGTGTCGCCGGCGACGACCGCGCGGGGCAGTGTCTCGCCGGTGATCAGTGCCTCATCCACTGCGGAGGTGCCGCTCTCCACCACGCCGTCGGCGCCGATGCGCTCGCCGGCGGCCACCAGGATGCGGTCGCCGGTCTGCAGGGCCTGCACCGGCACCCAGACCGGGCTGCCGGCGGCGTCTAGCCGCTGGGCCATCTCGCCGCGCAGGGCGGCCAGATTGCCGGCGACGGCGCGGGTGCGGCGGCGGGCTTCGTGGTCGAGATAGCGCCCGGCCAGCAGGAAGAACAGCAGCATCACCGCGCTATCGAAAAAGGCGTGCTCGCGATGGAGAATGGTCTCCACCAGCGACATCCCCAGCGCCAGGATGACCCCCAGCGAAATCGGCACGTCCATATTGAGCGAGCGGGTGCGCAGCGCCCGCAGCGCGCTCTGGAAGAACGGTTGGCCGGCATAGGCCGCCGCCGGCAGGGCGATCAAGGCGGAGAGCCAGTGGAACAGGTCGCGGGTCTCAGGCGTGATGTCGGTGACATTGCCGGCCCAGACCGAGACCGACAGCAGCATCACGTTCATCATGGCGAAGCCGGCCACGCCGAGGCAGCGCAGCAGCCATTGGGCGCGCTTGGCCTCGGCCTCTTCGGCGCGCCCCGCGAACGGGTGCGCCCGGTAGCCCAGCGTCTCCAGCCGCCCCACCAGGGCCGCCGGTTCGCCGGCACCGTCCCACTCCACGGTCAGGCGATGGGTGCTGTAATTGAGCCGCGCGCGCACCACGCCGGGCAGGGCCATTACCCCATGTTCGATGTCGGCGATGCAGGCGGCGCAGTCGATGCCATCCACGGCGAGGCTCATCTGCGAGCGGCCGTCCGCTTCCGTCGCGACGAAGATGGAATAATCGACCGCCTGGGCCATGGGCTCACGCCTTTGTCGTCATGGGTCTGTGTCGGGGGAGCGCCGGGAGCCCGGTCCGGTCTCGCGCCGTGGGCTGTCACCTGCGGCCATGCCGGCACCGGGAAAAGGTGCCGGCCGAGGCGGTCCGCCCGACCGCCTCGGCCGACGCTGCGTTCGCCTTAAACCGCATTCCCCCCAGAGGACGGGTTCAGCCTAACGCAGCTGCACTCTATTTTTCGACCGGAACAGGCGGTCCGCGCCTTGCGCCAGATCAACAATCAGCTCCCATTGTCCCGGGTGCACGGTGGCCGTGCCCTGGTAGCGGCCGCCGCCGAGGTCCACCAGATCCACGATCACGTCCTGGCGGGCATCGGCGAGATGGGCAAAGCGCGCGTCCACATCAAAGCCCACCACCGGCCTGCCGGCGGCATCCTTGGCCTCGATCAGCAGCGTGCGGCTGCCGTCGGCGCCGTCGCGCACCGAGAGATTCACAGCCCAATTGCGCGCCGCCTGATGGGCCGCGGCATCCATTTCGCCCTTGAAGGCGAGGCCGGCCTTGTAAGAGCTTTCAGTTTCCAGTCCGCCGAAGGTGGCGATGGCATAGCGCGCCATTACGAAGTTCACCCCGGCGATGACGCCGAAGAACGCCACCAGCATGGCGAAGACGTGCCATCCCTTGAGTTCGCCCGGCGTGCGGCGTGCGGCATGTGCATGAGCCATCGCTCTCTCCTTACGGGCCGATGAAGTGGTCTTTGACCGAGGCGCCGGAAGCGCCCGCGAGGTCGCGGATGTGGAATGTCACCGGGATCGAGGCGCCGGGATCGAGCTTGCCGTCATAGGTCACCAGCACGCGCGCTTCGAGCGTCTGGTCGGGGCCGATGGTGAGCACGTCGCTGTCCGCACCCGGTGTGCCGCCCACCACGGTGAGCTTGCTGCCGGGTAGGCCGTCCAGGGTGAGGGCGAAGCGGCGGGTCTCCAGCTTCTTGTTGGTGAGCCGGACGGTATAAGCGTTGCGCAACGCGCCGTCGGACAGCCGCACGAACACCGGATTGCGGTCATGGATGGCGGCGAGGGCTTCGTCGGAGCGATCCGCGAGGCTGTAGATCATGATGCCGCCCACCAGGGCGATCAGCGCCACATAGAGGATGGTCCGCGGCCGCACGATGCGCTGCACCTGGGGCTTGCCCGCGGCGCGGGCTTCCAGGTTGGCTTCGGATTCATAGGCGATCAGGCCGCGGGGGCGGTTGATCTTGTCCATGACCGTGTCGCAGGCATCAATGCACAGGCCGCACTGGATGCACTCCAACTGCAGGCCATGGCGGATGTCGACGCCGGTGGGGCAGACGGTGACGCACTGGTTGCAGTCGATGCAATCGCCGGCCTTGCCGCCCTCGGCGCGGGCCTGCACGGCCTTCTTCAGCGATCCGCGCGGCTCGCCGCGATCATAGAGATAGGTGACGTTGAGCGCATATTCATCGGTGAGCGCCGCCTGGATGCGCGGCCACGGGCACATATAGGTGCAGACCTGCTCGCGCATATGGCCGGCGAGCATGTAGGTGGTGAAGGTCAGGACCATGATGGACACATAGGCCACCATCGGCGCCTGGAAGGTGGCCAGTTGCACCACCAGCGTCGGTGCGTCGGCGAAATAGAGCACCCACGCGCCGCCGGTCCACCACGCGATCAGCAGCCAGACGCTGTGCTTGAGGGTCTTGTGGGCGACCTTCTCCAGCGTCCAGGGCCCGGCATCGGCGATCATATGGGCGCGCCGATCGCCTTCGATGGCCCGCTCCACGGCGAGGAACAGGTCGGTCCACACCGTCTGCGGGCAGAGATAGCCGCACCAGATGCGCCCGGCCACCGCGTTCATCAGGAACAGGATCAGCGCCGCCAGGATCAGCAGGCCGGCGAGATAATAGAATTCCTGCGGCCAGATCTCGATGAAGAAGAAATAGAAGCGCCGCGTCGGGAAGTCGATCAGCACCGCCTGGCTCGGGGCATCGGGCCCGCGATCCCAGCGCACGAACGGCAGGAAATAATAGATGCCCAGGGTGATGGCCAGCAGCACCCATTTGATGGTGCGCAGGCGCCCCTTCACGCTCTGGGGATAGATCGCCCGGCGTGCGGCATAGAGCGGTTCCTCGTCCGGGGGGGCGGCCGCAGGCTTGGGGGACTTGGCGGTGGCGGCGGTCATGGCAGATGCTCTTGCTCGGACACAACTGCCGAGCCGATGAGGGGACCGGCACCACTGGCACCATCCCCGTGACCTTCAGGACAGCACCGTCGCGCGGGCGGGCGGGCGGCACCGTGGGGTGGTGGAGGGCGCCCTATGGGGCCGTCCCTCCACCGCTGTCGTGTCGTCGCAGTGGCCGCGCGCCGGGCAGTGCCGGCGGCGCGGTCCGCTACTGGCCGCCGCCCAGGGTGTGGACGTAGACGGTCAGCGCCTTGATGGTGGTGGGCGACAGGCGGGGGCCCCACGCCGGCATCACGCCGCCGCGACCATTGGTGATGGTCTGGACGATGGTGGCCTTGTCGCCGCCATAGAGCCAGATACCGTCGGTGAGGTTCTTCGAGCCCAGTTCCTGGTTGCCCTTGCCGTCTTCGCCATGGCAGGCGGCGCAGTTAGCGGCGAACACCGTCGCCCCCTTCTTCGCCGACGGCGTATCGGCCGGCGCGGCGCCCGAGAGCGAGCGCACATAGTCGGCGACGTCCGAGATTTCGGCCTTGGTCAGCATCGGCCCGAAGGCCAGCATGTTGCCCTGGTGGCCAGCGTCGTCACCGGAGCGGATGCCGTGGGTGATGGTGGCACTGATCTGGTCCAGGGTGCCGCCCCACAGCCAGTCGTCATCGTTCAGGTTCGGGAAGCCCTTGGCGCCGCCGCCGCCCGCCCCATGGCAGGGCGCGCAATTGTCGGCGAAGGCCACGCGGCCTTCGGCGCGGGCGAGGTTGAGCAGTTCCGGGCTCTTCTCAATGTCCGCCAGCGGCACCGCCGCCAGCTTGGCCGAGGACACCGCGCGCAGCTTCTGGAGGTCGTCCAGCTGTTCGACCACGGCCGAGCGCGAGTGCCAGCCCAGGACGCCCTGGGTGGAATTGGAGATCAGCGGCCATGCCGGATAGACGATCCAATAGCCCACCGCCCAGACGATGCAGGCATAGAAGGTGTAAAGCCACCAGCGCGGCAGCGGGTTGTTGAGTTCACGGATGCCGTCCCACTCGTGGCCGGTGGTGGGGGTGCCCGTCGCGGCGTCCACGGCTCCGTCATGGCTGTCGTGTGCGGTGCTCACGGGATCAATCCTCCTTCAGCGGAATTTGAGAGGCCTCGTCGAAGCTTTTCTTCTTCGTTGGCCAGTAGGCGTAAGCACACACGCAGAGAAAGGCGACAAAGAAGTAGACCAAGCCCCAAGTCTGCGCGAAACCTGCCAGTTGCATATAGATTTCACGCATGGCTCACCTCACGTTCGCTTTGTTGTCATACAGCTTGAAGTCCACCTGGGTGCCAAGCTGCTGCAGATAGGCGATGAGGGCGTCGGCTTCCGTCAGTTCGCCGGGATTGCCGTCGAAATCGCGGGCCTGAGCCTTGGGGTAGCGCTTCTGAAGCGCATCGACGTCCGCCTCGGGAGTCGCCTGCAGCTTCAGGTCGTCCTGGGCGCTGGCGATCATCTCGTCCGTATAGGGCACACCCTCGACGGCCAGAACCTTCATGTCATTGGCGATGTATTTCGCCGACAGCTTGGTCTTTGCCAACCACGGGTAGCTCGGCATGATCGAGGCCGGGACCAGTGCCCGCGGGTTGTTGAGATGTTCCAGCTGCCACAGGTCCGAATACTTGCCGCCGACGCGGGCGATATCCGGGCCCGTGCGCTTGGAGCCCCACTGGAAGGGGTGGTCGTACATGCTCTCGGCCGCCAGTGAATAGTGGCCGTAGCGTTCCACTTCGTCGCGCAGCGGGCGGATCATCTGGCTATGGCAGTTGTAGCAGCCTTCACGCAGATAGATGTTGCGGCCCGCCAGCTCCAGAGGGGTGTACGGCCGGATGCCGTCCACCTTCTCGATGGTGCTCTTGAGGTAGAATAGCGGCACGATCTCCACGAGACCGCCGATGGAGATGACCACCAGCACGCCGAGAAGCAGGAAGATCGAGTGCTTCTCGAAGATGGCGTGCTTGGACCAGATGGACGTCGCGGACATTTTTGTCTCCGTCATTCGGCGGGCGCGAGGGCGACGCCGCTCGGCTGCGAGACCGTTTCGGCACGATAGATGGTCATGACCACGTTCCAGGCCATGATCAGAGCGCCGGCGAGGAACAGAATGCCGCCCACGGCGCGGATCACGTACAGCGGATGCATCGCCTCCACCGTCTCAATGAACGAGTATTCGAGGAAGCCGAGGCTCGTATAAGCCCGCCACATCAGACCCTGGAGGATGCCGGCCACCCACATGGCGGAGATGTAGAGCACGATGCCGAGCGTCGAGATCCAGAAGTGCCATTCGATGGCCTTCATCGAATACATCTCCTTCTTGTTCCACAGCCAGGGGATCAGGCAATAAATGGCGCCGAAGGAGATATAGGCGACCCAGCCCAGCGCACCGGAATGCACATGGCCGATGCCCCATTCCGTATAGTGGCTGAGCGAATTCACGCTCTTCACCGACATCATCGGGCCTTCGAAGGTGGCCATGCCGTAGAAGGCGACCGCCACCACCATCATGCGGACCACCGGGTCGGTGCGCAGCTTGTCCCAGGCGCCCGAGAGGGTCATCAGGCCGTTGATCATGCCGCCCCAGGAGGGCATCCACAGGATGATCGAGAAGGTCATGCCCAGGGTCTGCGCCCAATCGGGCAGCGCGGTGTAGTGCAGGTGATGCGGGCCGGCCCAGATATAGAGGAAGATCAGCGCCCAGAAGTGAACGATGGACAGCCGGTAGGAATAGACCGGCCGCTCGACGCGCTTGGGGATGAAGTAGTACATCAGGGCCAGGAAGCCGGCGGTGAGGAAGAAGCCCACCGCATTGTGGCCATACCACCACTGCACCATGGCATCCTGCACGCCCGACCAGACGATGTAGGACTTGGGCGAGAACACCGACACCGGGATCGTGGCATTATTGCCCAGATGCAGCACGGCGATGGTCAGGATGAAGGCGAAGTAGAACCAGTTGGCCACATAGATGTGGGGTTCCTTGCGCTTCAGCACGGTGACCAGGAACACCAGGAAATAGGTGACCCACACGACGGTCAGCCACAGGTCCGCATACCATTCCGGCTCGGCATATTCCTTGCCCTGGGTGATGCCCAGCAGATAGCCGGTGCCGGCGATGAGAATGAAGAAATTATAGCCCAGCACCACGAACCACGGCGCCAGATAGCCGGCGAGCCGGGCATGGCTGGTGCGCTGGACCACATAAAATGAGGTGGCGATCAGTACGTTGCCGCCGAAGGCGAAAATCACCGCCGAGGTGTGCAGCGGCCGCAGCCGGCCGAACGAGATCCAGGGCAGGTCGAAATTGAGAATGGGGAAGGCCATCTGCAGCGCGATGATCACGCCGATCAGGAAGCCGGCGATGCCCCAGAACACCGCCAGAAGGATGCCCACCTTGACGGGAGCCATGTTGTAATTGGGCTTGCCGTCGATGGTCTGGGCCGGCAGTTCTGCCGCACGATCCATATAGCGGTTGCCGATCACGAACACCGTGGCGATGCTGGCCGCGGCGAACAGATAAGCGTGAAAGGCGTATTCCGGTGTATAGGCCTTTGCGGCCACCACCACCGAGAAAAAGCCGAGCGCGGCGAAGACCACGATCAGGCCGAGTTCTCCCCCTGTCATGCTCTTGGTTGGAGATTGTAGCGTGGTGGACATTGGCAACCCCTTGCGCCGGGGCGGTCCCACCGCCCACGAGCCTCGCGGGTCACCATGCGTGAGGACGGCTGTTTCACCTTGATACAGGTCAAAGGTGGGGCCGCGCTCCCCAGGGCGCGGTTGTCGCAGGGGCCGCCCGCAAGCTTGGGGACAGGTCAGTCCAGGGTCTGGCGGAAGCGGGTCACGGCCACAGCCATGGACAGCAGCATCAGGCCGGCCAGCACCACGATGTCCGTCTGGAGATCGGCGAAGGTGGACGCCTTGAGCAGGATGCCGCGCACCATGCGCAGATAGTGGGTGAGCGGCAGGCACTCGGAAATCCACTGCGCCCACAAGGGCATGCCCGCAAAGGGGAACATGAAGCCGGACAGGAGGATGTTGGGCAGGAAGAACATGAAGGTCATCTGCACCGCCTGGAGCTGGTTCTGCGCCAGCGTCGAGAAGGTGTAGCCCACGGCCAGATTGGCGGTGATGAACAGCAGCGTCACCACGCTCAGCAGGATGACGCTGCCCTCCAGCGGCACATCGAACAGGATCATGCCGGCGCCGAGGATGAGCACCCCCTGCATCACCCCCACCAGCACATAGGGGATGATCTTGCCCAGCATGATCTCCACCGGGTGGATGGGCATGGCCAGCAGGCTCTCCATGGTGCCGCGCTCGGTCTCCCGGGTCACGGAGAGCGCGGTGAAGATCAGCATGGTCATGGTGAGGATGGTGCCCAGCAGCCCCGGCACGATGTTGAGCTGCGAGGTGCCGGCAGGATTGTAGCGCCGGTGCTGGACGATCTCGAACGGCGCCGTGCCCGCGGCATCCACGAACCGCTCGCGGGCGAGGGCGGAGGTGACGACGCCGGACAGTGCGCCCAGCGCATTGCCCGCCGCCACCGGATCGGTGGCATCCGCCGCCACCAGCAATTGTGGCGTCTCGCCCCGGCGCAGGGCGCGCTCGAACCCGGCGGGTATCTCCACCAGGAACAGCACCGTGCCGCTGCGGATCATATATTCCGCCTCGGCCTCGCTGGTGGCCTCACGGGTGATGGCGAAGAAATCGGTATTCTTCAGCGCCGCCAGGATGGCCCGGCTCACCGGCGTATTCTCATGCACCAGCACCGCTGTCGGCAGGTGGCGCGGGGTGGTGTTGATGGCATAGCCGAACAGCACCAACTGCAGCAGCGGGATCAGGATCATGGTGGCGAAGGTCACCCGGTCCCGGCGCAACTGGATGAATTCCTTGCGCGCCATGGCGGCGATGCGTCGGACGAAGCCGAAGGTGAGCGCGATCCGGCTCATCGGCTGGTATCCGGCGAGCGCAGCATCAGGTCGATGAAGACGTCCTCCAGGGTCGGCGTCTCCTGCGACCAGATGAGATCCGGCCGGTCCCGGTGCGGGGCGATCGCCGCCTCCAGGCGGGCACGGTCATGGCCGGAGATGTGCAGGCTGATGCCGAACGGCGCCACCATCTCCACGGCCGGATCGTCCTTGAGCGCCTTGCCCAAGGCGGCGATGGTGGCGGCCGGATCCAGGCCGCTGCCGCGCCTGGCTTCCACCACATAGGTGATCAGCCCGGAACCGGCCACCACGTCCGGCACCGTGCCTTGGGCCAGCAGGTGGCCATAGGCGATGTATGCGATCTCGTGGCAGCGCTCGGCCTCGTCCATATAATGGGTGGAGACCAGGACGGTGAGCCCCTCGGCGGCCAGCGCATGGATCTCGGCCCAGAACTCGCGGCGCGCCTGCGGATCGACGCCGGCGGTGGGTTCGTCCAGCAGCAGCAGTTGCGGCTGCGGCAGGATGCAGGCGCCCAGTGCCAGCCGCTGCTTCCAGCCGCCGGACAATTCGCCGGCCAATTGCCGTCCGCGCCCCTCCAACCCGAGGCGCACCAACGCTTCTTGTGCGGCGGCCTCGGGGCGGGGGACGCCGTAGATGCGGGCGACGAACTCCAGATTTTCCCGCACCGAGAGATCGGTATAGAGCGAGAATTTCTGCGTCATGTAGCCCACATGGCGGCGGATCTCCCGCGCCTGGGTCAGGATGTCGAGGCCGAGGCAGGTGCCGCGCCCCGCATCGGGGGTCAGTAGGCCGCAGAGCATGCGGATGGTGGTGGTCTTGCCCGAGCCGTTGGGGCCGAGGAAGCCGTAGATCTGGCCGCGCTGCACGCTCATGGACAGATTGTCCACCACCACCCGCTCGCCGAAAGTCTTGCGCAGCCCTTCCACCTCAATGGCGACGGCGGGGACGTTCACCGGCGGCGCGGCGCTCACGGCGCGGCCAACACGGAGACGGTGACCGGCTGCCCCGGCCGGGCGGCGGACGGATCGCGGGGGCGCGCCTCCACCTGATAGACCAGCTTGGCCCGTTCCTCACGGCTGTAGATCACCGGCGGGGTATATTCGGCGCTGTCGGCAATGAAGGAGACATCGGCCACCAGTGGCGCACAGCCGTCACAACTCACCGCCACCGGCTGCCCCAGCTTGATCCGGGCCAATTGCGGCTCGGGCACGAAGAAGCGCACCTTGATCAGGTCCGGCGGCAGCAGCGACACCACCGGGCGGCCCTCGGGCACCAGTTCCCCCTGGCGGTAATAGAGCGTCTGCACCGTGGCGTCCTGGGGCGCCTTCAGGGTGCGGCGGGCGAGGCGGACGTTGGCGGCGTCCGCATTGGCCTGGGCGGTGCGGACGCTGGCGACGGCGGCGGCGATGTCTTCATCCCGGGAGGCGATGCGGGCGGCGTCGATGCGGCGGCGGATCTCGTCCAGGCTGGCCTGGTTCTGGTCATATGTGTGCTGGGCGGTGTCGAGATTGGCCTGCGAGGTGGCGCCCTTGGGCACCAGGGTCTTCTGGCGGTCCAGCTCGATGCGCGAGAGGTCGAGGGCGGCTTCCGCCCGGCGCTCACCGGCGGTCAAAACCGCAATCTCCTCCGGCCTTTGGGTGGCGGCCTTGGCCTTGGCCAGCCGCGCCTGCGCCTCCGCCAGGGTGCCCTGCGCAGCGGCGGCATCGGCGCGCTGGACATCGTCCTCCAGCGTGGCGAGGACGGTGCCGGCGGCGACCTTGCGGCCCTCCACCACCTGGAGCGTCAGAACCCGTCCCGCTTCCTGGGGGCCGATATAGAGCAGGTCGCCTTCCACATAGCCGGAGAAGGTGGGTTCGCTCGCAGGGCCGCAACCGGCCAGCGCCAGCAGGGCGGCGCACAGGAGGCCGAGGCGGCGCAGATTGGCCGGTGCCGAGCGCGGCGGGGTCATGGCCGCTCTCCGGTGCCAAGCCCTTGGAGCAGCGAGGCAATATAGTCCGAGGCGAAGGCGCGGGCATCCAGGGGGTGTTCGGCGCTGAACAGCGTGTTCCAGACCAATGTGGTGAGGAAGGGGGCGATGAACATCTGCGGGTGCCGCAGCAACGCCTCGCCGCGCAGTTCGCCCCGGGCCATGCCCCGCTCGGTGATGGCCCGCATCACCGCCAGACCGGGGGTGATGACCTCGCGATAATAGAAGGCGCTGAGTTCGGGAAAGCGATGTCCTTCGCTGAGCATCAGCCGCAGGATCTGGTTGGCCGGCGGCGCCAGGATGCGATCCGCCAGCAACTCGGCCAACAGCGGAAGAAGATCGACGGTTCTGCCCTCGAAACCCATCAGCATATCGCTGGCGGCGGCGGGGATGGGGACGAGATTCTCCTTGATGAGGCCCTCGAACAGCGCCTGCTTGTCGGCGAAATAGAGATAGAGCGTGCCCTTGGCGACCCCGGCGGCGGCGGCCACGTCGTCGAGGCGCGCGGCGGCGAAACCGTGCGCCGCGAACACCTCCAGGGCGGCGGCGAGGATGTCGGCGCGGCGGGATGGCTTGTCGCGGGTCCGGCGGGGGAGAGCGGTTCTGGCCATGGCTCAAATTTATGACTGACGAGTCAGTCAGTCAAGTGACGGAAAAGTGCAGGGCCATCATGGCTGTGGTCCGCGCTCCGCTCCCTGTCGATTATTGGCCCGGCCTCGTCCTTGGGACCTGGGCGCGTCCGCGCTCCGGTCGGGGCCGGCATCCGGCGGGAGCGGCTCGGGCCGCTCGCGTGGTGCAAGTATGACATCTGCCGGCCCGCCCGTCACGGCCGCTGTCGTCCCCGGCGTACCGCGCGCGGCAGGCGGCGGGTCGGTTCAGCGCCGACGTCGGCGTGCGGCCCCCACCCAGCCGGCGCCTATTCCGGCAGCGGGATGAACTCGCGCTCGTCCGGCACCTGCGGGAAGCGGCCCTGCTTCCAGTCCTCCTTGGCCTGCTCGATGCGCTCCTTGCGGGAGGAAACGAAGTTCCACCAGATATAGCGCGGGCCCTCCAGAGCGGTGCCGCCCAGGAACATCAGGCGGGAGGATTGCAGCGCCTTCACCGTGATGCGGTCGCCGGGGCGGAAGATCAGCAATTGCGGACCCGTGAAGCGGTCTCCGGCGATTTCCACTTCGCCGTCAGCCACATAGATCGCCCGCTCCTCGGTGTCGGGGTCCAGCGGAGCCTGGGCGCCGGCGTCCAGCAGCACCTCCGCATAGAGCCAGTCGGACACCATCTGCACCGGCGAGCGCACGCCGAAGGCGGAGCCGGCGATGATGCGGGCGGTGAGGCCGCAATCCTCCACCGGCGGCAGATCGGCGGCGGCGAAATGCTGGAACGAGGGGGCGATTTCCTCCCGGTCCTGGGGCAAGGCGATCCAGCTCTGGATGCCGGCCATGGTCTGGGTGCCGGTGCGCGCCTCCAGCGGGCTGCGCTCGGAATGGGCGATGCCGCGGCCGGCGGTCATGAGGTTCATGGCGCCCGGCGTGATCTCCAAAGCGTTGCCCTCGCTGTCGCGGTGCATGATGCGACCGTCGAACAGAGAGGTCACGGTGGCCAGGCCGATATGCGGGTGCGGGCGCACGTCCAGCCCATGGCCGGGCAGGAATTGGACCGGCCCCATCTGGTCGAAGAAGATGAACGGCCCCACCATCTGGCGCTTGCCGTGCGGCAGAGCGCGGCGGACCGAGAAGCCGTCGCCCAGGTCCCGCACCCGCGGCACCAGGGCCAGTTCCAGGGCATCGCAGGAGGGGGCGTGGCCGAGGATGGGGTCGGCGGAGGGCATCCAGCTCATGGCGGCTCCTGGAGCGGAACGGGTCCGAGGCATCAAGTCTACGCCGCCCGGCGGCGGCAGGCGAGGGGGCAGCTTTGCAGCGTGGCGGACGTTGCGGAAGCCCCACTGAAGCCACATTGGGATGGCGCTTACCCCCACCGCCATCCGGCGCTGCCGCCCGATGGCGGCCTGGGGATGCCGTCCCGATTCGAAATGAGGCGCGCCATGGTCCAGAAGTCGCAGGCCGGTCCGAATGCTGCGGATGCGCCCGTTGCTGGCGACGTCCATGGCGACGTCTATGGCGACGTTCTTGGCCCACTTCCCCATGATTCCGCTCGTGTTCCAGCCTTGTCCGCGTCTGGTCCCTGTCTCATACATCCTGTCGCATGCCGGCCGCTTGCCGCGAGGTCGCGGCCCTGACCGCCGCCGCGATCAAGACCCCTGCGTCGGCCTATTCCGGCCTGTCGGCGGACGCTTGGCAGGACTCTTGGGAGGACCCGCCCCTGGGGCTCGACGGCGCCGAGCAGGTGGCGGCCGGCAGCCGGCCGGCGCGGCGCCGGTTCAATGCCCGCTGGCTCACCGCCACCGGCCTCATGGGGGCGGC
>CALRNP020000014.1:0-44193 GCA_943369575.1 Azorhizobium sp. AG788 | reverse complement strand
TGCTGGCGCGGGCCAGACTGGTGGTCATTCCGGTGCTGAAGTCGTCCATCGTCGCCTCGGGCATCTCGACGGCGTTGAACGCCATGCGCCTGGGCAAATGCGTCATCGGCAGCGAGGGGCCGGGCATGTCCGACATCTTCACCCGCGAGGTACTGACCGTTCCCGCCGAGGATCCCACTGCCCTCGCCGCCATGATCGACCGCGCCTGGCACGATGATGCCCTGCGCCGGCACACCGCCGCCGCCGGCCTCGCCTATGCCGAGGCCCAGGGCGGCGAGCCGGAACTGGCCCAGCGGCTGGTGGACGCGGTGGCCGCGCGCTTTTCCTGAGGCGCCGCCCGCGCATGACCCGGCCTTTCCCATGGGAGAGGGAACCGGCGTCGCTCCTCTCCGTTGTGATGCAAAGAGGAGCTTTGCCATGGAAACCAAGACCGTGACCTCGAAACTCATGATGGCCCTGGTCGGGCTGACCATCTGCGCCGGTCCCGTCGCCGCCCAGGGCGTGGTGCGGGGAGCCCAGGAAGGCGCCGCCACCGGCAACAGCGTCGCGGGTCCCGTGGGCGGTGTCGTCGGCGGTGCCGTGGGTGGTGTGGCGGGCGGCGTCGCCGGTGGTGTCAAGGGCGTGCTCGGCGTGCCGCAGAACACCTCCACCCACAAGTCGAACAAGGCCAAAAAGAGCAGCAGCCGCAAGACCAAGGCCACCACGACCACCACCAGCAGTGCGCCAACGCCGGCGCCCGCGCCCGCCACGGCAACGCCAGCCTCGGCAACGTCCGGCTCGCCGTCTACGGCTGCGCCGGCGCCCGCCCCGGCTCCCAGCACCGGCCCCGGCTCCGCGACGACGACCACGCCCCCGGCGTCCCAGCCTTCGACGACGGTGCAGCCCCAGCCGGCACCGCAGGCGCAATAATCCGGCGCAATCATTCGGGTTCAGTGCCGCCGCGGCCCCTCCCAGGGCGCCGCGGTAGACGCTCAGAGCCGATCCAGCGCCGCGTCCAGGGTCGCGGCGCGGGCGTCCCAATCCTCTGCCTCCACCACCGCCCGCCGCCGGACGGCACCACCTTGACCGACCGCCGCCAGGATCGCCTCCGACAGATCGCCGCCGGGCGGGATGGACGAGACCAGATGCTCGTAAGGCAGGAGCGCGGGGAAGACGGTGGCGGCGATCGGCGTGCCGCTGGCGAGATATTCCCGCAGCTTCAGCGGATTGCAGGCGCGGATCTGCGGGGTGTCGCGGAAGGGAATCAGCGCCACGTCCCAATGCTGCACATAGCCCGGCAGTTCCTCGTGTCCACGGGCGCCGAGGAAGACCACATTGGGCAAGGCCGCCAACTCCGACACATCGGTGCGCACCGGCCCGACGAAGACGAACGTCCAGTTGGCGAGGGTCCGGGCCGCGCGGGCGATCATGCCCAGGTCCAGCCAATCGGAAATGCTGCCGTAAAATCCCGCGATCCGGCCCTGGGGCAGATCGGGCGGCGTGGGCGCAGGCGTGCTGAACAGGCTGCAGTCGACCCCGTGCGGCAGCAGCAGCACCTTTTCGGCGGGAAAGCGCGCCGCCAGCACCGAACTGGCCGCCACGATCAGGTCCGCTCGCGCCGCCAGCCGCTGCTCCATCTCCAGCACTGGCACATGGTCGACGCCCGACAAAGCGCCGAAATCGTCGCCGCAATAATAGACCACCGCCCGCTCATCGAGCGTGCCCACCACAGAAATGGCGCTGGGCAGCGAGGTCCATAGGACCGGCCGGGTGATGCCGACGTCCGCCATGGCGCGGCGCACCTGGCGGCCCAGCAGCATGCGATTGGCCCGCTCGGCGGTGGCACTACCCGGCCACGGCACCGCCAGCGGCGCCAGGATGCGCACCGGCCCGGCAGGCGGGGCACTGGCGGGGGCAGCGGCCGGCGACTTGCCGCCCCCGCCGGCGACCGCGCCCAGCTTGTGCGCCAGCCGCCGGAAATCGCCCACGGCGATCCGAGGCCGGCGCAGGCCGATGGAGTTCACCCACAGCACCCGCCGCCGCCGCGCCAGGCGGGCGACCAGATGCTGCGTGGACGAGGGATGGCTGCCCCAATCCTCGCCGAACACCACCAGATCGGCGCTCATGCGTCGGCTCGCAGATCAGCACCGCGCGACACGGCCTTACTGAAGGGCGGCGGCATGTTTTCCAGCTGCGGTGCGGCGCGGGCGATGGACAATTGGCGCGCCAGGGCCACGGTCAGGCCCAGCATGACATAGAGCGGCCACGCCAATCCCTGGGTCAGGAAGGTGCCGGATACACAGAAACTGGCCAAGCCCGACGCCAGGGCCAGCGCCGCGGTCTGCAGCCGCGGATCGGTGCCGGGGGCCTGCGCGGCGGCCAGGTTCTTGAGGGCCCGCCGCCCCATCAGCACCACCATGGTGATGAAGGCGCCGAAGCCGAAGAAGCCGGTTTCCGCCAAAACGCCGAACCAGGTGGAATGCACGGCATGTTCGTGCCCATCCCACGCCTCGGTATAATAGAAATAATTGGCAGGGAAGGTATTCACCCCCACCCCCAGCAGCGGGTGCGCCTTGGCCATGTTCCAGGCGGTGGTCCAGGCGATCAGCCGCCCTTCGGACGATTCATCGATGCCGGTCTCCCCCGCGCCGCCGGAGGAGCGGCCCGAAATGCCGGCAACCGCGAACAGCACCAGCACCGCGAGCCCGCCCACCACCATCAGCAGCATCTTGTTCTTCACATAGCGGCTGCCGAGCACCGCGGCGACGGTCGCCATGCCCAGCAGCCCGCCGCGGCTCTGGGTGCAGATGATCGCCCCCACCACCACGGCAAAGCCGATGATGCCGAGCATCCGATTGATGAAATGGGTTCGGGCCACCGCCAGCGCCCCGGCGAAGCTCAAGGGAAACAGCAATGCCAAGGCCAAATCGTTGGGATCACCCAGCACCGACCCCTCGGCGCGGCCGATGGTGACGCGGGTGCCCTCCACCAGGCCGATGCCATTGATCTTGTTGTAGATGGCCACGCACGACACCGCGATACCGGCCAGGATCAAGGTCTGCACCGCCAGCTGGAAATCGGCGGCACTTCGGGTGGTCCAGGCGATGAGGAAGGTCATCAGCGCCACCTTCACCAAGGTGTCGGACCAGAAGGTGATGGACAGGTCGCGGCCGCTGGAGGTGGCGACCGAGGCGGTGCACAGCAGGAAGAACACCGTATAGGCGGTCAATTCCCGCGACCAGAACGGCCGGATCGACCGCATCAGCACCAGATGCCAGACCATGACCACGATGGTCAGCTGCGCCAGCAATTGCGGAATGCGCATGGGACTGAGGAAGGGAAACGCCTCGTGGATGCGCAGGAAGGAAAAACTGACGAAGATGATGCAGGGCACCGAGGGGCGCTTGAAGGCCAGCACCACCATGATCAGGCCCAGCGCGATGCCCAGCGGCAGTTCCACGCCCGGCGTGGTGAGCCAAATGTAGGAGATCACCGCCACCACGGCCAAGGCGATGGAAATCTGGATCCAATGCCCCCGCTGCTCCGGCGTCATCCGCGCGGGCTGGCTGGAGTGGAATGAACGGCCCTCGGTCACGCTTCGCCTCGACGCCATGGGGTGCAGGGGTCTGTTCGCACTCTACTCTATCGCATGACTCTATCGCATGGGCGCCGCACGCGCCGCCACCTGTGCTACGCCCGCTGCGCCCCGGCCGCCGCATAGACGGCGCGGACCTGCGGCACCAGCACATCCACCGCATAGCCTTCCCGCGCCGTGCGCCAGGCCGCCTCGCCCATGGCCGTCCGCGCCTCTGGGGTCAGGTCGTGCCAGCCCGCCACCGTGGCCGCCATGGCATCGAGATCGCCGGCGGGAAACAGCCAGCCGTTGCGGCCAGCGGAGATCAGATGCGGCAGTCCGCCCACGGCGCTGGCCGCCACCGGAATGCCCGCCGCCATGGCCTCGATGGCCGCCAGCGGCAGTCCTTCAGCGCGCGACGGCATCAGCAGCAGGCCGATGCGCGGCCAGATGCCGGCGGGTTCGGCCACCAATCCATGGAACCGCACCACACCGCCATAACGGGCCTCCAGCTCCGGCCGCAACGCACCGTCGCCGAAGGCCTCGAACGCCACGCCTCGCCCCACCATGCGTTCGGCCAGGGCACAGAACAGATCCGGCCCCTTCTCGATGCTGAAGCGGCCGACGAAGCCCACCACCGGCGGGCGAGGACTTTCGGGCGCGACCTGCGGCACCGGCACGAAATTGGAGATGACCGTGGCCTTGAACGGCAGCGCCGTCGCAATCGCCGGGCTGACCGCGATACGCGGGCCCAGGCAGGAGGTCAGCCCATCGAGTGCCTGATAGGCCGAGACGGGGAACGGGCCGCGCTCGCCGGCGTGGAATGTGGAGACGCAGGCAATGCCCGCCGCCCGCGCCGCCAACCGCCCGAAGATGCCGGCCTTGTAGCCGTGGGTATGGACCAGAGCCGGGCGCTCCTGCCGCAGCCGGCGCAGCAGCGCTGCGAAGCCGCCGCCGATGACGCCATGGGGCACGCCGGCCGCCTCCAGCTGGCGCAGCCAGGGATTGGGGCCGTGATCCGCCAGCCGCATCACCCGCACCGGCAGGCCGTCCGCCATCAAGGCGCGGGCAAGAACGGCAATGTGGGTCTCGATGCCTCCGACCGTGGATGAATCGACCAACTGCCAGATCTCGCCCGTCACGCTGCCTCTCCTCGCCGGCCGTATCCGCCGCATCATCTTATGGGCAGCAAGGGTGCCCGGCGCCAGCCTTATCCGGCGCCGCATGCGCGCGACCAAGCTTTCGCGGAGCATTTGCCCGCCAAAGTTGTTCAAATTGGATGTATTTGATTTTGATCAATTATCGTTGATCTGCCATTCTATCGCACCATAGAATGTATTTGATGTTCATGTTCAAAAAACCCATGTTTTAACGGAATGCCGCCCTAGAGATGAGCATCCAGAAGAACATCTGATACAGATCCGCGAACGACGAGCCACGGCACAACGCCGTAGGGAAGACGACCATGTCCCAAGTTGTGCGTGTCCTGGACCGGCAGCCTATCGGCCGGAAACTCGCCGCGGTTTGCGCGCTGTTCCTGCTGCCGATCGGGATTTTCGGGCATCTATTTGTCGCGCAATCCAACAAGGACATTGGCTTCGCGCAACGCGAGCGCGAGGGCGTCGCCTATCTGGGCGAAGTCTGGCCGGCGCTGTCGCTGGCCATGGCCGGCGTGTCCGGTCCGGTGACGGTGCCGGAAACCGTGGTGGCCGGCCTGAACCGGGCGGGCGCCGCTCATGATGGCGTGATGCAGACCGAAGCTGCCCGCAAGGACCTGCTCGCGGCCATCGCGAGCCGCTCCGGGGAGGCGATCGGGCGTGCGGCGCTTACGCTCATCGCCAAGATCGACGACGGCTCCAATCTGACGCTCGATCCCGACCTCGACAGCTTCTACATGATGGACGCCACCACCGTGAAGCTGCCCGAGCTGGTGGCGGCCGCGCGCGGCATGCGGGATGCCTCGGCCGCGCTCGCGGCGGAAGGCGCGCCGCGCTTCGAGGTCCGCGCCACCGCCGTGGTGGCCGGCGCCCGCCTCGCGGCGGCCGGGACCGCCCTGCAAAATTCCGTCGCGTCCGCCGTGGCCGCAAACGCAAGCGGCGCTCTGGGGAAGATCATGACCCCGGCGGCCGCAACGCTGAAGGATCGCGTCGCCACACTGTCCGCCACGGCCGAGGCGTTGGCGGCCGGACGCTCCGGCGACACCGCCGCCGACATCCGCAGGATCGACGCCGCCCACGCCGGCATCATCGCCGCCGCCGATCCGTTCTGGACCGCCGGCACGGCGGAATTGTCCCGGCTGCTCAGCGAGCGGATCAGCGGCTTCCAGTCCCATCTGTGGCGGGAAGTCAGCCTCAGCATTACCGTCTGCGTGGCCATCTTCGCGCTGGCCGCGCTCGTCAGCTATCGCATCAAGACGGGAATCGGCCAGATCGTCGGGCGGATGGAGGAACTGGCGGCGGGCGATATCACCACGGCCATCCCGTTCGGGGACTACAGCAACGAACTGGGCAAGATCGCCGCCACGGTCGAAGTGTTCCGCGCGGCTCTGGCGCGCATCGATCAGGTCCAGGCGGACAAACAGGAGAGCGACCGCCGGGCGATGCAGCAGCGGCAAATGATGATCGCCGACCTGTCAGCCGCCTTCGAAGCCAGCGTCAGCACCATCGTGCTGAAGGTGGCGAGCTCTGCCAGGGAACTGGAAGGCTCCGCCAACGGCCTCGCTCGGTCCTCCCAGCAGGCATCCGAGCGTACCGAAGCGGTCACCGCCGCGGCCTCGCAGGCCTCCGAGAATGTGCAGACCGTGTCCGCCGCAACCCAAGAGCTGTCCAGTTCCATCCGCGAAATCGACCGCCGGGTCCAGCAGTCCACCGACATGACCGCCCGCGCGGTGGCCGACGCGGAACAGACCAATCTTCAGATCAACGGCCTGTCGGAAGCCACCCGGACCATCGGCAGTGTGGTGGACCTGATCAATGCCATCGCCGGCCAGACCAATCTGCTGGCGCTCAACGCCACCATTGAGGCCGCCCGCGCCGGCGAAGCGGGCAAAGGGTTCGCGGTGGTGGCCTCCGAGGTCAAGCAGTTGGCGGACCAGACCACCCGCGCCACCGCCGATATCCGCGCCCGGATCAGCTCGATCCAGGGCTCCAGCGCCGAGGCGGCGCTGGCGGTGCAGGGCATCAATGCCACCATCGAAGGCCTTGCCGCCATCTCCACCGCTATTGCCGCCGCCGTCACCGAGCAGGGCACCGCCACCCGCGAAATCGCCCACAGCGTGGAAATGGTGGCGACGGGCACCTCGCAGGTGTTTTCGAACATCAGCGGCGTGCACGCGGTGAACCAGGAGTTCAGCGCGGCCACCGCCCAGGTGCTGACCGCCGCCCAGCAGCTCTCCAGCCTGAGCGTGGCGCTGACAGATGAAATGGCGGCCTTCCTGGCCCGTGTCCGAGCCGCCTGACGGAGTACCGAAACAGCGGAAAGTGCGCCACAAGCGCGCAAAGGCGTGTTCCCCGCCGCCGGCTCTGATATATGCGCCTCGCTACATGTTTGAACGAGGCGCCGCGCTCCCATGACCAACGTCACCGCTTTCACCGACAAGGCCACCGTTGCCCAGCTCACGGCGCGCATGCTGCTGGAAGTGGAAGCGGTGCGCTTCTCCGACGGCGAGCCCTTCATCTTCACCTCCGGCTGGGCCAGCCCGGTCTATATCGATTGCCGCCGGCTGATCTCGTTCCCGCGGGTGCGCCAGACGCTTGTGGACTTCGGCATTTCCACGATCTATCGCGAAATCGGTTTCGAGCAGTTCGACACCGTGGCCGGCGGCGAGACCGCGGGCATTCCGTTCGCCGCCTGGATCGCCGACCGGCTGATGCTGCCGATGCAATATGTGCGCAAGAAGCCCAAGGGTTTCGGCCGCAATGCCCAGATCGAGGGCCATCTGGAAGCCGGCTCGCGGGTGCTGCTGGTGGAGGATCTCACCACCGACGGCCGCAGCAAGGTCAATTTCGTGCACGCGCTGCGCAATGCGGGCGCCGAGTGCGGCCACTGTTTCGTCTTCTTCTATTACGACATCTTCCAGGAATCGAAGACCATCCTGAAGGAGTCCGGTCTCGAACTGCATCACCTGTGCACCTGGTGGGATATCCTGGCTGCGGTGAAGACCATGAGCCGCTTCGAGGCCAAGCAGGTGGACGAGATCGAATCGTTCCTGAACAATCCGCACGCTTGGTCCAAGGCCCATGGCGGCGCCGCCCAGCTGAGCGAGTAGTCGCACGCCCATGGATCTCTACCCCCTCGTCCGTCCGTTCCTGCCGCTGATCACGCCTGAGCAGGCGCACGGCCTCGTGGTGCGCGCCCTGAAGAAAGGCCTCGTGCCCGGTGACCGCCGGCCGGACGATCCGGTGCTGGCGACGCGGGTGTGGAACCTCGATTTCCCCAACCCCATCGGGCTGGCTGCCGGCTTCGACAAGGATGCGGAGATCGTCGATCCCCTGCTGGGCCTGGGGTTCGGCTTCGTGGAGGCGGGCTCGGTGACGCCGCGTCCGCAGCCCGGCAATCCCAAGCCACGCCTGTTCCGGCTGGATGAGGACGAGGGCGTCATCAACCGCTTCGGCTTCAATTCCCAGGGCTTGGCGCCGTTCATCTACCATCTGGGCCGGCGGCGGGCGGCGGGCGCGGGCGGCATCGTCGGCGCCAATGTGGGGAAGAACAAGGAAAGCGAGGACGCCAGCGAGGATTATGTCGCCGGCATCTCCGCCACCTGCCGGGTGGCGGACTATCTGGTGTGCAACGTCTCCTCGCCCAACACGCCCGGCCTGCGGCTACTCCAGGCCCGCGCCGAGATGGCCACCGTGATCGGCAGCGCCATCGCCGCCCGCAACCAGAGCATTCCCGATGTGGCGGCCCGTCCGCCGCTGCTGGTGAAGGTCGCCCCCGACCTGGACGACGCCGGCCTGGAAGCGGTGGCGGACGTGGCGCTGGAACAGGGCGTCGACGGCATCATCATGGGCAACACCACCCTCTCGCGCCCGGCCAGCCTCAAGAGCAGCCACAAGGGCGAGACCGGCGGCCTGTCCGGCCAGCCGCTGTTCGCGCTGTCCACCGAGCGCCTCGGCGCGCTCTACCGGCTGGTACGCGGGCGCATTCCGCTGATCGGGGCCGGCGGCGTCTCATCGGGGGCGGATGCCTATGCCAAGATCCGCGCTGGCGCCGATCTGGTGCAGCTCTATTCCGCTCTGGTGTTCCATGGCCCGGCGCTGGTGCCGCGCATCAAGGCGGACCTTGCGGCGCGGCTGAAGGCCGACGGCTTTGCCAGCGTCAGCGCGGCGGTGGGCGCGGACATCCGCTGACGTAACGGCCTCACGCGCCGGGGGATGCGCTCTCCTTGCCGGCGACGTCGCGCTTGAGCAGATCGCGGATCTCCTCCAGCAGCAGTTCGGAGCGCGGCGGCGACGGATCGGCCTTCTTCTCCTCGGCGTGCTTGAGGGAATTGATCGCCCGCACGATGAAGAACAGGATCGCCGCCACGATGATGAAGTTGATGGCGATGGTGATGAAATGGCCATAGGCCAGCACCGCGCCTTGCTTCTTGGCGTCCACCAGATTGTCCGCGGTCACCGCCGAGGACAGCGGCACGAAGTAATTGGAGAAATCCAGGCCGCCGGTCACGGCGCCGATCACCGGCATGAAGATATCGCTCACCATGGAGGTGACGATGTTGCCAAAGGCCGCGCCGATGATGACGCCGACCGCGAGATCAACAACATTGCCGCGCATGGCGAACTCGCGAAACTGTCTCAGCATCTCGGTCTCCTCGCTATCGGCCCCTCAACGCACCACTGGCGAAATTGTGCCCGGCCGATGAGGAAGGAATGTATCATTCCACCATCTCTAACCTTGCCGCCAGGGGCGAGCTTCGCCTCATGGAATGTTGGCTGGCAAGCGTGGCTGTGACGCTTTCATGACTTTGAGTGCGTGGGCTCCTATGATAGGGAGTGCCGGCGTTCGGTCCCGGACGCGGCCCGAAAGGCCTACGTAATCCTCCCTTGTGGACAGATGGCGATACCAGAGAGAATGGCGGACCGGCAGACCAGCTTCGACTACGAGGATCTCCTGGCGTGCGGACGGGGTGAACTGTTCGGCTCCGGCAATGCGCAGCTTCCCCTCCCGCCCATGTTGATGTTTGACCGCATCTCGGAAATTTCCGAGACCGGCGGCGCCTACGGCAAGGGCATGGTGCGCGCTGAACTGGACGTGAATCCGGACCTCTGGTTCTTCCCGTGCCACTTCAAGGGCGATCCGGTGATGCCCGGCTGCCTGGGCCTGGATGCCATGTGGCAATTGGTGGGCTTCTTCCTCGGCTGGCTGGGTTCGCCCGGCCGCGGGCGGGCTCTGGGCCTGGGAGAACTCAAGTTCTCCGGCCAGGTGCTGCCGGAGATGAAGAAGGTGGTCTATGGCATCGACCTGAAGCGGGTCATGCGCTCCAAGCTGGTGCTCGGCATTGCCGACGGCTGGCTCGAGGCGGATGGCCAGGTCATCTACCGCGCCAAAGATCTCAAGGTCGGCCTGTTCCAGGCTGATGCGGCGCCGGGTTCTTCGGGCGTCTGACACCTGATCGCCACGATCTTTTGCCACGGCTGGGCGGAGTTGACGCTGCGTGCCGTCCGGTGAAGGAATAGCCCCCGTTGGGGCTCAGGGCAGGACAGGGTTTGCTTTGAACACAGCACGACCGCGCGCGGGATCAGCCGCGCACGGCTGCTCGATTTTTCACCTTGGGAGGTGACATGCGGCGCGTCGTCGTCACCGGGATGGGCATCGTCTCATCTATCGGGAATTCCACTCAGGAAGTGCTCGCCAGCCTGCACGAGGCCAAGAGCGGCATCACGTTCGCGGACGACTATGCCCGCCTCGGCTTCCGCTCGCAGGTGCAGGGCGCTCCGACGCTGGTGGCGGAGGACGTCGTGGACCGTCGCGCCATGCGCTTCCATGGCGGCGGTACCGCCTGGAACCATGTGGCCATGGAGCAGGCGATCCGTGACGCCGGCCTTGAGCCGCACGAGATTTCCGACGAGCGCACCGGCCTCATCATGGGCTCGGGCGGATCGTCCACCAAGACCATCGTCGAGGCTGCCGACATCACCCGCACCAAGGGCCCCAAGCGCGTCGGCCCGTTCGCGGTGCCCAAGGCCATGGCCTCGACGGCGTCGGCAACGCTGTCCACCTGGTTCAAGATCAAGGGCTTGAGCTATTCGATCTCGGCGGCGTGCGCGACCACCAACATCTGCATCGGCAATGCCTATGAGCAGATCCTCTATGGCAAGCAGGACCGCGTGTTCGCGGGCGGCTGCGAGGATCTGGACTGGACCCTCTCGGTGCTGTTCGACGGCATGGGCGCCATGTCGTCCAACTATAACGACCGCCCGGCGGTGGCCTCGCGGGCCTATGACAAGAACCGCGACGGCTTCGTGATCTCCGGCGGCGCCGGCGTGCTGGTGCTCGAAGAACTGGAAGTGGCCAAGGCCCGCGGCGCCCGCATCTATGCGGAAATCGTCGGCTATGGCGTCTCTTCCGACGGCGCCGACATGGTCGCCCCCTCGGGCGAGGGCGCCGCGCGGGCCATGAAGCTGGCCATTGCCGGCATCAAGGCGCCCATCGACTATGTGAACCCGCATGCCACTTCGACGCCCATCGGCGATTTGAAGGAGATCGAGGCCCTGCGCGCCGTGTTCGGCGACAAGTGCCCGCCGATCTCCGCCACCAAGTCGCTGACCGGCCACTCGCAAGGCGCCACCGGCGTGCATGAGGCGATCTACTCGATCCTGATGATGCAGAACGGCTTCATCACCAAGAGCGCCCATATCGACGAAATCGACCCCGCCTTCGCCGACATGCCCATCGTGCGCGAGCGCGTGGACAATGTGGCGCTCGGCCACGTGCTTTCGAACGGCTTCGGCTTCGGCGGCGCCAATGCCTGCCTGGTGCTGAAGCATCTGGACGCCTGAACCCGGCTCTGCGCCCGCATGGACGGGCGCAGACTTCGTCAGGATTGGAAACCTCAGGTGATCGGCCCCGCCATGGCGCTTGGCGGCGAGGTCTGCTATCGCCGTGGCACCATTCAATGCAAGGACAACCAGCAATGCACGACCTGATGAAGGGAAAGCGAGGCCTGGTGATGGGCGTGGCGAACGACCACTCCATTGCCTGGGGCATCGCCAAATCCTTGGCCGGTCAGGGTGCGGAACTGGCATTCACCTATCAGGGCGAAGCCATGGCCAAGCGGGTGCGCCCGCTAGCGGAAAGCCTGGGCGCCTCCCTGGTGGTGCCCTGTGACGTAGAAGATCTGTCCAGCGTCGACGCTCTGTTCGCCGCCCTCAAGGCGCAGTGGGGCAGCATCGATTTCGTGGTGCATGCGGTGGCCTTCTCCGACAAGTCGGAGCTGAAGGGCCGCTATGCCGACACCAGCCGGGAGAATTTCTCCCGCACCATGCTCATCTCCTGCTTCTCGCTGACCGAGATCGCCCGGCGCGCCGCCGAGCTGATGACCGAAGGCGGCTCCATCATCACCCTCACCTATGGCGGCGCCACCCGCGTCATGCCGAACTACAATGTGATGGGTGTCGCCAAGGCGGCGCTGGAAGCCAGCGTGCGCTATCTGGCCGCCGATTACGGTCCCCAGGGCATCCGCGTGAATGCGATTTCCGCCGGCCCCGTGCGCACCTTGGCCGGCGCCGGCATCGCCGACGCCCGGCTGATGTTCAACTACCAGAAGCGCCACGCGCCTCTGCGTCGCACGGTCTCGCTGGAAGAGGTGGGCGGGTCGGCCCTCTATCTGCTGTCCGAACTGTCCGGCGGCGTCACCGGCGAAGTGCATTTCGTCGACAGCGGCTACAACATCATGTCCATGCCGCACCCGGACGTGCTGAAGGCGCAGGAAGACGCGGAAGCCCGGATCGCTGCCGAACAGGCAGCTCCGGCCGGCGGCACCACGGCGCATCTGGCCCCAAAAGCCGCCGAATAGGGCCATGGCGCCCGCCCCCGCCACACGGTTCGACCGGCTGCGCGACACCGCGCCGGTCTGGCTGGCGGATGGGGGGCTGGAAACCCAGCTGATTTATGGCCACGGCATTGCTCTGCCCGAGTTCGCCGCCTACCTGACGCTCTATCGTGAAGGCGAGCGCGAGGTGCTGGCGAGCATTTATCGCAGCTATCTCGACATCGCAGCCCGCTCCGGCCTGCCCATGCAGGTCGGTACGCCCACCTGGCGCGCCAATCGCGCGTGTCTCGCCCGGCAGGGCTTTGCCGCCCCCGGCGACGTGGCCCGCGTGAATGCGGACGCCGTCGCTTTGCTCATGGATCTGCGCCGCGCGGCCGGGCTGGAGGCGCAGGTGGTGATTGCTGGCGTCATCGGCCCGCAGGGCGACGGCTACGACCCCACTTATGCCCCGGATTGCGCCGCGGCCCGCGCCTATCACCAAGAGCAAGCGGACAGCCTCGCCGCCGCCGGGGTGGACCTGCTCTATGCCCCCACCTTCCCCAGCGTGGCGGAAATGGAAGGGGTGGCCCGGGCCATGGCCGCCGCCGGCCTGCCCTATGTGCTGGCGCCAGTGATCGACCCGCAGGGCCGGCTGTTGGATGGCAGCGCCTTTGCCGATGCCATCGCCCGCATCGATGCCGCCGTAGCGCCGCCGCCGGCCTATTTCATGGTCGGCTGCACCCACGCCACGCGCTTCCGGGCGGCGCAGGACAGCAGCGGCGGCGCGACTTCCGCCGGCGCCTTGGGGCCGCGGGTGATGGGCCTGAAGGCCAACGCCTCCGCCAAGCCGCCGGAGGAACTGGTGGCCCTCACCACCCTGGACGCCGGCGAGCCGGAGGCTTTCGCTACCGACATGATGAACCTGCGCCGCAACTACCGGCTGCGGGTGCTCGGCGGCTGCTGCGGCACCGATGCCCGCCACATCGCCGCGCTGGCGGACCGGCTGCGCGCGAACGACGCCGGAGCCGGAGCCGCCGCAGCGCGGCCGTGAGCACGGCGCGGCCTCGCACCGGCGGGCCGGCAGGCTTGCCGGAGTGTGGTCCTGGGCCTAAGACCCATTCAGGTACGGCAACTTACCGACATATGCGCGCGCGAGCCCTGTCGCCCGACGCGCGGTTCTGCTGTGGTCATCGCCGCCGCCGCGGGGACCGCATTGCGGCTGCATGAAGGACATCAGGGTATGGAATCGTCGGCCGTCGCCGCCATCGCGTTTGCGTGCATGTTGACCGGCGCCATGGGCGCCATGACCATCGCCCAGTATCTGCCCGCACACCACGTCTCCAAGGAGACCCAGGATGCGGTCAAGTTGGGCGTCGGCATGATCGCCGCCATGGCCTCTCTGATCCTCGGCCTGATGACCGCTTCAGTGAAGGGAAATTTCGACACCACCGACCGCGACGTCCACACCTACGCCACCTATGTCCTGGGCCTCGACGCCTCGCTGCGCCATTACGGCCCCGACGCCGCGCCGGCGCGCGAACTACTGAGCGACTATGCCCGCGCCGTGGTCAATGAAACCTGGCAAGGCACGCCCGATCTGCCGGCGCTGCGCAACACCCAATCTTCCGAGGCGCTGCTGGGCGCGCTCGACACCGCCGTCCGCCAATTGGCCCCGGTCACGCCGGAGGCACAGGAATTGCGGACGGAAGCGCTGGCGCGGCTCAACGCCATCACCACCACCCGCTGGTCGGTGCTGGAGGAAAGCACAGCCGCGATCCCCACCATCTTCACCGTGGTGCTGGTGGTGTGGCTGACCCTGATCTTCGCCAGCTTCGGCCTGTTCGCCCCGCCCAACGTCATCAGCATCGTGGCGCTGAGCCTGTGCTCGGCCTCCATCGGCGGCGCGCTGTTCCTCATCCTGGAAATGAGCGGCCCCTTCGATGGCTTCATCGCCATCTCGCCCAAGCCGATGGCCGATGCCATCGCCAGCATTGAGCGCTTCGGTCCGGTCGTGCGTCCGCCCCGCCCCGTGGCCCAATGACCCGGCGCGCGCCGAAGCGCGCGGAGCCGGAGCCTGACTGTAGGGGAAGTGCTAGTTGCCGCCTTCGAGCAGACGACGGGCGATCACCTGCGCCTGGATCTCGGCGGCGCCCTCGAAGATGTTGAGGATGCGGGCATCGCACAGCAGGCGCGAGACCGGATATTCCAGCGCGAAGCCGTTGCCGCCGTGGATCTGCAAGGCATTGTCCGCCGCCGCCCAGGCGACGCGCGCGCCCAGCAGCTTGGACATGCCGGCTTCCAGATCGGTCCGCCGGCCTTCATCCTTGGCGCGGGCGGCGAAATAGGTGATCTGGCGGGCGATGGCGATCTCCACCGCCATCATGACGATCTTGTCGGCGACGCGCGGGAAAGCCATCAGCGGCTTGCCGAACTGGATGCGCTCTTCCGCATAGCGCAGGCCGGTCTCCATGGCCGCCTGGGCGACGCCCACGGCACGGGCGGCGGTCTGGATGCGGGCGGATTCGAAGGTGTTCATGAGCTGCTTGAAGCCCTGGCCTTCTTCGCCGCCCAGCAATTGACCGGCCGGCACTTCGAAGCCGTCGAAGCCGATCTCATATTCCTTCATGCCGCGATAGCCGAGCACCTCGATCTCGCCGCCGGTCATGCCCGGCGCCGGGAAGGGATCGGCATCGGTGCCGCGCGGCTTTTCCGCCAGCAGCAGGGAGAGACCGCGATAGCCCGGCTGGTTGGGATCGGTGCGCACCATCAAGGTCATCAGGTCGGCACGCACCGGATGGGTGATCCAGGTCTTGTTGCCGGAGACCTTGTAGACCGCGGCGTCGCCCTCCCCTTCCTTCACCGCGCGGGTGCGCAGCGAGGCCAGGTCCGAGCCGGTGTTGGGCTCGGTGAACACCGCGGTGGGCAGGATCTCGCCGGAGGCGAGCTTGGGCAGATAATGGGCCTTCTGCGCCTCGGTGCCGCCGCCCAGGATCAGCTCGGCGGCGATCTCCGCGCGGGTGCCGAGGGAACCGACGCCGATATAGCCGCGCGAGAGTTCCTCGGTGACCACGCACATGGCCTCCTTCGGCAGGCCGAGCCCGCCGAATTCCTCCGGTATGGTCAGCCCGAACACGCCCATGTCCGCCAGACCGGACACGATCTCCAGCGGGATGTAGTCATTCTTCAAGTGCCATTCGTGCGCATGGGGGGCGACCTCGGCCTCCACGAAGCGATGGATCTCGCTGCGCATGGCTTCCAGGGTCTCGTCCAGGCCCGCATCGCCGACGGTGCCGCCATGGGCGGCGCGGATGATGGCGGCCAGCGCCGCGCGGGCCGCCGCCGTATTGCCCTGGCGCACCAGCGCGGCGATGGCGGCATCCGCGCGCAGCGCCGCGATGGCCGGCTCCGGCACATAGAGGTCTTCCAGGCGCACCATCTCGCCCTGGCTCATGGGAATGCCGCCGAGGATCTGCGCGGTATATTCGCCCGCGCCGATCTGGACGATCAGGCGTTCGGCGGCGCCGAACTTGCCGGTTGCCGACAGCCGGTCGGCGTAATGGACCAGTTCACGCACGCCGAACACATAGGTCGCCAGCCACGACAGGCCATGAGCCGCCCGCTGTTCGCTTTCCAGCAGCGTCGCCGACAGCTTGCCGCCCTCGCTCACCTGGGCGCGCACGCTGCTGGTGGCTTCCGCCAGGATGCGCTCGAGCGCCACCAGAGCGGTGCGAGCCAGTTCCACCGGATCGACATCATCCGGCGCGGCTTGGAGTGCAAGGCTGCTGGACATGGCTGGCTCCCGGAAGGTTGTGCGTTGCGGTATTTTCTCCATCCTTGCGCCGCATCGCGGCGGACGCAACGGGAGAATGGCTCCGGCGACACTTCTGACCCGGCCGCGGCAGCATTCAGGCCCGCATGGCCCACGTGCGCTCGGGGCTAATGGGCTCCAACGCCATCGCGCACACCTGATTGCGGCCAGCTCGTTTGGCCTGATAGAGCGCCTTGTCCGCGGCCTCCACCAGCAGGGCCATCGCCACATGAGGCCGAGGTGCGGCGGCCGTGACGCCGATGCTGGCGGTGGCCACCATCTTGCCCTCGAAGCGATAGCGGACCGTGGCCGCCTCAATGTCGCTGCGCAGGCGCTCGGCGATGACGGTCGCTCCGGTCAGCGAGGTGCCCGGCAGAATCACCGCGAACTCCTCGCCGCCATACCGGGCGCAGAAGTCGCCCGCGCGATGAATGCTGGCTCCCATCTGGCTGCCCACCAGCCGCAGCAGGTCATCGCCGGCAGTGTGCCCAAGCGTGTCATTGATGACCTTGAAGCGATCAATATCCACCAGCAGCAGCCCCACCGACGTCCGGTTCCGGCACGCCCGCGCCCATTCCCGCTCGAGATAGGCGTCGAACGCGCGGCGGTTCGGCAGGCCAGTCAGCGCATCGGTGGTGGCAAGATTCTGCAACTCCGCCTCGACGGCAAATTGCTGGGTCATGGACCGCTGAAGCGCCATGACGAGCCAGACGCCGGTTGTGGCGCTCAGCACCGCCAGGGTCGCCAGCAGCGAAGCCCATCTCAGCCAGGGCTGAAAGATCTCCCCGGTGGAGAAGCCGACCACCAGCACCAGCGGATATTGCCCCAGCTGTCGCGACAGGAAATGCCGCCTCAGGCCGTCCAGCGGCGTCTGGGCGGTGAAGGGTGCGATGGTCTCGCCCACCATCTGCCCTAGGACCGGATGGCCTTTGGCATCGCTGCCGATATCGCCCTTTCCGTCCGCCGACGGCACACGAGTGATGATCCGCCCCTGCTTGTCGATCAAGGCGAGGTAGTCGTCAGGCCCCACGTCGACATGCTCGAACATCGTCAGGAAGTAGGAGATCTTCAGCGAGACCACGACCGCGCCGTCGAACGTCCCGTCTTTCCGATAGATCCCCCGGCTGAGAAGAAAGACCTTTTCCCCGCCGCGAGCTTCGACCGTATAAGGTCCTGCTATGAATAGTTTATTGCCATTCTTTTGATGGAAATTGAAAAATTCGCGCCGCGACATGTTTCGCTGCCGCGGCTGTGCAAAGGCGGAGTCATACAGAACGTTGCCCTCGTTAGAGAGGACCAGACTGGCACCGACATATTCGGCTGCAGCCAAACCGGAAAACAACAACTTGTTGCGCATTTCCGGTGGGAGATTGGAGACATCTATTCGCTCCAGAGTGTCGGTCACAGCGAGAAGAGCGCGATCAATGATCTTCAGATTTCGCTCGATCTCCGCCGAGACGATACTCATCACGCTTTCGCCGGCGCGGACGGCGCTCTCCCACCGCTCCGCATAGGAATTCCAGATCAGGTATCCTTGTATCGCGACCGAGGCGGCAATCATCAGGATCACTGATAAAAAGGCCGTCCGCTTCGGGGCTTGCTTCCTCAATACCATCGTCCGCCCAACCAGGATCCGCCGATCCCGGCGCCAGAGATTCTTTCGCCAGCAATAATGATTTTAGTAATTTCTGCAAATGTCTTTCGTGTGGCCGGCGAGTTGAATAAGCGTGCGCTATGTATAGCGCGCCATGTATATGCGATGCCAAAATATACGCAAATGGAACAGCGGAATGCTTGAAACCGTTTCCACGCGCATGCCCAACGACCTTGAACGGCGCGCCTGACAGCCTCACTCGCGCCGTCGGCGCGCCCGCATCTCCGGTGCGGGCAGGCGCCAGATCTATGCGTCCTGACGGTAAGTGGCGATCTGGGCACTGAGCTCATTGAGATTTTCCTGCACCTGGATGCAGGCGGAGACCGCCGTGTAAAGCCGGGTCAGGCTGGCACCGTCGGCGCGCAGCAGGCCGGCGGTACCGGCGCGGTCCATCTCCGCCTCCAACGCCGCGACCGCGGCGGCCATGGCGGCGCCCACCGGCTGCTGAGCGATTTCCGGCGCCTCCGCGCCGGCATCGACGGGCGGACGCTCCATCGCTGGCGGCTTGCCGGTGCGCAGGCTCTCGGCCAGATCCCGGCACTCCATGGCCAAGGCCGTCACCGCCGCCTGCAAGCTGGGGCGGACGGGAGCCGACAGGCTTTCCGGCAGCGGCTGATCGGCCACCCGCATGAGAATAATCACCGAATGCCACAGCCGCCGGCAGAGCCGCACCACCGGCGCGGCATCGGGGGCGCTGGAGAGCCGGCCCGCCCGTTCACGGCGGGCCTCCCCCACCCGCAGGTCCGCCGCCCGCAAGGTGGCGCGGGCCACGCCATTCAGGCGGTCCACCTCGGCCGGGTCCAGGGTTCCATCCAGCAGGCCACCGCCGCCCTGCTCCAGCAGCGCGGCACAGGCGTCGATGGCGTCGGCCGCATGGGGAAACAGCAGCAGCAGGGCGCGGGTGGGAAAGATCAGCAGCGCGCAGCCGATGCCCACCACCCCGCCCAAGGTGATCTCGAACACCCGCTGCAGACCAGAGATCAGCGGCTGCGCATGGGTGGGATCGGACAGCATCACCACCACCACCGTCACCGGCGCCAGCTTGAAGCTCGGCCGGTAGGCCGCCAGCAAGGCGGTCGCCAGCGTGCCCACGGTCAGCAGCAGCACCGTGAGGTTTTGCGACGGCCCCGCCAGCATGGCCAGCGCCACGCCGATGATGCCACCGGCCACCGTCCCGGCGCCGCGATCCAGCGCCACGGCGACGCTGGCGCCGAGCGAGGACTGCACCACCAATATGGCCGAGAGCACCGCCCAATAGCCTTTCGGCAGATCCAGCGCCCAGGCGATGCCGTAGGCCAGCAGCGCCGCGATGGTCGCGCGCACCGCGAGGCGCACATGGGCCATGTCGAGCAGGGGCCAGGGTAGCGACAGACGCGCCCAGATCGGCCAGCGGGGTTTCGTCATCAGCGTTTCGGGCTCGGCGTTGATAGTCAAACCGGCAATGGCACTTGAACCGTTCCGGTCCGCCGGGGGTTATTCCCGAACCGCGGCCATCCGGGGTCCATCACGGGCTGCTCTTGGCTTATGATGCACTGCGTCCGATGTCACGGGGATTGGAACAGGGAACATGCTGCTTCGGGCCTATCGCGTCGTCATGGATGCCGTATGGACCTTCCTCGCCGATGACGGTTGGGCCATTGCCAGCCACATCGCCCTGTCCATGCTGATGTCGCTGTTTCCATTCCTGATCTTCCTCACCGCCCTGGCCGGCGTGCTGGATCTGCGTCCACTGGCCAATGAAGCCATCCAATTGATTCTGGAGACCTGGCCCGACCGGGTGGCCGAGCCCATCGCCCGCGAGATCCACAATGTGGTGAACCAGGTCCGCGCCGACGTGCTCACCGCCGGCGTGGCGCTGGCGATCTACTTCTCCTCCAACGGCATCGAGAGCCTGCGGATCGGGCTCAACCGCGCCTATGGCATGAAGGAGCACCGGGCCTGGTACCGGCTGCGGGCGGGCTCGGTGGTGTTCGTGGTGGTGGGAGCCGCGGCCATGCTGGCGCTGTCCTTCCTGGTGGTGCTGGGGCCGCTGATCTGGCAGACCATGGTCGCCAACGTTCCCGCTCTCAAGCCGATGAGCGGCGTGGTGACCGTGGCGCGCCTCGGCACCACCACGCTGATTCTGCTCGTCGCCCTGCTGATGGCCCACCTGTGGCTGCCGGCGGGCCGGCGCTCGCTGCGGGACGTGCTGCCGGGCATCGTCGTAACGCTCACCCTCTGGCTGGTGGCGGCCACCGCCTTCGGCAGTTACCTGGGCGAGTTTGCCAGCAATTACGTCACCACCTATGCGGGGCTGGCGTCGGTGATGGTGGCGCTGGTGTTCCTCTATCTCACCGCCACCGCCTTCATCTTCGGCGGCGAACTGAACGCCGCCATCCGCCGCGCCCGCGACACCCGGCTGCTGAGTGTCGTCGGCGAGACCAAGCGGGCCGCGGAGGCCCGCTCGTGAGCGTGCCGGTGCCGCGGCCGGACGGCCGGCAATCGCCCACCGCCCTGGCCGTTCAACGAGGTGTGCTGCGTTATCTGGCCGCCTACGGGCAGGTCGGACTGCCGGAAATGTCCCTGGCCTCCGGCCGCCGCGCCGACATCGTTGCCCTCGACGCGAAGGGGGTGATCACCATCGTCGAGATCAAGTCCTCGGTGGTGGATTTCCGCACCGACGCCAAATGGCCGGACTACCGGCTCTATTGCGACCGCCTGCTGTTCGCGGTGCCGCTGGATTTCCCCGTGGCCATCCTGCCGGACGACGTGGGCATCCTCGTTGCCGACAGCTTCGGCGCCGAACTCGTGCGCCCGCCGCCAAGCCACCCGCTGGCCCCGGCCACCCGCAAGGCGCTGACCCTGCGCTTTGCCCGCACCGCCGCCGGCCGCCTGGCCGGATTGTACGATCCGGACCTGCGCCCGGCGATCGAATGGTAGATCGGCCGCTTATTGGCCGCGCCGCATCTCGTCCTGGCGCATGGGCATGCGGTCGATCAGCGCGAAGATCGCCGCCGGCGCCTGCGGCGTGGTCCAGCGCTGGGCCACATGGCCGTCCTTGCCCACGAGCACCACGAGGAAGCCATCGCGCGGCGCCTTCAGGCGCGTGCGCAGCGGATCATCCGGCGCCACCACGGTGAGCACCACCATGTCGCGCTCCTTCAGGCCCGCTTGCGCACCGGCGAGTTTCGCCACCTGATCGCTCAGGCGAGCATCGTCGGCAGCGGGTGCGAACAGCACCAGCGGCCGCGCCTTCCAGCGCAAAGTATCCAGCGAGGTGGCCGATGCCGGCCCGATCAGACCGCCGGCGAAGACGGCGGCGGCGGCCAGAGACGCGATGAGATGTGCCATGATCCCTCAACCGTGGGCGCAGGCGCCTGTTCCCTGCATGGACTTGATACGGCGCCCCTGCGGCCAAGGTTCACTCTCTCCAGAGATGAGCGCCGGTTGTCGCCGATGCCCGATGACGGCATGGCTTGCGCTGCATCAAGGCAAAGCGCCGGTGCGCGCGGCAATTCTGGCGGCCATGAACGCCCCCTGCATCGCCCATCCCACCCCGGCCGCCACCTCCGCCGCCTTACTGGCGCGCTACGGTCGTCCGGTGCCGCGCTACACCAGCTATCCCACCGCCCCGCATTTCGGGCCGCAGGTGGATGGCAAGGTCTATGCGCAGTGGCTGGCGGAGCTGCCGGCGGGCGCCCGCGCCTCGCTTTATCTGCATGTGCCGTTCTGCGCCGAGCTGTGCCTCTATTGCGGCTGCACCACCTCGGTGGCCCGCCGCCCGGCGCCGGTGGCGGCCTATGCGGCGCGACTGCGGGACGAGATCAATCGGGTTGCCGACCTGATCCCCGGCCGGCTGGCGGTCTCGCATCTGCATTGGGGCGGCGGCACCCCGACCCTGCTGTCCGGTGAGGACTTCCAGGCGATCACGGCGTTGATTCGCACCCGCTTCGACGTCCTGCCGGATGCGGAACTGGCGATTGAAGTGGACCCGCGGGTGCTGGGGCCGGACATGATCGCCGCGCTCAGCGCCTCCGGCATCACCCGCGCCAGCCTCGGCGTGCAGGATTTCGACGAGGCGGTGCAGGCCGCCATCGGGCGGCATCAGTCCTTCGAGGAGACCAAAGCCGCCGCCGACGCTCTGCGGGCGGCGGGGGTGTCCTCGCTCAATCTCGATCTGATTTATGGCCTGCCGCATCAGACCGAAGCCTCGGTGCTGCGCTCGGTGCGCATGGCGCTGGCGCTGGAGCCGGACCGCATCGCGGTGTTCGGCTATGCCCATGTGCCCTGGATGAAGAAGCATCAGGCGCTCATCCCCGACCATACCCTGCCGGACGCCACCGCTCGCCTCGCTCAGGCCCAGGCGATCGCCGAACTGCTGGAGCGCGAAGGCTATGTGGCCATCGGCCTCGACCACTTCGCCCGGCCCGATGATGCCATGGCGCAGCGGGCCGCAGAGGGGCAGCTGAAGCGCAATTTCCAGGGCTACACCACCGATGATGCCCCGGTGCTGCTCGGCTTCGGCGCCTCCGCCATCGGCATGCTGCCGCAAGGCTATGTGCAGAACCTGCCCGCCACTCCCGCCTGGCACGCGGCTCTGGAGGCCGGCAGCCTGCCGGTGGCGAGAGGGTTCGCGCTATCGGCGGAAGACCGGCTGCGGCGGGCGGTGATCGAGCACCTGATGTGCGAGGCCGTCGTCGATCTGGATGCAGAGTTGCACGCACACGGGTTCGACGCCGACACCTTCGCGCCGGAGCTGGAACGCCTGCAGGCGCTGGAACAGGACGGGCTAGTGGTTCGTACCGGACATCTCCTCTCCATCCCTCACGCCATGCGTGCCTTCACGCGGGTGGTGGCGGCGGTGTTCGATGCCCGGCTGCCGGCACAAGAAAACGCCGCCGGGCCCAAGAGGCACGCGGCGGCGGTATGAGGCGGGGAGGACGGAAGGTCGGCGCCCCGCAAGCGGGGTGCTGCTCAGGAGTCCAGGCGGCGCAGGGCGGAGCGATCCCGCAGCAGCACGCGCCGGGAGGACGGCAGGGAAATGGTCGCCTGTTCTTCCAGGCAGGTCAGGGTGCGCGACACCGTCTCGATGGTCAGGCCGAGGAAGTCGGCAATGTCCTGCCGCGACATGGGCAGCTGAACTTCGGTCAGGCTGGCGCCGGTGGCGGCAGCCGAGCGGCGCGCCAGATCGAGCAGGAAGGTGCCGACCCGCTCCTGCGCCGTCTTGCGGCCCAGCAGCAGATGGTCCTGGGCCCGCTGCAATTCGGCAAAGCTCAGCGCCCACAAGGCGCAGGCCAGTTCCGGATTGCTGCCGGCGCGGGCAAACAGCACCGAGCGCTTGACCCGGGCCACCCGGCATTCATTCACCGCCTCAGCGGAGAAGCGATAGCGCTCGCCGGTCTCCCAGCCGAAAGCATCGCCGGGAAGGCAGAAGGCTTCGATCTGCCGGCGGCCGTCGCCCATGAGCTTGCAGACGCGAACCACTCCGCTCAGCACCACATAGACATTCTCGGCCAGTTCGTCGTCGCCGAAGATCTCGCTGTTGCGGGAGAAGGTGACCGGCACGCCGAGCGCCGCGACCACCAGGGAGGGGCGAGCGCTCTCATCGGTCGAGGCCCCTTTGGCCATCTCGCTCCACCTTCCAGACGGCATCGGATGCGCATAGGCTTGCGCGGACATCGAAGAAGGGGGGATCACAGCCACGACGGGAGCGATTTGGGCGATGACGCTATGGGCGGTCGACATCGAACTCATCTCCGGGTTACTCATGAACTCAGGGATAGCCCTTTGGTGCCGTTGCAGAAATTCGGATTCACTCCTTAGGGCTTGCCCCTTAGGTTCAATCCCTTAAGGGATTTTACGGAGCCGCTGCCGTGCGGCCCCCCGTATCGACGGAGCACACATCGGGTATGAGCGAAATGCCGACGCAGGCGCTGCCGCCCAAGGCCGGCGACAGCACCCAGAGCTTTGCCACCGCGATCCAGCAGGCGCTGCCGGGCATGGCAGGCGCGGTCCTGGTGCTGGTGGCCGCATCGGCGCTGGGCGCGGGCGCTTTCGACCCGCGGCTGCTGATGGTGCTGGTGGTGGTGGTGACCGCAGCCAGCGCCCGCGGCTTCATCGCCGGCTTCGCCGCCACCCTGGCCGCCGTCGTCGGCTGCATCGTGGTGCAGGCCCTGGCTCCGCAAGATGCCGCGGCGGACTGGCCGAGCCTGGCCCTGTTCACCGCCAGCGGCACCGCTGTCGCCATCCTGGGCGAACGGCTGCGCCGGACCCGGCTTGATGCCGTGACCCGCGACCGCGCGTTGCTGGCGCGCGAGGCGCATCTGTCGTCCATCCTCGATACCGTTCCGGATGCCATGGTGGTCATCGACGAGAACGGCATCATGCAGTCGTTTTCCACCACCGCTGAACGCCTGTTCGGCTATGCCGCCGCCGAGGTGATCGGACGCAACGTCTCCATCCTGATGCCCCGCGGCCACCGGGAAAGCCACGACGGCTATCTGACTCGCTATCGCACCACCGGCGAGCGGCGGATCATCGGCATCGGCCGCGTGGTCACCGGCGAGCGCAAGGATGGCGCCACTTTTCCCATGGAATTGGCGGTGGGCGAAATGAACTCGGCCTCCGGCCGGTTCTTCACCGGCTTCATCCGCGACCTCACCGAGCGCCAGGAAACCGAAGCCCGCCTCCAGGAACTCCAGGCCGAGCTGGTGCACATCTCCCGCCTCACGGCTCTCGGTGAGATGGCCTCTACGCTGGCGCACGAGCTGAACCAGCCGCTCTCGGCCATCGCCAATTACATCAAGGGCTCCCGCCGCCTGCTGGACGATGGCGATCCCAAGCGCCTGCCCATGCTCCAGGGCGCGCTGGACAAGGCCGCAGAACAGGCGCTGCGGGCCGGGCAGATCATCCGCCGGCTGCGGGATTTTGTGTCCCGCGGCGAGAGTGAGCGGCGCCTGGAGGTGCTGTCCAAGCTGGTGGAGGAGGCAAGCGCCCTGGCGCTGGTGGGCGCCAAGGAACACGGCATCCAGGTGCGCTTCGAATTTGACCCTGCCTGCGACGTCGTGCTTGCCGACAAGGTCCAGGTGCAGCAGGTATTGCTCAATCTCATGCGCAATGCCTTGGAAGCCATGATGGAGGCGCCCAAGCGAAATCTGCTGGTGCAGACCGCGCCGGCGGAGGACGACATGGTCACCATATCGGTCAGCGACACCGGGCATGGCATTTCCCACGACATGAACGCGCAATTATTCATGCCGTTCGTCACCACCAAGGCGCAGGGCATGGGCGTCGGCCTGTCCATTTCCCGCACCATCATCGAGGCCCATGGCGGGCGGATCTGGGCCGAGCCGAATCCCGGCGGCGGCACCATCTTCCGCTTCACCCTCAGGACCGTGGACGAGGAGGCCCTGAACGATGCCTGATGTGCTGCCGATCCACGTGATCGATGACGACGATGCGGTGCGCGAATCGCTGGCCTTCCTGCTGGAAAGCAACGGGCTCACGGTGCGCCAGCATGTGTCCGCCGCCGCCTTCCTGCATTCCGACGTGGCGTTGGACCGGGGCTGCATGGTCACAGACGTGCGCATGCCGGACATGAGCGGCGTCGAACTGCTCAAGGTGCTCAAGGAGCGCGGCGCCAACATGTCGGTCATCGTCATGACCGGCCATGGCGACGTGCCGCTGGCGGTGGAGGCCATGAAGCTCGGGGCGGCGGACTTCCTGGAGAAGCCCTTCGACGACACCGCCATCCTCAGCGCCGTGCGCGCCTGTCTCGGGCGCACCGCCGAGGCCGACAAGCAGGATGGCGCCCGCGCGGAAATCGGCAAGCGCCTCGCCGGTCTTTCCCAGCGCGAGCGGCAGGTCCTGGAGTGCCTAGTGGCGGGACTGGCGAACAAGACCATCGCCTATGATCTCGGCATCAGCCCGCGCACGGTGGAAGTCTATCGCGCCAACGTCATGACCAAGATGAAAGCGGGCAGCCTGCCGGAACTGGTGCGCATGGCGCTGCTGGCGGGCATAGCGCCCGCCGAGCCCGCGCGGTAGGATAGTAAACCAGCGCATCGTCTCTTGATCTGCCTCAAGGCCGCACCCTCTCGCGCCGGGGATAGTTCGGGCCTCCGACCGCGCCATCCGCGAACGGGTCGCCGGGGAGGCCAGATGTATTTGATCGGCGACGATAAGGCGGGCCCGGATCCAATGCTACCTGTCGTACTGGTGGTGGATGACGATCCGGCGGTGCGCGCATCGCTGAAGTTCGCGCTCGAGCTGGACGGCTTCGAGGTGCGCATCTTCGCCAGCCCAGCCGAGATCCTGCACGATGCGGACCTGCCGCACGATGGCTGTCTGGTGGTGGACTACAATCTCCCGGGACAGAACGGCCTCGACCTGCTGCGCGAACTCAAGCAGCGCAACGTGCTGCTGCCCGCCATCCTCATCACCACCCACCCCACCGACCTCGTGCGCAAGCGGGCCACCTCGGCCGGGGTCGCCATCATCGAGAAGCCGCTGTTCTCCAACGCACTGAGCGATGCGGTGCGCGAGACCTTCGCCCGACACTGACACCTCGGCCGGCCCCGCAGCTTCCCCAGCGCTGACATTCTTCCTTCCGACGCAACCGCACGCCACTCTAGCGCGCCGGGTCCCGAACGGCCGCAGCTCAAGGTGACCGATGACGACGCGCAATCTCGACGCCCTGTTTCATCCCGCCGCCATCGCACTGGTGGGCGCCAGCAACCGGCCCGGCACCGTCGGCGCCCTGGTGGCGCGCAACCTGTTCGAGGCCGGGTTCGAGGGCCCGATCCTCAGCGTCAATCCGCGCGAGCGGGCGGTACGCTCGTCGCTCAACTATGCGGCGGTGGCCGATCTGCCCATCCCGGTGGACCTGGCGGTGGTCACCGGCACGCCGGACACCCTTCCCCAGATGATCGCGGACCTCGGCGCCAAGGGCTGCCGCGCGGCGGTGGTGATCGGCGGCGGCGAGCCGGCCGACGGGCCGCAGGCCCGGCAGCGCATGCTGGATGCCGCCAAGCCGCATCTGCTGCGCATCCTCGGCCCCAACTCCCTGGGCTTCATCTCCACCGCCGCGCGGATCAACGCCAGCTACGCCCATCTGATGCCGAGAAAAGGCGACGTGGCCTTCGTCTGCCAGTCCGCCGCCATGGCCACCGCGGTGCTGGATTGGGCGGACGGGCGCGGCTTCGGCTTCTCCCATGTGGTGTCGCTGGGCGACAAGAGCGACGTGGACGTGGGCGACATGCTCGACCACCTCGCCCTGGACGCCACCACCCGCGCCATCGTGCTCTATGTGGAGAGCATCCTGGATGCGCGGAAATTCATGTCCGCCGGCCGCATCGCCGCCCGTGCCAAGCCGGTCATCGTCATCAAGTCGGGACGCAGCGCCGCCGGCGCCACCGCCGCCCTCTCCCACACCGGCGCCCTGGCCGGCAGCGATGCGGTCTATGACGCCGCCTTCCGCCGTGCCGGCATGCTGCGGGTCTATGAATTGCGGGAATTGTTCGAGGCGGTGACCACCTTGTCCTCCGGCATCCGCCTGGCGGGCGACCGGCTGGCGATCCTCACCAACAGCGGCGGCGCCGGGGTGCTGGCCACCGATGCGCTGGATGCTTCGCCGGGGCGAATTGCCGATCTGGCGCCGGAGACGGTGGCGCGGCTGGACCGGCTGCTGCCGGCGCACTGGTCGCACGCCAATCCGGTGGGCATTGCCGCCGATGCGCCCGGCAAGCGCTATGCCGACGCTCTAACCGCCTTGCTGGAGGACCCCGGCTCCGACGCCACCTTGGTGCTGAACTGCCCCACCGCGCTCGGCAACAGCGCCGAAGCCGCCGACGCGGTGATCGAAGTGCTGTCGCACCGCGCGCGGGCGCCGGTCCTGACCTGCTGGCTGGGAGATACGGCGGTGTCCGAAGCCCGCCGCCGCTTCGCCGCCCGTCGCATTCCCACCTATGACACGCCGGATGAAGCGGTGCGGGCCTTCGGCCATCTGGTGTCCTACAAACGCAACCAGACCCTGCTGATGGAGACCCCGCCGGCCCGCACCTTCGACGAGCCGGACCGGGACAAGGCCAAGCAGCTGGTGGCCGGCGTGATCGCCGCCGGGCGCAGCGTGCTCAGCGAGGTGGAAGCCAAGGCGGTGATTGCCGCCTATGACATCCCGGTGGTCGAAACCCGCATCGCTCGCGATCCCGCCGAGGCCGGGCGGGTGGCAGCCAGCCTCGGTGGCGCGGTGGTCCTCAAGATCCTCTCCGACGACATCATCCACAAATCCGACGTGGGCGGCGTGCGGCTGGACCTGCGCACGCCCGCGCAAGTGGAAGAGGCGGCAGGACTGATGCTGGAAGCGGTGCGCGAGCGGGCACCCGAGGCCCGCATCGAAGGCTTCACCGTCCAGCGCATGATCCATCGGCCGCGGGCGGTGGAGCTGATCGCCGGCATCGCCAATGATCCCACCTTCGGCCCGGTGGTGCTGTTCGGCGAGGGCGGAACGGCGGTGGAGGTGATCGCCGACCGTGCCGTGGCGTTGCCGCCACTCAACGGGCGGCTGGCGCGGGAGATGATCGGGCGCACTCGCATCTCGCGGCGGCTGGCCGGCTATCGCGATCGCCCGGCGGCGGACATGGACGCCATCGCCAATACCCTGGTGAAGGTCGCGGAGCTGTTGGGCGACCTACCGGAAATCAGCGAGCTGGACATCAACCCCCTGCTGGCGGACGAGCATGGGGTCATCGCCCTCGACGCCCGCATCGTCGTCCACCCCTGCCTCGGGGCCGGAACCCAGCGTTTCGCCATCAAGCCCTTCCCCACCGCCATGACGCGGGTGATGACCCTGAGCGACGGCCAGGACTTGCAGTTGCGTCCGATCCGCCCCGAGGACGAGCCGGCTTTAGGCGAGATGGTGCGCCGGTCCGATCCCCGCGACGTGCGCATGCGCTTCCTTGGCTCGCTGAAGGATTTCCCCCATCTGATGGCCGCCCGGCTGTCGCAGATCGACTATGACCGGGAAATGGCGCTGGTGGCGGTGGCCGCCGATGGCGAGATCCTCGGCGTGGTGCGGATCATCGCCGATCCCGACAATGAGGCGGCCGAATACGCGATTATGGTCCGCTCCGACATGAAGGGCCGCGGCCTGGGCTATCGCCTGATGAACGAGATCCTCGACTATGCCCGCCAGCGCGGCCTCAAGCGGATCTTCGGCGACGTGCTGCGCGAGAATATGCCCATGCTGCACCTGGCGCAGGACCTCGGCTTCAAGGTGCGCCCCGGCTACGACGACCCCACCGTGGTGCGCGTCGATCTCGATCTGGCGGCCGCACCCGCTGCCAGCGCGGAATGAACCCCAGCTTATTTTCGGGGACACGAGAAGTTTCTCTGTATAGTTAAGTGAAACTTGAGCGCGGACCGGCGGCGGAGAAAACCTATCGCTGCCGCACGCCCCGCAACGGTTTCGGCCGACACCTACATGATACCACCAGCAACCACTGTCTCACGAGGATGCCAGCCACGGCAGCCCTGCCGTGTACTGAACCCCCTCACAACTAAAGCCATACTGGTCCTGTCATACCAATCCCGTAGGATGGCCGCGCCCTAGTGACGTTGGAAGGCGTATGTCGCGATCCTGGTTTCATTCGCGAGGTCCGTCGAACGCGACCATCTTTGGCAAGTGGACCCTGGCCGCCATCGCTATTCTTGTGGCGGGAACCTACATCGTCGCCGGCATCCTGCTGCTGCAAACCGCACGGGAGGTGGATGCCCGCAGGGTCGACCGGACGCAGGAACAACTGCGCGCGGCGATCCGGATCGATGAAGAACGGGTGGTGCGGGCGCTTCTGGCCTATGCCGATAGCGGCACGTCCTATCGCAACCTCCATCTGACCCTCGACCTGGAATGGGCGGTGGAGCGCGACAACCTAGGGCGCAAGGTCTATGCGCTTCTCGGCATCGACCATGCCCTCGTCGTCTCTCACAAGGATATGGTGGTCTACCATCTGCGGGAGGGGCAGCCGGACACGACCTCCGCTTTCCCAGAGGGGCTGGCCCCCGTCATCGCCTCCGCAGGCCCAGAGGTCGTCCGCGGCCTGTTCTGGGTCGATCACCGGCCGGCCTTTGTCGGCATCGCCCCCATCACACCCGGCAACGATACCACGGTGACGCCCGTGCCCGGGCCACCCAGCCGCCTGGTGTTCGTGCGATTTCTGTCCACCAGTGTGCTCCAGGCCATCGGCACCCTGGCGACGTTGGACAACCTCCATCTGGTGCAGGCGGGCACCAGAGAGGGACCGACCATCACCATTCCGACCCGCAATGGCGGCCCCTTTGCCCTTGGCTGGAATGATAGGCTGCCGGGCCAATCCGTCGCCGACGTGGTTGCGCCCTGGTTCGCGGCCTGCGGCGGCGCCCTGGTGCTGCTGACGTGGCTCGCTCTGGGCCGCGCCGCGAAGAATGCCAAGGCCATCGAGCGCGCGGCTGAGTCCATGGCGGTTCATCGCGAGGCGCTGCTGGCGAGCGAAGCCCGCTTCCGCGACGTGGCGGATGCCGCGTCGGACTGGATCTGGGAAGCGGACGACCGTCTCGCCGTCACCTATCTGTCGGAACGGTTCGAAGCCCTGACCGGCCACAGCCCGGTGCGGCTGCTGGGCCAGCCGCTCTCGACCATCCTGCATTCCGGGGAAGGCCCGCTGGAGGTGTGGGCCGCCCGCACGGCCCAGCAGCCGCTGGCAGCGCTGCGCTGCCGCTACATGACGGTGAATGGCGAGGTGCGGATCTGCCGCGTGGCCGCCAAGGCGGTGCGCGACGCTGCCGGCGCGCTGGTGGGCTTCCGCGGTATCGCCACCGACATCACCGCCGAGGTGGAGGCGCATCGCAAGGTGGAGCATCTGGCGCTCTACGACCCCCTCACCAGCCTGCCCAACCGCACCCTGTTGATGGAATTCCTGGCGGGGGCGCTCAGCGGCGCACGGGAGGGCAAGCGCACGGTGGCCCTGCTGCGGATCGATCTGATCAACTTCAAGCAGGTGAACGAACGCTTCGGCTTGCCGGCGGGCGACGCGGTTCTGACCGAAACGGCACAGCGGCTGCGCCAGAAAATGTATGACAATGACCTGGTCGCCCGCCTCGGGGCCGACGATTTTGCCCTGGTGGCCAGCGGCCCCAGCAGCGTCGCCGCGCTTCGGGATTTGTGCGGCGCGCTCCAGGACACCGTCGCGCAGCCCATCCACCTGCCCGACGGCGACGAGATCCATGTCACCTGCGCCATCGGGGTGGCGCTCGCGCCCATGGATACGCTCGATCCCGAGGGGCTGGTGCGGTGCGCGGAGCTGGCGCTGCAGCATTCGAAGGCCGAAGAGCCGCCGGGCTGCCATTTCTTCACCGCCGACATGAACGAGCAGGTGGTGGCCAAGCGCTCGCTGGAGCACGACCTGCGACGCACCGTGGGCAGCGAGGACTTCGTTCTGCTTTACCAGCCCCGCTTCAACGCAGCCACCTTGGAGATGGTCTCGGTGGAAGCCCTGGTGCGATGGCTGCACCCACGCTTCGGCCTGTTGAGCCCGGATCAGTTCATTCCGCTGGCGGAAAGCACCGGGCTGATCGTGCAGTTGGGCGAATGGGCCCTGCGCCGGGCCTGCGCCACGATAGCGAAATGGCCGGACCTCGCGGTTTCCGTGAATGTGTCGCCGGTGCAGTTCCACCAGGGCGCCCAATTGGTTCAGGCCATCCAGTCGGCGCTGAAGGACAGCGGCCTGCCGGCCCACCGCCTGGAATTAGAGCTGACCGAAAACGTGCTGCTGGAAAACACGGAGAAGGCGCTCGACGTCCTGCTGCAAATCAAAGACCTGGGCGTCGGACTGGCCATGGATGATTTCGGCACCGGCTATTCGTCGCTGAGCTACCTGCGGCATTTCCCGTTCGACCGCATCAAGATCGACCGCCGCTTTGTCGGCGACCTCGACCAGAGCCGCGACGCGCAAGGCATCGTGGAGGCGATTCTCGGGCTGGGACGCGCTTTGGGTCTGGCCGTGACCGCCGAAGGCGTGGAGACGGCCGCTCAATTCGCCTGGCTGCGCAAGGGCGGGTGCGACGAAGTGCAGGGCTTCCACTTTGCCCGCCCGATCTCCGAGGCGGATCTGGCGACGATCAAGCCCAAGTCCTCCACGCGGGCCTGAGCGCGGGCACCGCGCGGGATGCCCGACAGACCTGGCCCGCCCAGTTGGTCAGTCCATCCAGGACGGCAGCCGGTCGAGGGCGATCAGCGCGTCCGCTTCCATCCGCGGGCGCACTACCGCGGCCTGATGACCGTGCACCAGCACTTCCGCCACCAAAGCGCGGGTGTTGTAGGTGTTGGCTTGCACCGCGCCATAGGCACCGGCGGTCATCACCGCCAGCAGATCGCCGGGCATAACCTCCGGCATGAGCCGGTCCAGCGCCAGATAGTCGCCGGTCTCGCACACCGGCCCCACCACATCCACCTTCACCTGCCGGGCGTTGGCCCGCTGGTGCAGCGGCAGGATGTCGTGATGGGCATCGTACAGGGTCGGGCGGATGAGGTCGTTCATCGCCGCATCGACGATCACGAAGGTCTTGCCCTCGCCGTGCTTCACATAGAGCACGCGGGTCACCAGGATGCCGGCATTGGCCACGATCATGCGGCCCATCTCGAACACCAGCGGCAGGTCGAGGTCACCCAATGCGCGCTGAACCACGGCCGCATAGGCGTCGGGAGCCGGCGGCAGCGGATCGGAGGCGGCATAAGGCACGCCCAGTCCACCGCCGAGATCCACGTGATGCAGCCGGTGGCCGGCGGCGCGCAGATCGCGGGCCAGATCCGCCAGCAGGGTGATGGCATTCTCGAACGGCGCCATGTCGGTAATCTGGCTGCCGATATGCATGTCGACGCCGGTGATCGCCAGATGCGGCAGCTTGGCCGCCTCCGCATAGACCTCCCGCGCCCGGGAAATCGGGATACCGAACTTGGTCTCCGACCCGCCGGTGGAAATCTTGGCGTGGGTCCGCGCGTCCACGTCCGGATTGACCCGGATCGACACCGGGGCGGTGCGGCCGAGCGCCCCCGCCACCTGCGACAGCGCCACCAGTTCCGGTTCGCTCTCCACGTTGAAGCACAGGATGCCCGCTTGCAGGGCCTGGGCCATCTCGTCCCGGGTCTTGCCGACGCCGGAGAAGACGATGCGCTCGGGCGGAATGCCGGCCGCCAGCGCCCGCTTCAGCTCACCGCCCGAGACGATGTCGGCCCCGGCCCCGAGGCGCGCCAGGGTGGCGATCACCGCCTGATTGGAATTGGCCTTCAGCGCGTAGCACAGCAGCATCTCGCGCTCGGCGAAGGCGGAGCGGAACACGCGGTAATGGCGCTCCAGGGTGGCGGTGGAATAGCAGTAGAAGGGCGTGCCCACCTCATCGGCCAGCGCCGCGAGATCCACATCCTCCGCCCGCAGGCGGCCCTCATGATAAACGAAATGGTGCATGGTGAGCCTAGGCTAACAAGGGCCGCTGACGCCATATCGCCCGCCTGACGCCAGCGCCGCATCGAGCGGCGACCCCGTCGCGTCAGGCCGCAACGGTCAGAGCAGCCCGTCGAGGATGAAGGGCGTATTGGGGCGCTGGATCTTGTCCAGGCTGGTGGGCGCCGTGGATGTGCTGCCCGCATGGGTCCTGAGCCCTGATCCGCTGCCGCTGGCAGAGCCCGTGGGCATGCCGGTAGCCGCAGCGGCGGTGGCGCCTTGGGTGATGACCGGCGGAGCAGGCGACGCGGACAAGGGCGAAGCCGCCGTTCCGGTTTCAGCGAGCATATTGGCCTGGTTCGTGCCCCAGGTGGAGTCGCTGCCCGCATCGGATGACGCCGCAGCGGCAGGAGAAGCGGCGGGGGCCGCGGCCTGCGGCGCGCCAGCGCCGGCCGCCTTAGGCGGCGGCTCCAGCGGGCCCTTGACGCCGCACCCAGCCAGCGCCCCGGCACAGGCCAGGACCAGAATGAGCGCAGCGGGAGTGCGGAAGCGTCGGGACACGGACCACCTCGGAAAAAATCGCGCCCACTATAGCGAGCGGCGCCGCAAAGGCGAGCCCCGCCCGGAGCGGCATGGAGGCATTGACGGGCGGAATGATCAATTTTGCCCGGCTCACCGCCGCAGCAGAAAGCGGTCGGGCTGGCGGCGATACTCCCAGCCGTCGGTTTCCAGGGTTGGCGTGTCCTGGTCGGCGGCCGGATAGCCGATGCACAGATAGCCGATGAAAAGCCAGCCGGTCGGCACATCCAGCTCCCGGGTCAAAGTTCCGGGATCGAGGATGGACACCCAGCCGACCCCGACCCCCTCCGCCCGCGCCGCCAGCCACAGCGTATGGATCGCCAGCACCGCGGAATAAGCGATGGCCTCGGGCATGGTGCGCCGGCCGAGACCATGGCCCTGTTCGGTGCCGCCATCGGCGAACACCGCCAGATGGCAGGGCGCCTGATCCAACCCCGCCAGCTTCAGCCGGGCATAGGTCGCGGCCCGGTCCGCCGGCTGCGCCGCCAGGGCTGCGGCATTGCAGGTTTCGAAATTGGCGCGGACCGCCGCCCGCCGGGCGGGATCGGTCACCTCCACGAACCGCCACGGCTGGCTCAGCCCCACCGAGGGGGCAAGGCAGGCGGTGGCGATCAATTCGTCCAGCAGGCCGTCCGGCAGGGGGGCGGAACGGAAGGCGCGCACGTCCCGGCGCCACGCGAACAGCGTCTGCAGCTGTTCGCGGAACGCCGGGGTGAAGCGCGGCGCGTTCACGCCAGGCCGAGCTTCTTCAGCCAGCGCCGCGCCTGCACCCGCACCTGGGCAGGGGCCGTGCCGCCGTAGCTGGTGCGGCTGCGCACCGAGCGCACCACCGAAAGCACCGAGAACACATCCTGGGTGATGCGCTTCTCCACCGCCTGCATGTCCGCCAGCGGCACCTTATGCAGCGCGATGCCACGCTCGGCGGCAATGCCGACGATGCGGCCGGTGACATGGTGGGCATCGCGGAACGGGATGCCGATGGTGCGCACCAGCCAGTCCGCCAGATCGGTGGCGGTGGAATAGCCCTGGCCGGCCGCCGCCTTCATGCGCGCCGCATCCGGCTCCAGGTCGCGGATCATGCCGGCGCTGGCGGCGATCACCAGGGAGAGCGCGGAGAAGGCGTCGAAGGCGCCTTCCTTGTCCTCCTGCATGTCCTTGGCATAGGCCAAAGGCAGGCCCTTCATCACCACCATCAGGCCGGTGAGGGCGCCGATGATCCGGCCCGCCTTGGCCCGCACCAGTTCGGCCGCGTCTGGGTTGCGCTTCTGCGGCATGATGGACGAGCCGCTGGTGAAGGCATCCGACAGCTTGACCAACCCGAAGGAGGGCGAGGTCCAGATCACGATCTCTTCCGCCAGCCGCGACAGATGAATGGCGCAGATCGACGCCGCGGCGAGGCATTCCAGCACGAAATCGCGGTCGGATACGCCGTCCAGCGAATTGGCGGTGGGGCGGTCGAAGCCCAGCGCCGCGGCGGTGGCGTTGCGATCGATGGGGAAGGACGTCCCGGCCAGGGCCGCCGAGCCCAAAGGCGATTCGTTGAGGCGCTTGCGGGCATCGGCAAACCGGCCGCGATCGCGGCTCGCCATCTCCACATAGGCCATCAGATGGTGGCCGAAGGTCACCGGCTGGGCGGTCTGGAGATGGGTGAAGCCGGGCATGACCGTATCCGCATGCGCCAGCGCCTTCTCGGCCAGAGCGCGCTGGAAGTCCGCGAGCTGGAGGTCGAGCGCATCCACGGTGTCGCGCACATAGAGGCGGAAGTCGGTGGCCACCTGGTCGTTGCGCGAACGGGCGGTGTGCAGGCGCCCGGCGGGGGCGCCGATGATCTCCGCGAGGCGGGCTTCCACATTCATGTGGATGTCCTCCAGGTCGCGGCGGAAGGTGAATTTGCCCGCTTCGATCTCTGACAGGATCGTGTCTAGACCCTTCTGGATCTTCTGCGCATCCTTCGCCGCCACAATCCCTTGGGCCGCCAGCATGGCGGCATGGGCCTTGGAGCCGGCGATGTCCTGGGCGTAAAGACGCTGATCGAAGCCGATGGAGGCGTTGATTTCCTCCATGATGGCGTCCGGCCCGGTGGAGAACCGCCCGCCCCACATCTTGTTGCTCATGACGGACCTCCGGTGATGACCGATTTCAACGTGCCGCCCCGGGACACTGACCCCGCCGCATCAGCCGCGCCTTCGCCCGAACCCCGCCCGGCCCGGAAGGGGCCCTGGCGCATGATCGGTCTGGTGGCGGGAGCGGTGGTGGCCGGTGCCATGGTCGGCGCGCTCGCCCTATACGGGATGAATGGCCCCGCGGGCAATGCGTCCGCGACGAAACCGCAGGCCGACGGCACCGTTCCCGCTGCGACAGCCGCCATTGCCGACCCGCAGTGCGGCAGCACCGTCGATCTGGGCAAGACCATCGCGCCGCTGGCGAAGGGCGAACTGGCGGCGTTCCAGGTGGCTTCCACCCCGCGCCGCATGCCGCCGCTGGCCTTCACCGACGCCACCGGCAAGGCGATGACCCTGGCCGACTTCAAGGGCAAGGTGCTGCTGGTCAATCTGTGGGCCACGTGGTGCGTGCCGTGCCGGAAGGAAATGCCGGCCCTGGACGCCCTGGAGCGCACCTTGGGCGGCGACAAATTCCAGGTGGTGGCGATCAATCTCGATACCCGCGATCCCAAGAAGCCGCAGGCCTTCCTGAAGGAGATCGGCGTGTCGTCGCTGACCTTCTACGCCGATCCCGACACCAAGACCTTCCAGGCCCTGCGCAGCGTCGGGCGCGGCTTCGGCCTGCCCACCAGCCTTCTGGTGGACGCCAAGGGCTGCGAGATCGGCTATCTGGCGGGGCCTGCGGAATGGGCGGGCAGCGATGCGCTGGCGGTGATCAAGGCCGCCATGGGCGGGGGCGCCTGACCGGCACAAGCCGCAGACGCCGCACGCCTCAAAGAAAACGGGCAGGCGGACCATGGCCCACCTGCCCGTCAAAACCTCAACCGCATTAGAATCTCAGCGGGTCGGGACCGGCTTCTCGCCGCGATAATCGTAGAAGCCGCGCTGGGTTTTGCGGCCCAGCCAGCCGGCCTCCACATACTTCACCAGCAGCGGGCACGGCCGGTACTTGCTGTCCGCCAGCCCCTCGTGGAGCACCTGCATGATCGCCAGACAGGTATCCAGGCCGATGAAGTCCGCCAGTTGCAGCGGGCCCATGGGATGGTTGGCGCCCAGCTTCATGGCACGGTCGATGGCATCGACGGAGCCCACGCCCTCATAGAGCGTGTAGATGGCTTCGTTGATCATCGGCAGCAGGATGCGGTTGACGATGAAGGCCGGGAAATCCTCGGCCACCGCATAGGTCTTGTGCAGGCGGGTGACGAACTGCTTCGAGCTTTCGAAGGTGTCGTCATCGGTGGCGATGCCGCGCACCAGCTCCACCAATTCCATCAGCGGCACCGGATTCATGAAATGAATGCCGATGAAACGCTCGGGGCGGTCGGTGGAGGCACCCAGGCGGGTGATGGAAATGGAGGAGGTGTTGCTGGCGAGCAGAGCGTCGGGCCGCAGCACCTCGCAGACGCCAGCGAAGATCTTCCGCTTCACGTCTTCTTTTTCGGTGGCGGACTCGATCACCAGATCGCACTCGGCCAAGCCATCCACCACGTCGGAGGTGACGATGCGCTTCAGCGCGTCCTGGCGATCCTGCTCGGTGACGGTCCCCTTGGCGACCTGCTTGGCCATATTGCCATTGATGGTGGCAAGGCCGGCGCGGGCACGGTCCGGGTCCTGGTCGTTCAGCACCACGTCGTAGCCGGCCAGCGCGCAGACGTGGGCGATGCCGTTGCCCATCTGACCGGCGCCGATCACTCCGACCTTCTTGATCTCGAGTGGCATGATGCTGTGGTCTCTCGGCTCTCGGTTAAGGGCGGCGCGACCCCTGTCGCGCCGGTCTGAAGTTCAGCCTTTGACCTTGGCGATCTCGGCCTGGAGTTCGGGAACGATGGTGAACAGATCGCCCACGAGGCCATAATCGGCCACCTGGAAGATCGGCGCTTCCTCGTCCTTGTTGATGGCCACGATGACCTTGGAGTCCTTCATGCCCGCCAGATGCTGGATGGCGCCGGAAATGCCGACCGCGACGTAAAGCTCGGGCGCCACCACCTTGCCGGTCTGGCCCACCTGCCAGTCGTTGGGAGCATAACCCGCATCCACCGCGGCACGCGAGGCCCCAACGGCGGCACCGAGCACATCGGCCAAAGGCTCGATCACTTCGGCGAACTTCTCCTTGGAGCCGATCGCCCGACCGCCGGACACGATGATGCGCGCTGCGGTCAATTCCGGACGGTCGGACACCGCCAGGCTTTCATCCACGAAGGACGACACCGCGGGATCCGCCTGCGCGCCCACGCTCTCCACCGGAGCCGCGCCGCCGGTGCCGGTGGCCTGGAACGAGGCGGTGCGTACGGTGATGATCTTCTTGGCGTCGGTGCTCTGCACGGTCTGCACGGCATTGCCGGCATAGATCGGCCGCTCGAACGTGTCGGGCGAGATCACCTTGATGATGTCGGACACCTGCATCACGTCCAGCAGCGCGGCGACGCGCGGCAGCACGTTCTTGCTCATGCTGGTGGAGGGGGCGACGATGGCGTCATAGCTGCCGGCCAGCGAGACCAACAGCGCCGCCAACGGCTCGGCCAGGCGATGGGCATAGAGCGCATCGTCCGCCAGCAGCACCTTGTCGACGCCGGCCAGCGTCGCAGCCGCGTCCGCAACGCCCTTGGCGTCCTGGCCGGCGACCAGAATGTGCACCGGGCCGCCCAGGGCGACGGCGGCGGTCAGGGCCTTGGCGGTGACGCCGTTGAGGGCCTTGTTGTCGTGTTCGGCAAGAAGCAACGTTGCCATCAGATCACCCCCGCCTCGTCCTTGAGCTTCGACACCAGTTCCGCCACCGACGCCACCTTCGCCCCGGCCTTGCGGCCCGCGGGCTCGGCCGTGGTCAGTACCTTGAGGCGCGGCGCCACGTCCACGCCGTAGGTCTCCGGCGTCTTCTCGTCGATGGGCTTCTTCTTCGCCTTCATGATATTCGGCAGCGAAGCGTAGCGCGGCTCGTTGAGGCGCAGATCGGTGGTGACGATGGCCGGCAGCGCCAGGCGCACGGTCTGGGCGCCGCCGTCAATCTCGCGGGTCACCAGCACGGCGTCGCCGTCGACGACCACCTTGGAGGCGAAGGTGCCCTGGCCCCAGCCCAGCAGCGCGGCCAGCATCTGGCCGGTCTGGTTGGCGTCGTCGTCAATGGCCTGCTTGCCGAGAATCACCAGCCGGGGCGCTTCCTCGGCGATCACCGCCTTGAGGATCTTGGCCACCGCCAGCGGCTCCACCAGCGCATCGGTCTTCACCAGGATGCCGCGATCGGCGCCCATGGCGAGCGCCGTGCGGATGGTCTCGGAAGCCTGTGCCGGTCCGATGGACACCGCCACCACTTCCGTTGCGATTCCCGCTTCCTTGAGACGCAGCGCCTCTTCGACGGCGATCTCGTCGAACGGGTTCATGGACATCTTGACGTGCGAGAGTTCAACCCCGGATCCGTCAGATTTCACCCGCACTTTGACGTTGTAATCAACCACGCGCTTGACGGGTACCAGGATCTTCATCGAGGCATGCTCCCCCTGAACAAAAGAAGTGGTGCCGCGCTGCAATTTCGCCTGAGTCGGCGCGCTCTGTGCGGCTATCGGCCTTGGGGGCGGCACCCTAGGAGTGGCCTGAAACCCTGTCAACGTCGATCGGGCGGGGTTTTTTGAACCCCTCTTAATGAAGCCTACCACTCTGGTAACCAACGATAGTTGGTACTAGCGTCTGCCGGGATCCTAAGTCAGCGAAGGCTGGTCATTCTTCTGAAGGACGTGGACGAAATGAAGCATGTGGACAGTCCCTCAGGTCGGCTGCCGCTTCGGATCGCCTTCATCGGCCCCTGGAATTATTCCAATGGCCTTGGAGTGGGCGCGCGGGGATATCTCTCTGCTTTGTGGCACACCCACCATGTTCTCAGCATCCACCCGATTCATCCGCCCTTTCATGTGCACGCCCGCATGACCCCCACCTGCGATGTGGGCATGTTCACCGGGCCCGCGGACGTGGCCATCGTCGATCTTAATCCGGACGGATGGGAACCGCTGCTCTCCGATGCCCAGCGCCGGATCGTGGACGAGGCCCGCGCCCGCGTCGGCCTGTTCGTGTGGGAAATGGATGATGTGCCGGACAGCTGGATGCCGGTGGTGAACCGGATGGATGCCATCTGGACCCCCAGCCGCTTCTGCGCCGATGTGCTGGCTCGCCGCACCGCCCGCCGGGTCGATGTCATTCCCCATGTGGTGCCGGTGGCGCCGGAGGCCGTTGACCCGCCCGCCGAACCCGCCCGCACGATCCTCTATGCGTTCGACGGCGCCAGCTATCTCGCCCGCAAGCGCCCCATGGCGCTGATCGAGGCCTTCGCCTTGGCGGACCTCGGCGCGCGCGGCTGGCAGTTGGTGTTGAAAACCAAGAACCTCATGCAAGCGCCCGAGGCCGCCGCCGCCTTGCTCGCCGCCGCAGCGGCGACGCCGGGGGTGACGCTCATCACCAAGCCGCTGCCGGGCGAGCAGATGGCGGCACTGCTGGAGCGCGCCGACATCTATGCCTCGCCCCACCGCGCGGAGGGCTTCGGCCTGACCATCGCCGAGGCCATGGCCCACGGCAAGGTGGTGGTCGCCACCGATTACGGCGGCAGCCGCGACTTCCTCGACGACAGCTGCGGCTTTCCGGTTACCGGCGCTCTGGTGCGCCTGGAGCAGGATCATGGTCCCTATAGCCAGGGCAGCGTCTGGTGCGAGGTGAGCATTCCCGATCTGGCCCAGGCGTTGCTGCGCGCCGCCGATCGCGTAGATGCTGGCGACCGCACCCTGGGCGCCCGCGCCCGGGCACGGGTGGCCGAGCGGCTGTCGCCCTCGGCGGTGGCCGACCAGATGGATGCCAGCCTGGCGCGTGTCGCCCGCGCCGGCTTGCGGGTGTGACGGCGACCCACATTCCATGCGCCTCGTAACCCTGACGCTCCCGGCCGGGCCGGGCTGCACCGCCCGTGCGCTCACCGCCGCCAAGGGGCCGGATGGCTGGATCGCGCTGGTCAAGCCGTTCACCCTGCTGCGCCGGCGCGTGCGCCGCACGCTGGCGGCTGCGAGCCGCGCCCGTCCGGATGTGGATCTGTTCTTCGGCCAGGACGGTCTCTGGTTCGGGCCGCGGCGCATGCCGAAGCCTGCGGCGGGCCTCATGCTGCTGTCGGCGCTGGACATTGTCGGCCTGCCGCTGCTGGTCCGGGCCTCGGCCCTGGCAACGCTGGGCGGACCGCGTCCCGGCACAGGTCTGGCCGGCGGCTACGATCTGGCGCTTCGCGCGCTCACCGCCGGGCTGGTGGTGGAACATCTGCCGCTGCATCTCGCCCACATCATGCCGCCCCGCGCCCTCAGCGGCGCGACCCGGCAGGCGGTGCTGAACGACTGGAATGCGAACGCCGGCCATCCCTGGCGGATCAGTGCCGGCAGCGTGCCCGGCTCATTCCAGCTTCGGCGGGCTTTTCCGACGCCGCCACGGGTGACGGTGCTGGTACGCCCCGGTCGCGGAACCGATCCGGCGGCCCACCGCCTGATGCCGATGCTCGACGTCCTGGCCCGCGGCCCCTGGCCCCTGGATCGCCTCGAGGTGCTGGCCGATCCGCGCCTGGACACCGAAGGCGCCGAGACCGGCACGCAGCCGATGGCTTGGCGACGGGTCGCCGTTCCCGCCACCGCTGGCGAGGCCGACCACCGCAATGCCCTCTGGCGCGCCGCGCGCTCGGAACTGGTGGTGTTCGCCGAGGCCGACATGACCCCCGAGACCCCGGATTGGATTGACGCTCTGGTAGGGCTGGCGGCGGACCGCAATGCCGGCATGGTCAGCGGCCGCGTCCTGGACGGGCCCCACCCTGCGCCCGATGAGGCGGCGGCGCTGTTCGGTTTCGATCCGGCCACCTGGCCGGATCGCGGTTTCGTTCATCGCGAGTTCTCGGTGCCGACCTCGCCGCTCATCGCCACCCGCAAGAGCGCGCTGGAGGCGGTGAACGGCTTCAGCCCCAACATGCCCTGCGCCTATCAGGCGGCGCAGATCGCCCTGCGCATGCGCCTGCTGGGACAAAGCATCATCACCACACCGTTTGCAGTGGCCCGACGCCCCACACCCGCGCCATCTACGCCGGATGCGATGGCGGAGGCGGCGTTCACCACCCAATGGGGCACGGTCATCGCCGCCGACCGGACCCATTTTCCTGATGCGCCTTTGCGCCCGCCACGCTGATGGTGAGAGCGCGGGTCACTTCTCGCGCATAGATTTGGACACCGCATCCACCAGCGGCCGGGTGAGATAGCTCAGCACGCTGCGCTCGCCGGTGCTGAACACCACTTCCGCTGGCATGCCGGGCCGCAGCCGCGCCTTCATCTCGTCCGGAATGTCGGTCTTGGACACCGCCACCACCGCCTGGAAATAGGGCTGGTGGGTGGTCTCGTCGATCAGGCGGTCCGGCGAGACACTGCGCAGATCCCCGAGGATCAGCGGCGTGGTGCGGGAATGGAAGGCCGGAAAGCGGACCTCCACGCCGGTGACGCCGCCGTGCAGGCGGTCGATGTCGGTGGTGGGCACCTGGGCATCGACGATCAATTCCTCATTCTGCGGCACGATCTCCAGCAGGGTGTCGCCGGGGCGCACCACGGCGCCCAGGGTGTAGATCTTCGGATTGATGTTCTGCACCACGCCATCACGGGGCGCGCGGATGTCCACCCGCTTCAGGATGTTCTCGGAGACGTTGAACTTCTCCTTGATGTCGGAGATCTTCTGCCGCGTCTCCACCATCTGCGCCGCCACGTCCTCCTGCTGCTTCTGCAGCAGTTGCTGGATCTGCAGGGTCATCTCGGCGATGGTGTTCTGGGCCTTGGCGGTGTCGGCGGTGTTGCGGCCGACCATGCCCTGGAGGCGCGCCTTCTCCCGCTGCAATTCCGCCAGCCGCGGCTTGGACACCAGGCCCTTGTCGCTGAGCGAGCGGATGCCGGCCAGTTCGTCGTCGATGAAATACAGCTGGCTGTCGAGCGCCTCGCGCTCCCGGCGCAGGCCGTCCACCTCGGTCTGGCCCTGGCGAGCACGGCTGTTGAGAATTTCGATCTGCCCGTTCATGGAAACCTTGCGGTCGCGGAACTGCGCCCGCTGGTCGGCCAGCGCGGCCTTCACGATGGGCTCGTCGGCGCGGGCCAGGAGCGTGGCAGGAAAGGTGATGTCGTTGGCCTGGGCGCGCTCTGCCTCCAGCCGCGCCTCCGTGGCGGTGAGCGAATCCAACTGTCCACGCAGGGCATCGTAGCTGGAGCGGGAGCTGGTGGGATCGAGGCGGAACAGCAGGTCGCCCGCCTTCACGCTCTGGCCGTCCTTGACGTCGATCTGGGCGATGATGCCGCCCTCCAGATGCTGCACCACCTGGCGCTTGCTCTCGACCGAGACAACGCCCGGCGCGATCACCGCGCTGTCGATCTGCGCCAACGCCGCCCAGGCGCCGCCGATGCCGAAGGTCAGGAAGATGATGCCATAGCCCATGGCCGCGACCTTGCGGAAGTCGCTGCTGGCCACCGGCGGCTTGGCTTCGAAATCCGAGGACGATCTCTTGGGCGCCGGTCCTTGAGATGAAGGGACTTGAGCCGCCGAAGCCAAGCCGCCGGACGCCACGGCCGGCCCCACCGGCTTAGCCTGGGCCTGAGGGACAGGCTGCGCAGGCGCAGTTGAAGTCGCGGTGGGGGCGCTGGCGATATTCAGGCTCTCTGACATGGCGTCCTCCTCAGGCTCCGGCGGCGGCGGCGGCATCAGGACGGACCGGCGCTCCGCCGGGCTGCACCAGACGCGGGCCCAGCAGCTTGGCGATGACCTCGTCGCGCGGGCCGAAGCCGTGCACGGTGCCCTCGTTCAGCAGCAGCACCTGATCGCACAGGCTGAGATTGTTGGTTTTGTGGGTGATGAGAATGACCGTGCGGCCGGCCTTCTTGAGCGCCTGCACCGCCAGCATCAGCGCCTGCTCGCCGGCGGCGTCGAGGCTGGCATTGGGCTCGTCCAGCACGATCAGCGCCGGCAGGCCGTAGAGGGCGCGGGCCAAGGC
>CALRNP020000013.1:0-45084 GCA_943369575.1 Azorhizobium sp. AG788 | reverse complement strand
GGCCTGATGATCGCCGGCATGGCAGTCACCGGCGCAGGATTCGGCGCCGGCTTCCTGGGCGCGGTGCGCACCCTCATGCCGCTCGCCCATCCCGATGAGCGCGGGGCGCTGCTGTCGACTTATTATGCGGAGTGCTACCTGGCCTTCAGCCTGCCGGCGATCGGCGCGGGCTTTCTGGCGCGGGAATTGGGGATCACCCTCGCCACCGACATCTATGGCGCCGCGGTGATTGGCTTGGCGATGGTAGGGGCGCTGGTGCGCCCCCGCTGACGATCTCGCCGCTCACGCCATATTCTCGTGCTGCGGCAGGGGAATCGGTTTCGGCGATGCATTGGCACGCGCCTCAAGGCGTGCCATGTCCAGAAGATACGCCAGCGTCGAAAACCCGTGCCCGCGCGCCAGGCGGGAGAGTTCCCCGGCCAGCGAGGCCACGTAGGCAGCAAACTCGTCCGCATCTTTCGTCTGTCGCTCAGGCGCTCCGCCGCTCATGCCAATCCCCCCTACCCAAGATCGCATCCTCTTAGTTGCTCATAACTTTACAACATACTCCAGGTTGCATAGCACCAAGAGAGCTGCGACAGGCCTGCGGAAAGGGGCGGATTTGACAGCCCACCCGTCGAACCCCATGTTGCGGCCGCCGCCAAGGGGCCGCGGCGTTCCTTATGAGATTGTTCGTCCATGCAGGTCGTCATCGTTGAATCGCCGGCTAAGGCGAAGACGATCAACAAATATCTCGGTCCGGGTTACGAGGTCATCGCTTCGTATGGCCACATCCGGGACCTTCCCTCCAAGGACGGTTCGGTGGACCCCGATGCGGATTTCCGCATGCTGTGGGAAGTCGACCCCAAGGCCCAGAAGCGCCTCAATGAGATCGCCAAGGCGGTCAAGGGCGCTGACGGCCTGATCCTCGCCACCGATCCGGATCGCGAAGGGGAAGCCATTTCCTGGCACGTCCTCGAAGTGCTGCGCGAGAAGAAGGCGCTCAAGGGCCAGCCGGTGGAGCGCGTTGTCTTCAACGCCATCACCAAGCAGGCGGTGCTGGATGCCATGAAGGCGCCGCGCGCCATCGACGTGGCGCTGGTGGATGCCTATCTCGCGCGGCGCGCCCTCGATTATCTGGTGGGCTTCACCCTCTCCCCGGTGCTGTGGCGCAAGCTGCCCGGCGCCCGCTCCGCCGGCCGCGTCCAGTCGGTGGCGCTGCGGCTGGTCTGCGACCGCGAACGCGAGATCGAGCTGTTCCAGGCGCGGGAATACTGGTCCATCGTCGCCCAACTGGCGACCCCGCGCGGCGAGGGCTTCGAGGCCCGCCTGTCGGGTGCCGACGGCAAGAAGATCACCCGCCTGTCGGTGGGCACGGCGGAGGAAGCGGCCGCATTCCGCACCGCGCTGGAGGCATCCACCTTCAGCGTCCGCGGTATCGAAGCCAAGCCCATGCGGCGGCATCCGCAGCCCCCGTTCACCACCTCCACCTTGCAGCAGGAGGCCAGCCGCAAGCTGGGCCTGGCGCCCGCCCGCACCATGCAGATCGCCCAGCGGCTGTATGAAGGCGTCGACGTGGGCGGCGAGACCGTGGGCCTCATCACCTATATGCGTACCGATGGCGTGGACATGGCCCCCGAGGCGGTGGCCGCCACGCGGGCCGCCATCTCCAGCCATTACGGCCCGCGCTATCTGCCCGGCACGCCGCGCAAATATACCACCAAGGCCAAGAACGCCCAGGAAGCCCATGAGGCGATCCGGCCCACCGATCCCAGCCGCCGGCCCAAGGATGCCGCGCGCCATCTCGATGCCGAGCAGGCCAAGCTCTATGAGCTGATCTGGACCCGCACGGTGGCGAGCCAGATGGAATCGGCGGAGATGGAGCGGACCACCGCCGACATCATCGCCCGTGCCGCCGGCCGCGACCTGGAGCTGACCGCCACCGGCACGGTGGTGAAGTTCGACGGCTTCCTGGCCCTCTATCGCGAAGGCAAGGACGACGAGGACGAAGACGAGGACAGCCGCCGCCTCCCGGCCATGTCCACGGGCGAGGCCCTGGACAAGAAGGCCATCCTCACCGACCAGCATTTCACCGAGCCGCCGCCGCGCTATTCGGAAGCCTCGCTGGTGAAGCGCATGGAAGAGCTGGGCATCGGCCGCCCCTCCACCTATGCCGCCGTGCTCGCCGTGCTGCGCGATCGCGAATATGTGAAGCTGGACAAGAAGCGCCTCGTCCCTGAGGACAAGGGCCGTCTGGTCACCGCTTTCCTGCAAAGCTTCTTCAAGAAGTACGTGGAATACGACTTCACCGCTGATCTCGAAGAAAAGCTCGATCAGGTCTCCGCCGCCGAGCTGGACTGGAAGCAGGTGCTGCGGGACTTCTGGTCCGACTTCTCGGTGGCGGTGGAAGCCACCAAGGAACTGCGGGTCTCCAACGTCCTCGACGCGTTGGACGAGATCCTTACCGCCCATCTGTTCCCAGCCACCACCGACGGCAGCGATCCGCGCCTGTGCCCCACCTGCGGCACCGGCCGGCTGTCGCTGAAAATGGGCAAGTTCGGCGCCTTCATCGGCTGCTCGAACTATCCCGAATGCCGCCACACCCGCCCGCTCTCCGGCGAGGCGGCGGTGGAAGGCGACGGCATCCGCAAGCTCGGTCCCGATCCGGTGACCGGCATGGAAGTGACCCTGCGCGATGGCCGTTTCGGCGTCTATCTCCAGCTGGGCGAGGCGGTGGACGGGGCCAAGCCCAAGCGCTCCAGCCTGCCCAAGGGACTGGCGCCGGCGGATGTGGACCTGGAGACCGCCCTGGCGCTGCTGTCCCTGCCCCGCCCGGTCGGCACTCATCCGGACGACGGCGCCCCGGTCCTGGCAGGCATCGGCAAGTTCGGGCCCTACATCCAGCACGGCAAGGTCTATGCGAACCTTGAGCCCGGCGACGACATTCTCGTCATCGGCCTCAATCGCGCGGTGACCCTGCTGGCTGAGAAGCAGGCCAAGGGACGCGGCGGACGCGGCGCGGCTCCGGCTGGCCGGACCTTGGGAGACCATCCCACCGAAGGCGGCGCCATCACCGTGCGCGCCGGGCGGTTCGGGCCTTATGTGAACCACGGCAAGATCAATGCGACCTTGCCCAAGTCACAGGATCCCGACAGCCTGACGCTGGAACAAGCGCTGGTGCTGATCGAGGCCAAGGCGGCGGCCAATCCCTCCGCCCGCAAACCGGCCCGCAAGGCCGCATCGGGCGACGGCGCGGCCAAGAAAAAGGCCCCGGCGAAGAAGGCGGCACCAAAGAAGGCCGCTGACGGCGATAGCGAAGCGGCGCCAGCCAAGAAGGCGGCGGCTAAGAAGCCCGCGGCGAAAAAGCCCGCGGCCAAGAAGCCGGCCAAGGCTGCTGCGGAAGGCTGAAGCAAAGAAGGTCGGCGCCTGCGGACGCCGGCCTCATCTCTGACGTGGATTATTCGGCGGCCCCGGCCACCAGTTCTTCGGCGCTGGTATCTTCCGCATGCTTGCGCACATTGGTGCGCAAGGGCCGCTCTTCCATGACCAGCAGCGCACACAACGCCAGCATCAGGCATCCAGCGGCGCAACCAAACACCAGCCGGAAGGCATGGATCAGCCCCGGCGCGTCGGAGCCGGTGATGAGCTTGGAGACGTCCCCCTGGCCGGGAACGATGCCCAGCGCCGCCATCAGCACCGCGCCGAAGATCGCCACCAGCACCGCCGAGCCCAGCGACCGGAAGAAGTTCATGGCCCCGGTGGCCGTGCCCATCTGCCAGGGCATCACCGCATTCTGGATCGAGACGGTGGTCACCGGCAGTACGCAGCCGATGCCCATGCCCATGAAGCCGAACAGCACCGCCAGCAGCGGCAGCGGCAGCAGTTCCGGCCCCAGCGCCAGCAGCAGCAGCCCGGCGATGGTCATGCTCAATCCGGCTATGGCGGTGCGCTTATAGTGGGTCAGGCGCGCCAGCGAGCGGCCCGCCAGCCACGAGCCCAGCACCACGCCGCCCATGAGCGGAATGAGCCCCAGGCCGGACTGGCTGGCGGTGAGCCCGCGCACATTCTCGAAATAGAGCGGCACATTGATGGAGAGGGCGATCAGCGTCCCCATGGTCAGCAGCGCCGTTGCCGTCGCCCAGCCCACCACCGGGTTGAGCAGGATGGCCAGCGGCAGGAACGGTTGCTCCGCCGTGGCGATCCGCCAGACAAAGGCGATGGCGAACACCACCGCCGCCGCGCCCAGAGCGAGGATTTCCACTGCATCCCAGCGGTAGCGCACGCCGCCCCAGGTCAAGGCCAGCAGCAGCGAAACGGTGGCGACGATCATCAGCAGCGCCCCGAGCACGTCCACCTTGGCCTTGCGGTCATGGCGCGGCAGCCGGCGCAGCAGGCGGTCGGTCATCAGGAAGGCGGCAAGGCCCAGCGGCAGGTTGATCCAGAAGATCATCGACCAGTGCACATGCTCCGCCAGCACGCCGCCCAGCACCGGGCCACCGAGGCTGCTGGCCATGAACACGCTGGCGATATAGCCCTGGTAGCGGCCGCGCTCCTTGGGCGAGACCACGTCGGCGATGATGGTCTGGGCCAACGAGATCAGCCCGCCGCCGCCCAAACCTTGAAGGCCGCGGGCCAGGATCAGGGCCAGCATGTTCGGCGCCAGCGCGCAGACCAGGGAGCCCAGCGAGAAGACCGTGATCGCCACCAGCATCATGGTGCGGCGGCCATGCACGTCGCTGAGCTTGCCATAAAGCGGCGTCACCGCGGTGGAGGTGATGAGATAGGCCGTCACCACCCAGGACAGGTTCTCGAAGTCGTGCAGGTCGGCGCCGATGGTGGGCAAGGCGGTGGCGACGATGGTCTGGTCGAGGGAGGCCAGGAGCATCGCCAGCATGATGCCGATGATGATGGCGCGAATCTCGGAATGATCCAGCGGCGCACCGGCGGCATTCGGGGTCATGACGGCCTCGGGAGACTGGGGGAGCAGGCCGCATGGCGCGACGGCTCGGACCCGCAAAGACATGGTTCGATAGCTTGCGTAGTTTCTGCCAGGATCTCAACGGGTTCAAGGCATCTGCCGCATAGCGTCGGCGACCGCCATGCGCGCGGGTCGGGGCGCCGCCACATTCCGGCCCCATGGAGTGCCCCCGGCTCCTGCCGCTCGCTGGCAAGCAGCCGTGCCGATTGCCTTTGAACTGCCATCGATCGTGCTCTAGCCTTTGCAGCACGCCTCGGGTGGCAGATGCCACTCCTGATCGTGCCGCGTTTTCGAGGTATGGTCACCGCCGCCATAACGCCTGACCCGACGTTCCACGTTGGTCCCGGCTCACGGGAACCGCTCTTGCCCAAACGTCCTTCCGGCCCCGGCCGCTCTCCCTCCGCCCCGTCCCGCCGTTCGCGCCTGCGCCCCGGCGAGCATCCGCCCAAGCGCACCGGCGTGCTACCGAGCAAGGAAGAGGTGATCGCCTTCATCGCTTCCCAGAGCGGCGCGGTGGACAAGCGCGACATCGCCCGCGCCTTCGGGCTGGGCGCGGCGCAGAAGATGGAGTTGAAGGCCCTCTTGCGGGACCTCAAGGACGAAGGCGTGGTGGACCGCCGCCGCCGTAAGGTGCATGTGCCCGGCACGCTGCCCAATGTGGTGCTGGCGGACATCACCTCCCGGGATGCCGACGGCGAACTCATCGCCACGCCGGTGGAGTGGGACCAGGAAGCCCATGGCGATGCCCCCCTTATCCTTCTGACCACGCAGGAACGCGGACGCGGTCCCGCCCCTGGCTTGTCAGACCGGGTGCTGGTGCGGGTGGAGCCGAACGATCCGGAAGACGGCGTCGCTTATTCCGGCCATGTCATCAAGCTGCTGGAGAAGGCCCGCAAGCACACTCTCGGCGTGTTCCGTGCCATGCCCGAAGGTGGCGGGCGCATCATCCCCATCGACAAGAAAAATCTCGGCCGCGAGATGCTGGTGCCGCCCGGCGCCGAGAATGACGCCAAGAACGGCGACCTGGTCTCGGTGGAACTGACCCACCAGCGGGTGTTCGGCCTGCCCACGGTGCGGGTGAAGGACAAGCTCGGCTCGCTGGCCTCGGAAAAGGCTATCAGCCTGGTGGCGATCCACGCCCACGGCATCCCCAACGATTTTCCCCGCGCGGTGATTGCGGAAGCCGAAGCGGCCAAGCCCGTGAGCGCGAAGGGACGCGAGGACTGGCGCGACCTGCCGCTGCTGACCATCGACCCCGCCGACGCCAAGGACCATGACGACGCGGTCCACGCCCAGCCGGATCCCGATCCGGACAATGAAGGCGGCTTCATCGTCACTGTCGCCATCGCAGACGTGGCCTCCTACATCCTGCCCGGCACGGCTTTGGATCGCGAAGCACTGCTGCGCGGCAATTCGGTCTATTTCCCCGATCGCGTCGTGCCCATGCTGCCCGAGCGCATCTCCAACAATCTGTGCTCGCTGCGCCCGTTGGAGGACCGCCCGGCCCTGGCGGTGCGCATGGTCATCGGCAAGGACGGGCGCAAGAAGCACCACACCTTCCACCGCATCCTGATGCGCTCGGCGGCCAAGCTCGCCTATGCCCAGGCGCAGGCGGCCATGGACGGCCAGCCGGATGACACCACCGGCCCGCTGCTGGAGGGCGTGCTGCGCCCGCTTTATGCCGCCTATGCATGCGTGAAGAAGGCCCGCGATAACCGCCAGCCGCTGGATCTCGACCTGCCCGAGCGCAAGATCGTGCTGAAGGCGGACGGGACCGTGGACAAGGTGATCGTGCCGCCCCGCCTCGACGCCCACCGGCTGATCGAGGAATTCATGATCCTCGCCAATGTGGCGGCTGCCGAAACGCTGGAGCAGAAGAAGATCCCTCTGATCTTCCGCGTCCATGACGGCCCGACCCTCGCCAAGCTCTCCAGCCTGCGCGAATTCCTGGCGACCCTCGACATTACGCTGACCAAGTCCGACCAGGTGCGCCCGGCGGATTTCAATCGCATCCTGGCCCAGGTGCTGGGCACGGATTCCGCGCCCATGGTCAATCAGGTGATCCTGCGCAGCCAGTCGCAGGCGGAATATTCGCCGGAGAATTACGGCCATTTCGGCCTGAACCTGCGCCGCTACGCCCATTTCACCTCGCCCATCCGGCGCTATGCGGACCTGATCGTGCATCGGGGCCTGGTGCGGACGCTGGGCGGCGAAGAGGATGCTCTGCCCCTCAACACCACCGTGGAGATGCTGGCGGAAGTGGCCGCGGATATTTCCGCGACCGAACGGCGCGCCATGGCGGCGGAGCGGGAGACCGTGGACCGGCTCATCGCCCACCATCTGGCCGACCAGATCGGCGCCACCTTCAGCGCCCGGGTGACCGGCGCCACCAAGGCCGGACTGTTCGTGTGCCTGGATGAGACCGGCGCCGACGGCTTCGTGCCCGCCGCCACCATCGGGCAGGACTATTATCGCTTTGACGAGGCCCGCCAGGCGCTGGTGGGCGATCGCAGCGGCGAAATGCATCGGATCGGTGACCGGGTGGAAGTCAAATTGGTAGAAGCTGCGCCCGTGGCGGGGGCGTTGCGGTTTGAACTTCTCAGTGAAGGCTCCTATGTGGGGAAAGGGCGCGGCAAGTTCACCGCTGGCCGTGCCCGCACCGGCAAGCCCGGCTTCAGCCGCGGCGGCAAAGCGGCGCCAGGCCGTGCGCCGACAGCGAAGTCCGCGCCCAAGGCGGGGGCCACCAAGCGCGGTCCCGGCCGGGCGGGTCCTTATGGCGGGGCGGAAGCGGCGGTGCAGGATGGTCCGGAGGGATCCGGGCCGATCTCCACCCGGTCCCGCAAGGCCCGGCCGCCGAAATCAAGACCGCCCAAGGGACGTAAACGCTGATGACCATGAAGACCTATGTGGAGGAGCAGCGTAGCGTTGCCGGCGCCATCGGGCGCGGCCTGCGCGGGCGCTGCCCGCATTGCGGTGTCGGCGCCATGTTCCCGCGCTATCTCAAGGTGGCGGACCACTGTCCCTCCTGCGGCGAGGCGCTCTACCACCATCGCGCCGACGATGCCCCGCCTTATGCGGTAATCCTGGTGCTGGGCCACATCATCGTGCCGCTGCTGGTGCTGGTGGAGGAGATCTACCGGCCCGAGGTCTGGGTGCATCTGGTGCTGTGGATGCCGCTGACCCTGGTGCTCAGCCTCGTCCTGCTGCCGATGATGAAGGGCGGGCTGATCGGCCTGCAATGGGCATTGCGCATGCACGGCTTCGATCCCGCCAGTCCCGAATGCCAACCCGCACCGGGCACCTCCGGTCCAAGCCAGCCCGCCGTATCCGGCCAGCCCGCCAATCACCCCGCCGCCTCATGACCGAAACCGCAGAACCCGACCTCGCCGCGCGGCTCACCGCCACCGAGCGCAGCCAGACCCATCCCAATGTGCGCCCGCGCGATGCGGCCTCTCTGATCCTGGTGGATCGCAGCGGCAAGACGCCTCGCATTCTCATGGGCTTGCGCCATCCCAGCCATCGCTTCATGCCTAACGTCTTCGTCTTTCCCGGCGGGCGGGTGGAAGCGTGCGACCGCGCCATGCCGGTGTTCGGCACCTTGGATGCGGACAGCGAACGCCGCCTCATGGCCGGCGTCCAGCGCCCGACCTTGGGCCGCGCCCGTGCCGTAGCCGCCGCCGCCATCCGCGAGACATTCGAGGAAACCGGGCTGCTGATCGGCACCACCGATGCCGGCGCGCCGGATGCACCCGCCGGAGAATGGCAGGCCTTCGCCACCCACGGGGTCTTTCCGAACCTGGAAGCCCTCACCTTCGTGCTGCGCGCGATCACGCCGCCGCGCCGGCCCAAGCGCTTCGACACCCGCTTCTTCATTGCCGACGTCAATGACGTGGGAGCGCGAGTCGAGGGCATGGTGGGGCCGCAATCGGAGCTTATCGAGCTGCGCTGGCTGACCATAGCCGAGACGGAAGCTGCGGAACTTCCCGCCATTACCCGCGTCGTCCTCCAGGAGGTGGGCGCACGGATGGAGGCGGGACTGCGGCGGCGCGACCCGGTGCCGTTCTATTCCATGCGGCGCGGGCGGTTCGTCCGGACGCTGCTCGACTAGGCGGCCTGGCGTCGCTACATGCACGCGCGGTTGTGTTCCCGGCGGAACACGGCCTGCCATCCATTGACGATGACACGGGCCTTCCGTCGCCCGTCGAGGTTCTGAGGTCTTCATGCACGCCCCTGAGCGGCCCATCGCGCGCGCGAGCCGGTCTGCGTCCATCACCGCCGCCATTTCCGCCGTCTCGGTGGTGGGCATCGGCATCAGCCTGTCCATCCCGCTGCTGGCGCTGGAACTGGAAAGCCGCGGCATCTCCAATACCTGGATCGGCGTGAACACGGCCGTGGCCGGCGTCGCCACCGTCATCACCGCCCCGTTCGTCCCGCTGCTGGTGCGCAAGATCGGCGTGCGCATGCTGCTGACCCTGGCGATCGCGGTGACGGCCCTGACCCTGCTCGGGTTCAAGGCGATTCCCTCGTTCGCCATGTGGTTTCCGCTGCGCTTCGCCTTCGGCGCGGCGCTTTGCATCCTGTTCGCTGTGAGCGAGTTCTGGATCAATGCGGTCGCCCCACCCCACCGGCGCGGGTTGGTGATGGGCATCTATGCCACCGCTTTGTCCATCGGCGCCGCCATGGGTCCGGCGATTCTCGGCCTGCTCGGCTCGCGCGGCTGGGCGCCTTATTTGGCTGGCGCGGCAGTTTTGTCGCTGGGCGCCATCCCCATTTTGATGGCGCGGGGCATGACGCCCAAGATCCACGAGGAAGACCATCACGGCGTGCTGGCCTTCGTGCGTCGCTCGCCCATCGCCACGCTGGCGGCGTTTATCTTCGGTGCTGTCGAGACGGCGGTGATGAGCTTCCTGCCGCTGTACGGTGTGCGCTTGGGCCTGTCCGATACCGACGCTTCGCTGCTGCTGACCATCGCGGTGCTGGGCAATGTGGCGTTCCAGATCCCGCTTGGCTTGGTGAGCGACAAGATCGACCGTCGCTTCCTGCTGCTGGTCTGCGCCTTGTTCGGCACCATCGGCGCCCTGGTGCTGCCGTTGATCGCCGTCCACACGCTGGGGTTCAAGGTCGCGGTGTTCCTGGCCACCGGCATCGTCGGCAGCCTCTACACGGTGGGCCTCGCGCATCTGGGCGAGCGATTCCACGGCGCCGATCTGGCGGCAGCCAATGCGGCGTTCGTGATGCTGTATTCGGTGGGCCTGGTAGTCGGCCCGCCGCTGGTGGGCTTCGGCATGGATGCCTACAATCCTTACGGCTTCGCTTATGTGGTGGCGGGCATGCTGGGCATGTATGTGCTGGTGGTGGCGGGGCGGCTGAGCTTCGAACGCCGTCGCGAAGGGTTGACAATTCCGGGGCAATGAGGGAATTTCCGCGCTCACGAGCCGCCGTACCGGCAGCGCGTCCGTTATTCTTTTCCCGCAACCGACCTTATCGGCTTGCGCGCCGGAGCGGCATCAAGGAACGACCATGGCCAAGGCTGCAACCATCAAGATCAAGCTTCTGTCCACCGCGGACACCGGCGTGTTCTATGTCACCAAGAAGAACTCTCGCACCAAGACTGAAAAGCTGGTGATGAAGAAGTATGACCCGGTGGCGAAGAAGCATGTGGAATTCCGCGAGACCAAGATCAAGTGATCTGAAGCGGTTTTCATTGTGACCGACTGAAAGGCGTCTCCTCCGGGAGGCGCCTTTTTCTTTTGGCGATTCGCTTGGTGGTGCCCGCAGGGTGCGAGGGGTGCAGCGCGCGTGTCGCGCCCCTCGGCGATCCTCTCCCCGCGCGAGATACGCGCCAGGCGGGATGGTTCTGAGCGGAGATGGGATTTAGCGGGGGCGAGGTGGCCGGCGGTGGACGGACGGGGAGGCCTCCCGTTGTCGTCCACCGGCCGGCCGAACCCCACGGACCCAGGAGATGCGGCGGACCTGAGCACTCCGTAGGGTTAGGGAAGGAACCGCGCGCGCCATCGGCGTCGGCTGGGCTCCGTGAACCTAACTCTTGATGAAGCTAGCCCAAGGGCGCGGGAAAGCAAAGGGCTACGACAGGTAGGGGCGGGATTCGCCATCCCATCCAGATGTGGCGGTTAACGACCGTTGCGCCCGCACCGGGATCAGCCGCCGGCAAACAGCTTCACCGTCTCCAGGAACTTGGCCACCGAGATCGGCTTGGAGAGATAGGCCTCGCAGCCCCCCGCCCGAATGCGCTCCTCGTCGCCCTTCATGGCGAAGGCGGTGACGGCGACCACCGGGATGGATTTCAGCTCCGCATCGGCCTTCAGCCAGCGCGTCACTTCCAGGCCGGAGACCTCGGGCAGTTGGATGTCCATAAGAATCAGGTCCGGCTGGTGAGCGCGGGCGAGATCCATGGCTTCGATGCCGTTGCGGGTTTCCACAGTGCGATAGCCATGGGCCTCCAGCAGATCGTGGAAGAGCTTCATGTTCAGCTCATTGTCTTCCACGATCATCACGGTCTTCGGCATCTGTTGCCCCCCGGGCGGTCTCATATGCCGCTTCGCAGGCGCGGGCGGATCGGACATGATGGGATAGCTAGACGCCATTCGTTTCGGAAGCGCAAATGCCCATTAAAGAACGCCCCGCCGAGCGCGCGCGGGCCGATGACATCGCCATCTCCGCCCTCTCCTTCCTAGCCGGCGACGGCGAGCGCATCGCCGGCTTCCTGGAGGCGACAGGCCTTGATCCCACAGGGTTGCGCGATGCGGCGCGGCGGCCGGACTTCGGTGCCGGCGTGCTGGCCTATCTGCTGTCGGACGAGCCGCTGCTGCTGGTGTTCTGCGCCCACGCCCAGCTTCAGCCCGCCGCCGTGCAGCGCGCCCACGATCTGCTGAGCCCGCCCGCCGACCCCGATTCGGTGGTTCGCCGGCCCCATTGAGCATGACCAGCGCCCCGCCCGCCCCCGGCTTCTGTCGCGACTGCCTGGCGGATGCGGGTTCGGCGCCCCGCTGCCAGGTCTGCGGCAGCCCGCGGCTGGTGCGGCACCCCAAGATCCACACCCTGAGCGTCGCCCATGTGGATTGCGACGCCTTCTATGCGGCGGTGGAGAAGCGCGACGACCCCAGCCTTGCGGACCTGCCGGTTATCATCGGCGGCGGCGTACGCGGGGTGGTGTCTACCTGCTGCTACATCGCCCGCATCTCCGGCGTGCGCTCGGCCATGCCCATGTACAAGGCCAAGGCGCTCTGCCCCAACGCGGTGATCGTGAAGCCCAACATGGCGAAATATGTCGCCGTGGGCCGGCAGGTGCGCGCGCTGATGCAAGAGCTAACGCCCCTGGTGGAGCCGCTCTCCATCGACGAAGCCTTCCTCGACCTCACCGGCACCGAGCGCCTGCACCGCCTCAGCCCCGCCCGGGTGCTGGCGCGCTTCGCCGCGCGGGTGGAGCGCGAGATCGGCATCACCATTTCGGTGGGGTTGGCGGCCAACAAATTCCTGGCCAAGACCGCCTCGGACCTGGACAAGCCGCGGGGCTATTCGGTGCTCGGCCTGGAGGAGGCGCCCGCCTTCCTCGCCCCGCGTCCGGTCACCTTCATCTGGGGCGTCGGGCCGGCCTTCGGCGCCAAGCTCACCCGCGACGGCTTCCCCTTGATCGGCGACCTCCAGCGGGCGGACGAGAAAGATCTGGCCCGCCGCTACGGCGCCGAGGGCCTGCGGCTATGGAAGTTGGCGCGCGGCCTGGATGCCCGCATCGTCACTCCCGACCGGGAGGCCAAGAGCGTCTCGGCGGAGACCACCTTCGACACCGATCTGCGCGACCTGCGCCCCCTGGAGCAGACGCTCTATGCTTTGTGCGAGAAGGTCTGCACCCGCCTCAAGCAGGCGGACAGCGCCGGGCGCACGGTGACGCTGAAGCTGAAGACCGCCGACTTCCGCGGCCGCACCCGGTCGCGCGCGCTGGAGAGACCCACCCGCCTCGCTGCGCGCCTCTACGCCGCCGCTCACGATCTGCTGGTGAAGGAGGTGGACGGTACGCCCTTCCGCCTGATCGGGGTCGGGCTCTCCGATTTGTCCGAGGGCAGCGCCGCCGACCCGGTGGATCTGGTGGACACCTCCACCGAACGCCTCAAGGCCACCGAGACCGCCATGGATGCGGTGCGCGCCAAGTTCGGTGCGGCGGCGGTGACACGGGGCATCCTGATCGACCGCCCGCGCCGGAACCCGACGCCACCCTCCAAGCGTTAACGGCGCGCGGCGACCTGGTATCCAAGCCGCATCGCATTGACGATCATGGGCGGCGAATCGTAGCGGCAGCCGCTCCGACCGCGACACAGGAGCCGCCGGTGCACGAAGTCGCCGCTGTAGCCGATCCCCGTGACGCGCGCCGTCGCGTCATCATCGCCGGGGTCGTGGGCAATGTGCTGGAATGGTACGATTTCGCGCTCTACGGCGTGATGGCGCCGTTCATCGCCAGCCACTTTTTTCCCGACACGGATGCGCTCGCCGCGCTCATCAGCAGCTACGCGGTGTTCGCGCTCGGCTTCCTGGCCCGTCCCTTAGGCGGCATCGTGTTCGGGCAGATCGGCGACCGCCTGGGACGGCGCGAAATGCTCACCCTCTCGGTCGCCTTCATGGCCCTGCCGACGGCGCTGATGGGGCTGCTGCCCACCTATGCGAGCGTCGGCGTGCTGGCGCCCATCCTCCTCACGCTGCTGCGGCTGGTGCAGGGCCTGTCCACCGGCGGTGAATTCTCCGGCTCCATCATCTTCCTGGTGGAGCAGGCGCCGGAGAAGCACCGCGGCCTCTATGGCAGCATGGCCAATTTCGGCGCCATGATCGGCGGCCTGTTGGGAGCCGGGGTCGGCTGGGTGCTGGTGGAAGCCCTGCCGGCGGATGCCATGGCGCAATGGGGCTGGCGCCTCGCCTTCCTCAGTGGCCTGGTGGTGGGCGCCGCCGGGCTCTGGATGCGGTTCGGCGTGCCGGATTCACCCGATTTCACGCGCCTCGCGGCCGCTCACCAGTTGGAGCCGCAGCCCCTGCGCGCCGCCTTGCGCCAGGAAGGCCGGCACATGGCCATCGCGGCCGGGCTGAACTGGGTGGCGTCAGTTGGCTACTATCTCGTGTTCGTCTGGTTTATCAGCTACGCCAACGACATTCTCGGCCTGCCCTATCAAACCGCGCTGGGCATCGGCACGCTGGGGCTGGTGGTGGGCCTGCTGGCAACGCTGGGCATGGGCCATCTCTCGGACCGCATCGGCCGCAAGCGGCTGCTGTTCATCGGCGCACTGCTCACCATGGCGTTGGCGATCCCGCTGCTGATGCTGGCCTCCACCGGCACCCTGCTGGCGATCACCCTGGCCCAGCTGGGGCTGGCGTTGCTGGCAGCCATCTTCCTTGGTGCTCTGCCCGCGGTGTTCGTAGCACTTCATCCGCCGGCCATGCGCTGCACCGCGCTGTCGCTGGGCTATAATGTGGCGCTGGCGCTGTTCGGCGGCACCGCGCCGCTGGTGGCAACGGTGCTGGTGAAGATCACCGGCTGGCACGCGGCGCCGGGCCTCTATTTCGCCGCCACCGCTTTGGTGTGCTGTCTGGTGATCCGCTTCATCCCCGCCGACGCCAGCCCGTCCGAAAACCCCATGGCCGACAACCGGGCCTGACGCTCAGCCCATGTCCGCGATGTCGCGGATGCGGAAGCCGACGCGGGCCTCGCCCTGCCAATGGTCCATCTCCAGCGCCCCGGCCACATGCACGCTGCGGCCGCGTGCCGCCAGGATGGCTCGGCCGAGAGGCTCCTCGGCGCAGCGGAAGGCCACCGCCTTCAGCGCCGTGCCATCGCCAGCCACCAGCTTGGCGCGCACATGCCCGGCGCCAAACGTCTCGGCATAGGTCAGGCGATGGGCGGGAAAGGCGAACACCGGGTCGGGATTTCCGGCCCCATAGGGACCCGCCTTTGCGACCTGTTCCAGCAGCGCCGGGGTGGCGCCGCTGGCGGTGAGGGCGCCGTCGATGGTCAGCGTGCCCTCGCCCTCGGCGCGCGCGACGGCGGGCGCGAGTTCGGCTTCCAGATAAGCGCGTAGATCGCCCAGATGCGCCCGTTCCACGGTCAGGCCAGCCGCCATGGCATGGCCGCCGCCTTTCACCAGAAGCCCTTTTTCCACCGCACCGCGCACCGCGCGGCCAAGATCGACGCCGGGAATGGAGCGACCGGAGCCGGTGCCGGTGTTGCCGGTAAAGGCGATGGCGAAGGCCGGACGGGCGAAACGCTCCTTCAGCCGCGAGGCCACCAGCCCGACCACGCCGGGGTGCCAGCCATCGCCGCTCACCACCACGGTGGAGCCGGAATTGTCGATGCCCATGGCCAGTTGCGCCTCGGCCTCGGCGACAGCGAGGATGCCCTGCTCCACCGCCTGGCGCTCGCTGTTGAGCCGGTCCAACTCGGCGGCGATGGTGCGCGCCTCCACCGGGTCGCGAGTCAGCAGCAGGCGCGTGCCCAAGGTGGCATCACCGATGCGCCCGCCGGCATTGATGCGCGGCCCCAGCAGGAAGCCCAGGTGCCAGGGGCGTGGCGGGCCATCCAGCCGTGCGCAGTCCATGAGCGCGGTGAGGCCCGGCCGCTGGCGGCGGCGCAGCGCGATCAGGCCCTTGGTCACATAGGCCCGGTTCAAGCCCTTGAGCGGCACCACGTCCGCCACGGTGCCCAGCGCCACCAGATCCAGGGCCGCCAGCAGATCCGGCGCGGGTCGGTCGGTGGTCCAGTGGTTGAGTTCGCGCAAGCGCCGCACCAGCCCGACCATGGTGACGAACACCAGCCCCACCGCGCACAAATGGCCGAGGCCGGACAGATCGTCCTCCCGGTTGGGATTGACGATGGCAACCGCGGCCGGGAGATGTTCGCCGGCCTGATGATGATCGATCACCACCACGTCCAGCCCCAGCGCCTTGGCGGCGGCCAGCGGCTCGGTGCTGGTGGTGCCGCAATCCACTGTGACCAGCAAGGTGGTGCCCCGCGCCGCCAGTTGCTCGATGGCGCCCACATTGGGGCCGTAGCCTTCGAAGATGCGGTCGGGAATATGGAAAAACGGGTCGAGCCCGCCGGTGCGCAGCACATCCACCAGCAGCGCGGTGGAGGTGGCGCCGTCCACGTCATAATCGCCGAACACCGCCACCTGCTCGCCTGAGGTCACGGCGCGGGCGATGCGCTCCACCGCGGCGCCCATGTCGGTGAGCGTATCGGGATCGGGCAGCAGGGCGCGGATGGTGGGGTCGAGATAGGCCGGCACCTCGTCCAGATCCACCCCGCGCCCGGCCAGGATGCGGGCGACCAGATCCGGCACATGATGGCGCTGGGCGATGGCCAGCGCCGCCTGCGAGGCGCGCACGTCCAGGCGATCGCGCCACACTTTCCCCGTGGCGGATCGCGCGACGTTGAGAAAGGGCCGATTCGTCAGGGCGATGTTCACGGGCGCCATGAAGACAGAGCAACATGGCCGCGTCGAGTCCGCCGACGCAGGGCTCCCCTGCGTGTCATGCGTTGAGCGCCAGGAATACCCCACTGCCCACCACCACGGCCGCCAACGTCGCCACCAGCAGCCGGGCCGTATAGGCGCGCGTCCCGCTGGCGGCGGCAAAGGCCACCCGCGCCAGCGCATTGACCAGCAGCGCCGCAAGGATGGCATGCGCGGCGGTCTGGGGCGTCACGGTTCCCGTCGGCAGGCGCGCCACATTGAGCGTGGCGACGTCCACATCCATCAGGCCGAGGAGGCCGGTCATCACCAGCAGCCCCTGCGCGCCCATTAACTGAAGCAGCCAGCCGCTCAGCAGGCAGACGGCGGCGAACAGGCCGGCGAACGCCAGCAGCGACCGCAGTTCGAATGGATTGCCCAGCGTCGCCGGGGGCGGTAGCCCATCGGCGTGGTGCCGCATCAGCACCGCCGCCGCCATGGCGAACGCGGCGGCAGCCGCCAGCGCCGGCGGCGCCACGCCCCACAGCAGGGCCGGCGCCACCAGGGCCAGGAGGGCCAGCACCCGCAGCAGCGAGACCATGGCGGCCAGGGCCGCCCCACCGGCCAGCAACCGCACCGGATCTCCCGCCGCCGCCCGGCGGGCGAAGGCGATGGTCACCGAAGTGGAGGACACCAGCGCCCCGGCCAGCGCACTGATCAGAATGCCGATCTGCGGCCCGGCCACCTTGATGCCCACATAGCCGGCGTAGGAAATGGCCGCCGTCAGCACGGTAAACAGCCAGATCTCGCGCGGGTTGACGCTATGGAACGGATCGATGGTGCGGTCTGGCAGCCACGGCAGCACGATCACCGACATGGCCAGCAGCACGATGGCCGAGCGCAGTTCCACCCAGGTGAGCCGCCGTACCAGGCCATGCAGCATGTTCCGACTGGCCAGGATGGCCGTGGTGGCGATGGCCGCGGCGCCGGCGATGCGCGGATCGCCCAGAACCGCAAAGGCGCCGAGAACAAACACCAGCAGCCCGGCCACCAGCCCGGTGGCGCTGAAGTGTCGCCGCGCCTTCAGTTCCCGTAAAGTCAGGAGGCCAAAGCCGGCGGCGAAGACCACAAGGCCCACCGCCAGCAGCACCGGACTGGCGAGGGCCTGCGTCATCGCCGCCAGCACGCCGCCCAGAAGGCCGATCAAGGCAAAGGTGCGCACACCGGCGGTGCGCCGGCCGCTGGGCAAGGTGCGCGCCTGCCAACCGCGCTCGACGCCCACCACCAGCCCGATGCCCAGGGCGATGGCGAGGCGCATCAGGAGGGTCTGGGTGAGCAGGTCTTGCATGCGCCGCCTCCCTCACCTGGCAGGGCTAAGACCCGGACGGAGGCCGCGCTGGCGCGGCTCACACGTCCAACTGGAACTTGTCGAGGTCCCGGTGCTGGCTGGTGATGTGGCGCACGGTTCCGGTTGCGGCGCGCATCAGCAGCGTGTCGGTCTCCACCATGTCGCGCCCGAACCGCACCCCGTGCAGCAGCGCGCCGTCGGTGACGCCGGTGGCGGCCACCAGGCAATCGCCGCGCACCATCTCTTCCAGATCATAAATCTTGGCAAAGTCGCGGATGCCCAGCGCCTTGGCGAGGCTGCGCTTGGCTTCGGTATCGAGGATCAGCCGCCCTTGCATCTGTCCGCCGATGCAGCGCAGCGCCGCGGCCGCCAGCACCCCTTCCGGGGCGCCGCCGATGCCCAGATAGATGTCGACGCCGCTGTCGCGGGGATTGGTGGTGTGGATGATGCCGGCCACGTCGCCGTCGGTGATGAGCTTCACCGAAGCGCCAACAGCGCGAACCGCCGCGATCAGCGCCGCATGGCGCGGCCGGTCCAGCACCAGCGCGGTGATCTCGGAGGGGGCGACGCCCTTGGCCTGCGCCAGCGCGCGGATGTTATCCTCGGGCTTGGCGCTGAGCGAGACGATGCCAGCCGGGTAACCGGGGCCGACGGCCACCTTGTCCATATAGACCGGCGGCGCGTTCAACAGCGAGCCGGGCGCCGCCAGCACCATGACGGCGATGGAGCCGGGCATGTTCTTGGCGCACAGGGTCGTGCCTTCCAGCGCATCGGCGGCGATGTCGACGCTCTCGCCGCCCGCCCCGAGCGTCTCGCCAATGAAGAGGTGCGGGACTTCTCCTTCCACCCCCTCGCCGATCACCACACGGCCGCTGATGGCCATGTGCGCCAATTCGCGATAGGCGGCCGCGATAGCCGCCTCGTCGGCGGACTGCTCGTCGCCGCGCCCGCGCAATACCGCCGCCGCCACCGCGGCGCTCTCGGTCGCCCGGACAAGATCGAGAGCCAGACGGCGGTCCAGTTGCGGCGCGACGCGGGAGGCGGACATGAGACGTTAGTCCTTTTCGATGCGGATCACCTGGGGAAGGCCGACGATCACCCCGTCCGCCTCGATGGCGGCCATCACCCGGCGCACCGCATCTTCCGTGGTGGCATAGGTGATGAGAATGACGGCGACATCGTCGGGGCCGGCTGGGGCGGCGGAAACACCCTGCGACCGGAGCGGGCGCCGCTGGACGATGGATTCCAGCGAGATCCCCTCTTCCGCCATGCGCCGGGCGATGGTGGCGGCGGTGCCCGGCTTGTTCACCGCCGACAGGCGGATGTAATAGCCGCCTTCATGCCGCTGCATGGGCGCCCGCTCGGAGGCCTGGAGCATGGCCACCGGCAGGCCGAAGGCATAGGCGCCGTTGCCGCGCGCCACGTCGATCAGATCGCCCACCACTGCCGAGGCGGTCGCCGGGCCGCCGGCACCGGGGCCGACCAAAGTGAGGTTGACCGCATCGCCGTCCACCGCCACCGCATTGGTGACGCCGGACACCTGGGCGATGGGCCAGTGCTTGGGCACCATGGTGGGATGCACGCGCTGCTCAATGCCCTGCTCGGTGCGCACGGCGACGCCCAAGAGCTTGACCTTGAAGCCCAGTTCGTCGGCGGCTTCCAGATCCGCCAGGGTCAAGGAGCGGATGCCCTCCACATAGATGGCGTCCGCATCCACCTTGGTGCCAAAGGCCAGGCTGGTGAGCAGCGCCAGCTTGTGGGCGGTGTCGTGGCCGTCGATGTCGAAGGTGGGATCGGCCTCCGCATAGCCGAGGCGCTGGGCCTCCGCCAGGCAGACGTCGAACGCCATCTTCTCATCCGCCATGCGGGTGAGAATGTAGTTGCAGGTGCCGTTGAGAATGCCGGACACCCGGTCGATGCGGTTGCCGCCCAGCGCCTCGCGCAGGGTCTTGACGATGGGAATGCCACCGGCCACCGCCGCTTCGAAATGCAGCGTGGCGCCGGAGGCTTCCGCCCGCTCGGCCATCTCCAGGCCGACCTTGGCCAGCAGCGCCTTATTGGCGGTGACCACGGGACGGCCAGCCTCCAGCGCAGCGGCCACCGCCGCTTTGGCCGGATCGCCATCGCCGCCCATCAATTCGACGAACACGTCGATCTCCGGGTCGCGCGCCAGCGCCACCGGGTCGGTGTGCCAGCGCACGCCGCTGAGGTCGAGGCCGCGATCCTTCTTGGGATCACGGGCCGAAACGGCCACCACTTTAATCACACGGCCGGTGCGCGCTTCGATCTCGGCGCCCCGGCGCTCCAGCATGCGGATCACAGCGGCGCCGACGGTGCCGAGGCCGGCCAGCCCAACTCTCAATTGGCTCATGGAACGAACGTATGTCCTGTTGAGGTCAACGACCGGATGCACCGGCCGCGATAAAGGCGATCAGCGGGCGGCGGTCAGCGGCACGACATTGTGCAGCGTAGTGCCGGCCTGGTCGAAGAAGCGGCGGATGTTGCGCGCCGCCTGGCGGATGCGCTGCTCATTCTCCACCACCGCGATGCGCACATAGTCGTCGCCATGCTCGCCGAATCCGACGCCGGGGGCCACCGCCACTTCCGCCTTCTCGATCAGCAGCTTGGCGAACTCCACGCTGCCCATGGCGCGGAATGGCTCGGGAATCGGCGCCCAGGCGAACATGGAGGCGCGCGGCACCGGGATGGTCCAGCCGGAGCGGCCAAAGCTGTCCACCAGCGCGTCGCGGCGGCGCTTATAGGTCTCGCGCATCTCGGCGATGCACTCCTGCGGGCCATTGAGCGCGGCGGCCGCCGCCACCTGGATCGGCGTATAGGCGCCGTAATCCAGATAGGACTTCACCCGCGACAGCGCCGAGATCAGCCGCTCATTGCCCACCGCAAAGCCCATGCGCCAGCCGGCCATGGAGAAGGTCTTGGACATGGAGGTGAATTCCACCGTCACGTCCATGGCTCCGGGCACCTGCAGCACCGACGGCGGCGGCTCCTCGTCGAAATAGAGTTCCGCATAGGCCAGATCGGACAGGACGATGAGGTCGTTCTTCTTCGCGAAGGCGACCACATCCTTGTAGAAATCCAGGCTCGCCACGGTGGCGGTGGGGTTGGAGGGATAGCACACCACCACCGCGATCGGCTTGGGGATGGAGTGCTGCACCGCCCGTTCCATGGCGTGGAAGAAGTGCTCGTCCGGCTCGGACGGCACCGAGCGGATGACGCCGCCGGCCATCAGGAAGCCGAAGGCATGGATCGGGTAGCTGGGATTAGGGGTCAGAATCACGTCGCCCGGCGCGGTGATCGCCTGCGCCATGTTGGCGAAGCCTTCCTTGGAGCCCAAGGTCGCCACCACCTGGGTGTCGGGGTTCAGCTTCACGCCGAACCGGCGCTCATAATAAGCCGCCTGGGCCTTGCGCAGGCCGGGGATGCCCTTGGAGGCGGAATAGCGATCGGTGCGCGGCTTGCCGATGGTCTCTTTCAGCTTCTCGATCACATGCGCCGGCGCATCGAGGTCGGGATTGCCCATGCCGAGATCGACGATGTCCACGCCGGCATTGCGGGCGGTAGCCTTCACACGGTTCACTTGCTCGAACACGTAGGGCGGCAGCCGGCGAATGCGGTGAAAATCGGTCATGACACGAAGCTCCAACAGCCGCGCTCTCAACCTCCGGCGCGGCGAACCGCCCTTTTAACACTCTTCGGTGAATCAAAAACCACCCAATGCGGCGCTTAGCCGCCTGAAAACCAGCCTCCCGCAATGTTGCAGCGCAACGAAAATCGGCCGAAGCCCCGCCTATGGCCCCGGTGGCAGCGCGTGCAGGCTCTCCACCAGAGCGGCGACCCTGGCGCGGGCCTCGGGGCTGATGTCGGACCCGTCCATAGCCAGCAGATTGACGATGAGCGGCACCTGACCGATCCGGGTATAGGCGCTGACGCCGGCGACCGCGATGCCGTCGGCTTTTCCCAACTGGCGCTGGGCCACATAGACAGCGCGCGCGTCCCGCCCCAGCAGCGGCGTACCGCCGACGCGGGGGCTTTGCCAGAAGCGCTCGGTGAGCGGCTCGCGCTGGCCGAAGCGCTGCGCCAATGTGTCGAGATAGGCGTCCAAGGGCGGCGGCTCCGCCTGCGCCGCTCCCGCCAGCAGCGTGAGCACCTGCCTGGGGCGCGTCCGGCCTCCGGCCTCGTGGTTGGCCAGGGTGGCGCAATCCATCGCCAACGCCAGTAGATCGGCGCCCCGCTCCTTCGGCGGCGTGAACCGGCGCCACAGTTCCGCCTGTATCGGGCTGGCGTCGGCGCGCACGGGGCAGAGTTCCTCCGGCACTGGCAGCGACAGCGTTTCTCCAGCGAGCGGGAACACGAGTGTGCCGCCTTTGGCCGGGGCGGGGGACGGCGGGCCGCCATCGGCGGACGGCGCTGCAAAGGTAATGGTCACGGTTTGCGCTCCCGCACCCCGATAGGGTGCGCAGCGGATGATGGCCCGTGCGGCAGCCTTGGCAAAGGCTTGGTCGATCGGCGTCATGCCCTGCGCCACCACCGTCGGCTCGCCGCTCAGCGTGCCGTCTGCCGCCAGCGCGACGGCCAAGGTTGCGCCAGTGGTCGCGCCCGGCGGCGGTAAAAAGCAGCGCAGGACCTGGGATTGCAGCGCCTCGGCGGGCGCAGCAGCGACGGGCGCAGCAGGGGCGGGCATCCGGCCTTCGGCGGCCAGGGCGGCCTGGGGAGAGGCTGCGCCCGCAAGCAAGGCGAGCAGCACCGGCCATTTCGTCATCATCACCGTCCGTCGTTCATGCGCGGAGCGCCCCCGCACGCAGGCGGGAAACGACGGCCGGACGGTTTTGTTGCGGCGGACGCCTCAGGTGCCTTGTTCGATCTTGGCTTCCAGGGCCTTGCCATTGTCCTTGGACAAGTTTTCCAGATTCTGCTGGAGCTTGGCCTGGTCGGGGGCGCTCAGGGTCGGCCGCCGCTTCACGTCGGGCGCGCCGACGCTGAGATAATTGGCCGGGTCCACCTTCGGCACGTCGGGCACGCGCGGCCCCAGCGCCGCGAAGAGCGAATCGCCCGCGCATCCGCCCAGGCTCAGCACCAGCGCCGCCAAGGCAAGCGCCCGCAGCGGGCGGGCAAACGCCGGTTTCGCGCGGTCTCGTGTGCACCTGCGCGCCGGCGAAAGGGTCGCCGCGCCGCGTTCTGGCCTTATCCCCATCAGATCCTCACAGCTCGACGGCACTGTCGCACCGCCTGCCCCTCGCCCCCGAGTGGTTGGCGCACTATTATGACTTAAGCCGACGGCGCGAAACAGATCCGTCGGAAAAACGATCTATAACGGACGGAACGGTCTCAAGGAATCCCGTATGGCCCCGCCGAGCGACGTCACCACAGAATCGCGCCTCGCCTCCGTCAATGTGGAGGCCTTCGCCCAGAACCTCGCCAAGCTGGTGGAGGAAGGCGGCAAGGCCATGGCCGCCTACATGCGCCCCCGCGAGGAGGGCAAGATCGGCGACATGTCGGACGATATCGCCGACGTGATCAAGACCTTCAGCCAGGTGGCCAATTACTGGATGTCCGATCCCCAGCGCTCGGTGGAGGCGCAGTCGCGGCTCATGAGCGGCTATCTGGGCGTGTGGTCGGCGGCGCTGAAGAAGCTCAACGGCGAGCAGCCGCCACCACCCGCTCCGGTGGACCCCAAGGATGCCCGCTTCAAGGATCCCGATTGGGAGAGCCCGTTCTTCGATGCGCTGAAGCAGACCTATCTGGTCACCAGCCACTGGGCCGAGAGCATGGTGCAGGAGGCCGAGGGCCTCGACGACCACACCAAGCACAAGGCCGAGTTCCTGGTGCGGCAGTTGTCCAATGCGGTGGCGCCGACCAATTTCGTCATGACCAATCCGGAATTGATCCGCGAGACCATCGTCTCCAGCGGCGACAATCTGGTGCGGGGCATGAAGAACCTCACCGAGGACCTGGTGGCCGGCAATGGCGACCTGCGCATCCGCCAGTCGGACACCAGCGCCTTCGAGGTGGGCCGCAATCTGGCGCTGAGCCCCGGCAAGGTGATCTACGAGAATGAGCTGATGCAGCTCATTCAATATGCCCCCAGCACCGAGATGGTCAAAAAGACCCCGGTGCTGCTGGTGCCGCCGTGGATCAACAAATTCTATGTGCTCGACCTCAACCCGGAAAAGTCCCTCATCAAATGGATGGTGGACCAGGGCCTGACGGTGTTTGTGATCTCCTGGGTCAATCCGGACGCCCGCCTCGCCACCAAGGGCTTCGACGATTACATGCGCGAAGGCATCTTCGCCGCGCTGGACACCGTGGAGAAGGTCACCGGCGAGCACCAGGCCCACACCATCGGCTATTGCGTTGGTGGCACGCTGCTGGCGGTGACGCTGGCCTATATGGCAGCCATCGGCGACGACCGGGTTGCCAGCGCCACCTTCCTCACCACCCAGATCGACTTCACCCATGCGGGCGATCTGAAGGTGTTCGTCGATGAAGGTCAGTTGGAGGTGCTGGAACGGCGCATGAAGGAGATGGGCTATCTCGAAGGCAAGAAGATGGCCGATGCCTTCAACATGCTGCGGTCCAACGACCTGATCTGGCCCTATGTAGTGAACAATTACGGCAAGGGAAAATCCCCCTTCCCGTTCGATCTACTGTATTGGAACTCGGATTCGACGCGCATGCCGGCGGCGAACCACTCCTATTACATGCGCAATTGCTACCTGAATAACAATATCGCCAAGGGGCTGGCGGAAATCTCTGGCGTTCGCATCCAGATGGGCAAGGTGAACATCCCGGTCTATTCGCTCGCCACCCGCGAAGACCATATCGCTCCGGCGCAGTCCGCGTTCGTCGGCGCGGGCCTGTTGAGCGGGCCGGTGCGGTTCGTGCTGGCCGGCTCCGGCCACATCGCCGGGGTGGTGAACCATCCGAACAAGAACAAGTACCAATATTGGACCGGCGGCCCCGTTACCGGCGACTATAACGCCTGGGTCGATGGTGCGCAGGAGCACAAGGGGTCGTGGTGGCCGGACTGGATGGCGTGGTTCTCCGCCCAGCACCCGGACGAGGTGCCCGCCCGCCAGCCCGGCGGCGGTGTGGTGGCGCCTATCGAGGATGCGCCCGGCCGCTATGTGAAAGAGCGTTCCTGAGGCGCACCCGCTTTCCGGACAAACAAAAACGGGCGCCCCAGCGGGCGCCCGTTCTGTTTTCGGGCCGGCTCAGTACAGCCCGGTCAGATAGTAGAAGCCGATCACGAAGAACACCGCCAAGGTCTTAATCAGGGTGATGGCGAAGATGTCGCCATAGGACTGGCGGTGGCTGAGGCCGCACACCGCCAGCAGGGTAATCACCGCGCCATTGTGCGGCAGCGTGTCCATGCCGCCGGACGCCATGGCCGCCACCCGATGCATCACGTCCAGCGGAATGCCGGCGGCATTGGCCTGGGCGATGAACTGCTCCGACATGGCCGCCAGCGCGATCGACAGCCCGCCCGAGGCCGAGCCGGTGATGCCCGCCAGCGTGGTCACCGAGATCGCCTCATTGATGAGCGGATTGGGGATGGCGCTGAGCGCGCTCTTGATCACCAGGAAGCCGGGCAGCGCCGCGATGACGGCGCCGAAGCCGTATTCGGTGGCGGTGTTGAGCGAGGCCAGCAAGGCCCCGGCCACGGAGGATTTCGACCCTTCCGCGAACTGCGCCGCCACCTGCCGGAACCCGAACAGAAATACCGTGAAGATGCCCAGCAGCAAGGCGCCCATCACCGCCCAAATGGCGGCGACCGAATTGGTCGGCATGGAGATGGCCGCCTGCCCTTCCACCAATGTGGCGGCGGCGGTGGGGCCGAACCACACCGGGATCATCCGCCCCAGGATCAGGTTCGCCACCCCGACCACCACCAGCGGCAGGATGGCGATAAGCGGGTTCACCAGCGTCTGAGTGCTGTCGATCACCGGCTCGTTGGAATGCCCATCGCCATAGCCCTCGCCGGCCTTCAGCGCCTGCCGACGGCGGAAATCGAGATAGCCGACGCCCACCACCAGCATGAAGGCCGCGCCCACCAGACCCAGGATCGGGGCGGCGTAAGCGGTGGTCTTGAAGAAGGTGGTGGGGATGATGTTCTGGATCTGCGGCGTGCCCGGCAGGGTGTCCATGGTGAAGGAGAAGGCGCCCAGCGCGATCACCGCCGGCAGCAGCCGCTTGGGGATGCCGATCTGGCGGAACATCTCGGCGCCGAACGGATAGACCGCGAACACCACCACGAACAGCGACACGCCGCCATAGGTGAGCACCGCCCCCACCAGCACGATGGCCAGCACCGCCTGGCTCGGGCCGAGGATCTTGATGATCGCCGAGACGATGGAGCGGGAAAAGCCCGATAGCTCAATGACTTTTCCGAACACCGCGCCCAGCAGGAACACCGGGAAATAGAGCTTTATGAACCCGACCATCTTGTCCATGAACAGGCCGGAAAACACCACCGGCACGGCGGTGGGATCGGTCAGCAGGACAGCGGCCATGGCGGCGACCGGCGCGAAAAGGATCACGCTGAAGCCGCGATAGGCGACGAACATCAAAAAGGCGAGTGCGCCCAGACAGATGAGAAAGCTCATCCTGGTCTCCTTGGGTCGTGGCCGGCGCGGTCGACATAGCGTCTCCCCACCACGCGCGGCGCGACCGTTTCCTCCCGGAACCGAGGCGCGTCGGCGGGCGCAGCGCCCGTCCGGCATCCCCAGCCCAAGGCATCACGATGGGCGCGGTCCTGAGGAGCCGCGTCCGGCGGTGCGGAGTGGGACGCAGGCGTCCTCGCCGTCTTGATGTTGCAGAGGGCGGGTCGTCACGCCCAGTCTGGAAAGGCAGTCTGCACCGGAAAGCTTGGCCTGGGCAGAAAGTTCCGCGGCACCCTGTCGATGGGCGTGCATTCAGGGAAACGGGCGGAATGGGCCCGGCGAAGGCAAAAGCCGCTGTCACCGCCCGCGCGGCGGGCGGGAGCGAGGGACGGAGGCATGACGGCCTCCGCCCTTTAACCGCATCCGCTCAGGGGGCGAGCGCGATCTGGTCGATGCCCAGGGTCTCGGGGAAGCCGAGCACCAGATTCATGTTCTGCACCGCCTGGCCGGACGCGCCCTTCACCAGATTGTCGATGGTGCAGATCACCGTGGCGCGGCCGGACACCCGGTCCGCCACCACGCCCATATGCGCCCAGTTGGAACCGCGCACATTGCGGGAGTGCGGCACCTGGCCGAACGGCAGCACGAACACGAAATGCTCGTTCTTGTAGAAATCGCTGAGGATGCGATGCAGATCCTCGGCGGTGCCCCCCGTGGTGCGCACATAGATGGTGGCATAGATGCCGCGGTTCATGGGCGACAGATGCGGCACGAACACCGGCTGCACCGTGCGGCCGGCGGCTTTGGAATATTCCTGGTCCAGCTCGCCCATGTGGCGATGACCGCCCACCGCATAAGCGTTGATGCCCTCCGACACCTCAGAGAACAGCATCGCCTCCTTGGCGGAGCGGCCGGCGCCGGACATGCCGGTCTTGCTGTCCACCACGATGCTGTCCGGATCGATGGCCCCGGCTTCCAGCAGCGGCACGATCGGCAGGATGGCGGTGGTGGTGTGGCAGCCGGGATTGGCCACCAGCCGCGCGCCCTTGATCTGGTCGCGATAGATCTCCACCAGGCCGAACACCGCTTCCTTCTGCAGGTCCAGCGCGGAATGGACGTGGCCGTACCACTTCTCATAGGCGCCAGGGTCCGACAGGCGGAAGTCAGCGGACAGATCCACCACCTTCACCTTGGGCGCCTTTTCGAACACGGTCTTGATCACCGACTGGGTGGTGGCGTGCGGCAAGGCGCAGAACACCAGATCGACGGCGGAAAAATCCACATCGTCGATTGTCACCAGGGTCGGCAGCTTGAACGGCGCGAACTGCGGGAACACGTCGGCCATGGACTGGCCGGCCTTGCGGTCGGCGGTCAGGGCCACCAGTTCCACGCGCGGGTGTCGCAGCAGCAGGCGCACCAGCTCGGAGCCCGTGTAGCCCGAGGCGCCCAATACCGCGATCCGTGCCTTTGCTTCCGACATGACGTTCTCCTGCCCGCACCCGCGGGACCATACCCGAGACCCTCCCGCACGGCCGCCATCTGCGAACAGGGCTGGCCTTATGCGGGCGAAGGTCTGTACACCCATCCGATGTCGGGTAAAAGACACGGCAACGCAAAACCGTTTCCGGTCTGTTCCCCCTTCCCCGCGGCACTGTCATCATGCGGTGCGCGATTCGCGAGAGACTGCTCCCGCCCCATGTCCGATTCCGACGATCTCTTCTCCGCTCCCCCGCCCCCGGCTCGGGCCTCCCGCGCCAAGGCTGCCGCCGCGTCGGCGCCCGTGGTGCCGGCCATGGCCAGCGATTATACCGCCGCCCATATCGAGGTGCTGGAAGGGCTGGAGCCGGTGCGCCGGCGTCCGGGCATGTATATCGGCGGCACCGATGCCAAGGCGCTGCACCATCTGTTCGCCGAGGTGGTGGACAATTCCATGGACGAGGCGGTGGCCGGCCACGCCACCTTCATCGAAGTGCAACTGGGCACCGACGGCTTCCTGACCGTGACCGACAACGGCCGCGGCATCCCGGTGGAAGAGCACCCCAAATTCCCCGGCAAGTCGGCGCTGGAGGTCATCATGACCACGCTGCACTCCGGCGGAAAGTTCGACAGCAAGGTCTATGAGACCTCCGGCGGCCTGCACGGCGTGGGCGTGTCGGTGGTCAATGCGCTGTCCGACGTGTTCGAAGTGGAAGTGGCGCGCAACCAGACCCTCTATCGCCAGACCTTCTCCCGCGGCGCGCCGCAGGGCCCGGTGGTGGAGGTGGGCCGCATCACCAATCGTCGCGGCACCAAGATCCGCTTCCACCCCGATGCGGACATCTTCGGCGCCTCGGCCAAGTTCGAGCCCGCCCGCGTGTTCCGCATGGCCCGCTCGAAGGCCTATCTGTTCGGCGGCGTCGAAATCCGCTGGTCGTGTGATCCGTCCTTGCTGGCCGGTACCACCGGCGTGCCGGAAAAGATGACCTTCCGCTTTCCCGGCGGCCTGCGCGATTATCTGGCCGCCGACATTGAGGGCCAGACCCTGGTGCATGCGGACATCTTCTTCGGCCGGGTGCAGAAGCCCGGCGGCCATGGCTCGGCGGAATGGGCGGTGGCCTGGGTGGCGGATGCGGACGGCGGCATCTCCTCTTACTGCAACACCATCCCCACCCCGGACGGCGGCACCCATGAGAACGGCCTGCGGCAGGTGCTGCTGAAGGGCCTGAAGGAACATGGCGAGCGCACCGGACAAGGCAAGCGCGCGGCGCTGCTGACCGGCGACGACATCATCGCCGGCTGCGCCGCCATGCTCTCGGTGTTCGTGCGCGAGCCGGAATTCCAGGGCCAGACCAAGGACCGTCTCGCCACCGCGGAAGCCGCCCGCATCGTCGAGCAGGTGCTGCGCGATCCGTTCGACCATTGGCTGGCGGCCAATCCGGTGCAGGCCGCGCGCCTGCTGGACTATGTGGTGGAGCGCGCCGAGGAGCGCCTGCGCCGCCGCCAGGAAAAGGAAATCTCCCGCAAGACCGCTGTGCGCAAGCTGCGCCTGCCGGGCAAGTTGGCGGATTGCTCCAATACCGAGGCGGCGGGCTCGGAAATCTTCATCGTCGAGGGCGATTCGGCCGGCGGCTCCGCCAAGCAGGCGCGCGACCGGCGCAACCAGGCCATCCTGCCTTTGCGCGGCAAGATCCTGAACGTGGCCAGCGCCGGACGCGACAAGCTGGCGGCCAACCAGCAATTGGGCGACCTGCTCCAGGCGCTGGGCTGCGGCACCCTCTCCCATTATCGCGAGACCGACCTGCGCTACGAGAAGGTCATCATCATGACCGACGCGGACGTGGACGGTGCCCACATCGCCTCGCTGCTGGTGACCTTCTTCTATCGCCTGACGCCGAAACTGATCGAGGAAGGCCATCTGTTCCTGGCGGTGCCGCCGCTCTATCGCATCTCGCAAGGGCCGAAGACGCTCTATGCGCGCGACGACGCCCATAAGGACCAGTTGCTGAAGAAGGAATTCAACGGCCGCGGCAAGGTGGAGATCGGCCGCTTCAAGGGCCTGGGCGAGATGATGCCGGCGCAGCTCAAGGAAACCACCATGAACCCCAAGACCCGCACCCTGCTGCGGGTGGGCATCGAGGATGCCGCCCGCGCGCTCACCGACGATCTGGTGGAGCGGCTCATGGGCAACAAGCCGGAAGCGCGCTTCGCCTTCATCTCCGAGCACGCCGCCTTCGCCGGCGAGGATTTGCTGGACATCTGAGCCGACCCACGTCTGGCGGCAGACCGTCAGACGTGCTCGACCGGATCGGGCGCGGCCGGGCTCTGTGCCGCCGTCTCGGCGGTGAGCTTCAGCCTTGCCGCGAACGGCGCTAGCCGCGACGCCGGCCAGGCCAGGGCCAGCATGGCAATGCCGGCCCCCACGAACAGGCCGGCATTGGAGCCCAGCGCGGTCACCACCAGCCCGGCCACCACCGCCCCCAGCGCCTGGCCGGTGAAGAAGGAGGTGGCATAGAGCGAGATGCCGGAGCCGCGCGCGGTGGCGGACAGTTCGGTGGCCAGGATCTGCAAGGTGTTGTGGATGGTGTAGAAGCCGAAGCCGAGAATGAGGAACAGCGCCACCACCACCGGCAACGAGGGGGCGAACGCCACCCCGATCAGGCACAGCCCCACCACGCTGGCCCCCACCGCCGCCATGGTGCCGAGGCCCAGCACCCGCACCAGTTGGCGCACCACGAAGCTGTAGCCGACCCCGCCGATGGCAAACGCCCCGATGGCGATGCCCGCTTCCACCGCATTGCCGAAGCGGAACTCCACCAATAGCGGCGCCACGAACGGAAACACACCGAAGATCACCCCGCCCTCGATGGCGGTGACCGCGAACAGCCGCAGCGACAGCGGATTGCGCAGCACCGTGCCATAGCCGGCCAGCGCCGACTTCATCGACAGGGTCTGGCGGGTGCCGATCTCGGTCAGGAATAGCATGGCGCCGAGCGCCGCCACCGCCGAGACACCGGCCCCGGTCCAGAACACCGCCCGCCAGCCGAAATAGGCGGCGATCACGCCCGAGATGGTGGCCCCGCTCAATTGCCCCAGCACCACCGCCAACAGCAGCCGCCCCAGCGCCTCGGGCCGCCGGTCGAATGGCACCCGGTCGCCCACGGTCGCCAGGGCGACGGGAATGATGCCGCCGGCCCAGCCGCCCGCGAACACCCGCGCCAGCAGCAGCATGTCGTGGGTCGGCGCCAGAGCGGAGGCGATATGGCCGAGGGTCAGCAGCGAGAGCGTGACGCGGATCAGGCGGACCCGTCCGAAGGCATCGCCGATGGGGCCGAACACCAGTTGCATTGCGGCATATGGAAGCGCAAAGGCCGTGGCCAGCAGCGCCGCGGTCTGCACAGACACGCGAAGGTCCTCGGCCACCACATTCAGCATTGGATCGACCGCGCGCACGGTAAAGCCGCTGGCGAAGTCCGCAAGACCAAGAATAAGCAGGAAAGGCATGGACACTACATTGCACGCGGCGGGCCGCCGGAACGCGCCCCGAATGCCTCTGTCGTCCGTGCCGCTTATGGGGTCAAGGCGTGCCCGCGCATGGCCGGACGCAACGTCCGTTTGCCGCTGCATGGCTAAAACATTGACACAGCGCACAATGCTTCTATTTTCTAAGGTGTCGTCCGAGATTTATTCGAATCCAAGCGCGCCGACCGACGACCACTCGTCTGGGCCCGTACACGGCACGGGACCTTCGATCAGCGGGGCGCTGCCGCATCAAGCGACGCAATGTTATTTTCCGAACTCGGCCTGAGCGAAAAAGTCCTCTCGGCCGTCACGGCCACGGGCTATACCCAACCCACGCCCATCCAGGAGCAAGCCATCCCGCACGTTCTCGCCCGGCGAGACGTTCTGGGCCTTGCGCAGACTGGCACTGGCAAAACCGCGGCCTTCACGCTGCCCATGCTGACCCTGCTGGAGCAGGGCCGGGCTCGTGCACGCATGCCCCGCACCCTCATTCTCGAACCGACGCGCGAACTCGCGGCGCAGGTTGAGGAGAATTTCACCCGCTACGGCAAGAACCATAAGCTGAACGTGGCGCTGCTCATCGGCGGCGTCTCCTTCGGCGACCAGGATGCCAAGCTGGGACGCGGTGTCGATGTGCTCATCGCCACCCCCGGCCGCCTGCTGGATCATGTGGAGCGCGGCCGCCTGCTGCTGTCCGGCATCGAGGTGCTGGTCATCGACGAAGCCGACCGCATGCTGGACATGGGCTTCATCCCGGACATCGAGCGCATCTGCAAGCAGGTGCCCTTCACCCGGCAGACCCTGTTCTTCTCGGCCACCATGCCGCCGGAGATCCAGCGTCTGGTGGCGCAGTTCCTGTCCAATCCGGTGCGGGTGGAGGTCTCCAAGCCCGCCTCCGTCACCACCACGGTCACCCAGTTGCTCGCCGCCACCGGCCGCGAGGATTTCGAGAAGCGCGAGACTTTGCGCGGCTTGATCAACGGCGCCGAGGCCTTGCAGAACGGCATCGTGTTCTGCAACCGCAAGCGCGATGTCTCGGTGGTGCACCGCTCTCTGCAGAAGCACGGATTCAACGCCGTCTGCCTGCATGGTGACATGGATCAGCATTCCCGCACCCAGGCCCTCGACCAGTTCCGCACCGGCGAAGCCAAGCTGCTGGTGGCCTCCGACGTGGCCGCCCGCGGCCTCGACATTCCCGCCGTGAGCCACGTGTTCAATTATGACGTGCCCCACCACGCGGAAGACTATGTGCACCGCATCGGCCGCACCGGCCGCGCCGGTCGCGCCGGAACGGCGATCACCCTCGTCACCCATGACGAGGCCAAATCGCTCTCCGCCATCGAGAAGCTGATCGGCAATCCCATCCCCTGGCAGGGCGAGCCCTTGGGCGATGCCCCGCCGCGGGAGAAGCGTGCCCGCAGCGACGAACGGCGCGGCGGCAGCGGCGAAAAGCGTGGTGGCGGCGATCGCGAGGAACGCGGCGGACGGACCAAGCGGTCCGGTCGCGGCAGCGCCGACCGTGAACCCCGCGCCCCGCGTGAGGGCGAAACTGAGGTCCGCACCGAGCGCGCGCCTCGTCCTGAGCGGGAAGCCCGGCCCGAGCGCGAACCGCGCCCGGAGCGTGCCCCCCGCGAACCGCGCGCCGAGCGTGAACCCCGGACCGAGCGTGAGCCGCGCGCGGCTCGTGCCCCCCGTCCCGAAGGCGAAGCCCGCGCCGAGCGCGCGCCCCGTCCTGAGGGTGAAGGCCGTCCGGCCCGCGAGCCCCGCGCGCCGCGTCCCGAGCAGGAGCACCGGGCCGAGCGGTCGCGGACGCCCCGCGCTGCGGATGCGGAAGCCGGTTCTGGCAATCGCGCCCCCCGGCGGGATCGCGCTCCGGCCAGCGAGCCTGCGGACATGTCGCACCTGCCCGCCTTCCTGCTGCGCCCCGTGCGCGTTAAGGCGAGCTGAACGCACCCTTCCGAGCGCCGGATGCGATCCGGCGTTCCTATTCATTGAAAAGCGCGCCTCCGTGGCGCGCTTTTTTTATGGCTTATGAAGCCGGGTCGCGCCGCTTGGGCGCTTTGGCCGACCCGGCGGCGCGCGGCGCGCGCGTCCCTTGTCCGTCCGAACCAGCCGGGGCAGACGGCACGCCCAGCCCCAGGGCGTCGAAATCCGGCGGGGTGCTCGCGGCCAGGCCCGCAGCCGGCGCTGGCGGAGAAGCCCGGCCTTTGGTGGCGCTGGGTTTGGCGGTTTTGGAACGAGGCGCCTTGCGGGCAGCGGCCGCATGGGCCACCGCCAGCGCCTGAAGCAGCAGGTCCCGGCGCAGATCGTCATCATCCAGGGCCGCATCCGGCAGGCGCCAATAGGGCAGCGTCACCTCGCGGGTGGCACCGGCATATTGGAACGGGCTCGACCCCAGTTCTGCCAGCCGCTGCGAAAACGCCGCATCCACCTTCAGATAGAGATCATCGCGCACCTGCAGCGCGAACATCAGGCCATCGCGAAACACGCCCCGGCCACCGAACATCTTGCGGATGTCGGCCCCGCCCATGACCGCGAACAGGTCCGCCAGATGCTCCGCGCCGTCCGCCCCACCGGCGGACGCATCGCCGATGGGCTTGCTGGGGCGGGATTTGGGTGCGCGGGCCATGAGCGATCTCCGGTCAAAGGCTGCGGTGCGGTGCCGTCACCTTGGCCCCGCGAAAGTCAAAGGCAGCGGGGCACATAGCACAAGGGCCCCGCCCGCCCGTCTCCCCTCAGCCGCGCGACAACTCCAGCAGCCGCACCGCCGCCAGCATTTCCGCCTTGCGGGCGAGCCGGCGATGGGTGGCGGCGCTATCCTCGCCCCAGCGCTCGATGTTCCAGTCCTCGTCCACATGGGCGGCGGCCCAGGCGGTCTCCGCATCGATGGCCCCTTGCGCCACCGCCACCGCCAGGAAGGCCGAGCCGGTCAAGGCGGTGATGGAACTGAGCGCGGTCAAAGCCAGCACGTCATCCACCGGCACCAGAGCGGCGGCACGATCCAGCATGTCTTGCGGCTGGGCCACATGGCGGATGCCTTCGGCCAGGAAGAAGCGGGCGCCATGGCTCTGGTGCAGCCAGTCCAGCACCGGATCCCACTGCGCCGCCTGCCGCGCCACCAGGCTGTCCGGACCCTCGGCGCGATAGAGCAGCAGGTCGGTGCCCATGTAGCGCACGATTTCCTCGGCCACCGCCGCTCGCTCGTTCGCCACCCCATCCAGCGCCACATTGACAAGACGGGTGAGCGGCATGGTGGAGGGATCGATCTCGGTGCCCTGCGCCGCCCATTCCGCCGCCAGCGCCTCAGCCAGCGCCGCCTGCGGCACCGCCAGCTTGGCCTTGGCGGGGGTGCGGACCGGGCGGCCGTCCAGCAGGATCTCGAAGCCCTCCTCCCCCTGCCGGGTGGAGACCTCGGTATAGAAGCGCTTGGGCAAGGTGCGGCGCCCGGCCTGGCGGATGGTCTCGGTGGGGTCCGCCGGGGTGCCTTCCAGGTCTGTCAGGATGTCGCGCATGGTGTCCTCGTCTCAGCGTTGGCCGCCGGTTTCAGCCCGCGCTGCGGACCGGGGGCACCAAAGCGGCGATGGCGGCCGGAACGGCGTTGAAATCGGTGACGATGCTGTCGGCGCCGGCGGCCCGCAGCGTCTCCACCGGATGATAACCCCAGGCGACGCCGATGGCATAAGCGCCGGCCGCCTTGGCCATCTCCATGTCATAGCTGGTATCGCCGATCACCACGGTGCGCTGCGGCTCCACGCCCATTTCGTCCATGGCCTGCAACACCATGGCCGGGTGCGGCTTGGACGGGGCATCGTCGGCGGTCTGCACGGTGGAGAACCAGCCCTCCATGGCATGGGCGGCCAGCACCCGCGCCACGCCGCGCTGGGCCTTGCCGGTGACCATGCCCAGCAACACGTCCTCGCGGCCGCGCAGATCGTTCAGCACATCGCGCGCGGACGGATACATGGGCTCGGGCGGCTCGCGATCGCGCAGGAGCACGAAGGCGTTGCGATAGGCCTCCACCATGTCGGCCACCGGAAAGCCCGGCTCATCGGCGCCGAGCACGGTGAAGGCCTCGTGCAGCGACAGGCCGACGATGGACAGCACCCGCGTGCGATCGGGCACCACCAGTTGGCGACTGGCATAGGCATCCGCCATGGCGGCGACGATCATGTGCTGGCTGTCCACCAGGGTGCCGTCGCAATCGAACAGCACCAGGACGGGCTCCTCGGACGGGAGGGCGGAAGGCTCAACGGGTAGAGGCACGGCGGCGGGGCTCATTTCTGGGTCAGCTTTTCGGTTGCGACGTCATAGGTCCAGGCGGCGTTGGACGGATCGGTGAACACCACCTTTTCGAATCCGCGGGTCTTGCACTGGCGCGGGAACGGGCCGGACACGATCAGTTCCACCGCCGACTTGGCGGGAAAATTGAACTTGATGTTGAGTACCGTCGAGTCCGTGCCGGAGGCGGTGACCACCATGTCCAGCCCGTTCTGGACGAAGTTCTCCTGGGTGGTCTTGGCGAACGCGCGCCGCGAGGCAGGATCGGACGGGGTGGGCGGGGTGCCCGGACGGGTGGTGGGCAGCGGCAAGGTCTCGCCGGCACCGGGCACGGACGCGGGAGCGGCGTCGACCGGGGGCGGCACCGTGGGCATCTGCGGCGCCACCGGCGGCACCAGGGCTGCGGCGGGCGGCGGCGCGGGCTCGGGCGCCACGGGCGGCGGCGCAACGGCGGCGGCGGTCTGCGCCGGTGGCGCGACCGGCTTTGGGGCGAGCACAACCCAGACCACGGCGCCGGCCGCCAGCGCGGCCACCACGCCCAGGGCGCCCACCAGAAGCGGCATCAGCCGGCTGGGCCGGGCGGCCAGCGCGGTGCCGCAGGCGGCACAGAACAGATCCTCGGGATGCACCGCCGCGCCGCAGCCGGGACAGGTGTCGGGCTGTGGGGACATGGGCACCTCTTCTCTCGCGCGCGAAGCGCGTCATCACCTAGGCGCTCGCCGGCCACACGGGCCACGCGAGTACGATCGCCGCTCCGTTTAGCAGACCCGGACGCGCGAGCCTACGTCACCGGACGCAACACAGCCCGGCGGGGAGGCCGGGCTGCGGTAAAGGTGGCGAGCAGGTGAGACTATTTCGGGGCGCCGAAATCGAGCGTCGGCGGCGGCGGGGCGTTGAGGTCCGGCGAGAGGCTGTCGAACTGCTTCTGCACCGCGCCCTGCTCCAGTTGCACCGCGCTGCTCTTATAGTGGGTGACCATGCCGGGGAAGATGATGATGAGCGCCACCATCAGGCACTGGATACCCACGAACGGCACCGCGCCCCAATAGATCTGGCCCGTGGTCACCGGCTCCATGCGCTTGCCGGTGATGCGATCCAGATAGGGCACCTTGGGCGCCACCGAACGCAGGAAGAACAAAGCGAAGCCGAACGGCGGATGCATGAACGAGGTCTGCATGTTCACCGCCAGCATGACGCCGAACCAGATCAGATCGATGCCCAGCTTGTCCGCCACCGGCCCCAGCAAGGGGATGATGATGAAGGCCAGCTCGAAATAATCGAGGAAGAAGGCCAGCAGGAACACCATGATGTTCACGACGATGAGGAAGCCGACCTGACCGCCGGGCAGGCCCACCAGCAGTTCCTCCACCCAGCGGTGGCCGTCGACGCCGTAGAAGGTCAGCGAGAATACCCGCGAGCCCAGCAGCACGAACAGCACGAAGGCCGAGAGCTTGGCGGTGGAATAGGTGGCCTGCTTCAACAGGTCGAACTTCAGCCGGCCGCGCGCCGTGGCCAGCAGGATGGCGCCCAGCGAGCCCATGGCGCCGCCTTCGGTCGGCGTGGCGACGCCGATGAAGATGGTGCCCAGCACCAGGAAGATCAGCGCCAGCGGCGGCACCATGACGAAGATCACCTGCTCCGCCAGCTTCGACAGCAGCTTGAGGCGCAGCACCCGGTTGACCACCGCCACCGCAAAAGCGACCGCGACGGTCACCGACATGGCCAGCACCACATAATCGGAGCCGATGCGCAGGCCGCTGCGCTCCATGGTGACGATGGCGATGGCGATGGACACCGACAGCGCCAGGAACAGCGAGGGCGTCAGCAGCCGGGCGGTGCCGCTCATGATGAAATAGAGCAGCACGAATGCCACCACGCCCCAGGCGGCTTGGTTGGCGACGCCGGGCAGCAGGCCGGCGGTGAGGCCGGGCAGCGAGCCGGTGGCGATCAGCACCGCAAAGCCGGCGGCGGCAATGGCGCCCAGCACCCGCGAGGGACCCATCTTCTGCTGCGGATCGCGCAGCACCTGCGCCTCCAGCGGCAGCCCGGGGGTGGCCTTCGGGAACAGGGTCGAGACCAGGAAGATGTAGCCGGCATAGAGCGCCGCCAGCAGCAGGCCGGGCACGAACGCGCCCTCATACATGTCGCCCACAGAGCGGTTGAGCTGGTCGGCCATGACGATCAGCACCAGCGAGGGCGGAATGATCTGCGCCAGGGTGCCGGAAGCCGCGATCACGCCCGAGGCGACGCGGCGGTCATAGCCGTAGCGCAGCATGATCGGCAGCGAGATCAGACCCATGGAGATGACCGAGGCCGCCACCACGCCGGTGGTCGCCGCCAGCAGCGCGCCGACGAACACCACCGCATAGGCAAGGCCGCCGCGGATGGAGCCGAACACCTGGCCGATGGTGTCGAGCAGGTCTTCCGCCATGCCGGAGCGTTCCAGCACCAGGCCCATGAAGGTGAAGAAGGGCACCGCCAGGAGCACTTCATTGTTCATGGTGCCGTAGACGCGCTCCGGCAAAGCCTGGAGGAAGTCGGGGCGAAACAGGCCGAGCTCAATGCCGATGAGGCCGAACACCAAGCCGTTGGCGGCCAGCGCGAAGGCGACCGGATAGCCCAGCAGCAGGAACGCCACCAGGCTGATGAACATGATCGGCGCCATGTTGTGGGTGACGAAGGCGCGGATGCCGCCGTCGGCGGCCATGGCCATGTCGGAGAAGCCAAAGGTGAGGGCCAGCGCAAAGGCGCACAGAAGGCCCGCCTTGAAGACGCGGTTAGCGGTCATGATGCGGTTCCCCTCAGGACTTTTGCGTGTCGGCAAGGAGGCGGGCAGCCTCCACATCGGCCAGCAGCCGCGCGGCTTCCGCCTCGGCGGAGGCCAGATGTCCTCCGGCACGATCGTTGGGGTCGTCCAATTGCCCGCGCATGATGGCGATGCGCTTGATCAGTTCGGAAATGGCCTGGAAGAACAGCACCAGGAAGCCCAGCGGCACCAGCATCTTCGCCGGCCACTGCGGCAGGCCGCCGGCGTTCAGCGACTGCTCGTTGATGCGGTAGGAATTGAGGAAGAACGGCCAGGAGGTGATCAGCATCACGATGGTGAACGGCAGCAGGAAGAAGATGTGGCCGAACACGTCGATGCCGTCGCGGGTGCGCTTGCGCAGGCGGGAGCTGACGATATCGATGCGGATGTGCTCATTATCCATGAGCGTCCAGGGCGAGCACAGCAGGAACACCGCCGCGAACAGCACCCATTGCAGCTCCAGCCAGCTATTGGAGCTGGAATCGAACAGCTTGCGGATGATGGCGTTGATGGCGGAGACCAGGACCGCCACCAGAATGAGCCACGCGACGCTACGGCCGATACGGACGTTGATGGCATCGATCGCCCGGCTGAGCGCGAGCAGAAAGGTCATCTGGTTTCCCCCGGAGATCAGGATTCTGGCTGGAACAACAGTGTTGCCCCAGTTGTCCATTGAGCCGGCACCATAGGCAAAAGCCGTCGTTCCGCAAGTCTGGCCGAAGGTCTAACACCGCAAGCAAGGTAAAGCCGTTTCGCTGCATTGCAGCAAGACTTGCCCGCTCGGTCTGCGCCTGCCGGGGGGCCGGCGCAAACCCATGTCAGCTCTCGGGTGCTTCCAGAATCGGGTCGTACTGGCTGGCATCCAGCCCCAGCACCGCCCAAGACTGCGCCATGTGCGGCGGCAGCGGCGCCGAGACGTCGATGAAGCCGCTGCCCTTGGGGTGGGGAATCACCAGCCGGCGGGCCAGCAGGTGGAGCTTGTTCTGCAAGCCACCGGGAAATTCCCAATTCTCGATGTCGAAATATTTGGGATCGCCGACGATGGGATGACCGATATGGGCCAGGTGCGCGCGCAATTGATGGGTGCGCCCAGTCACCGGCTTCAGCGACAGCCAGCTCATCTTCTGCGCCGCCTGATCCACCACCGCATAATAAGTGATGGCGTGGCTGGCATCCTCCTCGCCATGGCGGGCGACGCGCATGCGCTCCTCGCTCTCCTCGCGGGCGAGATAGGTGGAGATGCGGCCCTGGCGCGGCTTGGGCACGCCGGGCACCAGCGCCCAATAAATCTTGCGTGCCTCACGCGAGCGGAAGCTCTTGGCGAGAATCGACGCCGCCAGGCGGGTCTTGGCGATCAGCAGGCAGCCGGCGGTGTCCTTGTCGATGCGATGCACCAGGCGCGGCTTCTGGCCGTCCTTGACGGTGAGCGCATCCAGCATGCCGTCCACATGGCGATAGGTGCCCGAGCCGCCCTGCACCGCCAGCCCCATGGGCTTGTTCAGCACCATCACATCCTTGTCTTCATACAGGGTGATGGAGCGCAGGAATTCCTTGTCAGTCTGCTCGCGGCGGGCGCTGGGCTTCGGCGCCATCGGCGTGCCATCGGCATTGGTACGCACGGTGCGGGGCTTGCGATACGGCCCCTCCCCGTCCGCGTCGGAAGCTTCGCCCGGCTCCTGCGCCGCCTCTTGGGCCGCCTCCTGGAGGGCGCCGGCCTCGCCGCCCAGCGGGGGCACGCGCACCGCCTGCCCCGGCTCCAGCCGGGTGGAGGTCTTCACCCGGCCGCCATCCACGCGCACCTGTCCGGTGCGCACCAGCTTCTGCAGGTGGCCGAACGACAGTTCGGGGAAATGGGCCTTGAACCAGCGGTCCAGGCGCAAGCCTGCTTCATCCGCCGTCACTGTTTTCAACTCGACCGCCATGCGCGGGACACCTTTTGAACGTTCAGCGCCTATCCGACACAGATCCGCCCGTGCGTCCAGACTTAAGCGCGCAGAGCCGACGGGCAATTGACGCGCAGCTTGCCCGTGGAGGCCATCAAAACCTCAGGACAGGACCCGGATCAGCGCCAGACCGGCGAACACCGCCAGCAGGCACAGCACCAGCGAGCCGCCGGCATAGGCGCCCGCATGCCAGATGGCGCCGCGCTCATAGAGCATGGCGAACTCCAGCGAGAAGGTGGAGAAGGTGGTGAAGCCGCCCAGCATGCCGGTGGTCAGCAGCAACCGCACATGCGGCGTCCACACCCCGCCATTGCCCATGTTCATAGCGAACAAGGCGGTGAGCACCCCCATCAGGAAGCAGCCCAGCACGTTGATGGCCATGGTGGCATAGGGAAAGCTCACCATCCCCAGCAGGCGCATGCTGCCGATATTCACCAGATGGCGCATGAGGCCGCCGAAGCCGGCACCCAAGAAGACGAGAATGGCTGGCGTCATGACAATCCCCGTGCTGCACTGCACAGATTGTTCCTAATGCGAGTGCTGTGGCGAGGGAAGCCGGTGCCCGAACGGCATCGTGCGATTTGGACCTTGCGGGCGATCCTGCAACGCTCGCGGGCCTGCGGCCGAAGGCGGCGCGGCCGGAAGGCGGCGGCGCCAACGGGCCCCACCGACCTTACGAGCCGTTGCGCTCCGCCTTCAGACGCGCCCAATAATCGAGGCGCTTCTTCACGTCGCGCTCGAAGCCGCGCTCATTGGGCACGTAAAGCTCCGGGCGGTTGTCGCCGGTCAGTTCTTCGGGGAAGAATTCCTGGCCCGCATAGGCATCGGGGAAATCGTGGTCGTAGCGATAGCCCTGGTGGTAACCCAATTCCTTCATGAGCTTGGTGGGCGCGTTCAGGATCGACTTGGGCGGTGCCAGCGAGCCGGTGCGCTGGGCCAGAGCCAGAGCCGCATTGAAGGCGGCATAGGACGCATTGGATTTCGGAGCCGTGGCCACATAAGCGATGGCCTGGGCCATGAACAGCCGCCCCTCCGGCCAGCCGACCCGCTCGAAGGCGGTCCAGGCCGCCACCACCTGCGGCATGGCCTGCGGATCGGCCATGCCCACGTCCTCGGAGGCGCAGCAGGCCAGGCGCCGGAAGAGCGTGCCGGGATCTTCGCCGCCATTCATCATCCGCGCCGCCCAATACATGGCCGCGTTCACATCCGAGCCGCGCAGGCTTTTGTGGAAGCAGCTGAGCAGATTGTAATGCTCCTCCTGCCCCTTGTCGTAGATCGGCGCCCGCTTCTGCACCGCCTCGCTGAGCCCGGCCACATCCAGGCGGGTGTCCTTGGGCAGCGTGAACAATTCCTCGCATAGGCCCAGCAGATAGCGCCCGTCGCCGTCGGCCATCTCCAGCAAGGTGTCGCGCGCCAGATCATCCACCGGCAGCGGCCGGCCCATATGGGCCTCGGCGCGCTGGAGCAGCAGTTCCAGGTCCGCCCGCTCCAGGCGGGAGAGGGTATAGACCTTGGTGCGCGACAGCAGCGCCGCCACCATGGAGAAGCTGGGGTTTTCGGTGGTGGCACCGATCAGCACGATGGTGCCGTCTTCCACATGCGGCAGCAGCGCATCCTGGGTGGTGCGGTTGAAGCGGTGCAGCTCGTCCACGAACACCGCCGTCTGCCGCCCGGCCCCGACCCGCAGCTGCTTGGCGGCATCGATCACCTTGCGCAGGTCGGCGACGCCCGACAGCACGGCGGACAGCTGCACGAACTCCAGCCCGATGCCCTTGGCCACCAGCCGGGCGATGGTGGTCTTGCCCGAGCCCGGCGGCCCCCACAGGATGAAGGACGACAGCCGCTTGCCCGCCACCATGCGGCCGATGGGGCCATCCGGCCGCAGCAGTTTGTCCTGGCCGATGACGTCTTCCAGGCGCTGCGGCCGCAGCACTTCGGCCAGCGGGCGCGGGGCGGCTTCATCAAACAACGACATGGTCATCCCGCCTGTCTGCGTCATCCCGCCATTGGCATGCACGCACCCGGCCGCCCGGCCAAGGCCGGGACGGACCGGGTCGCCACGTTCAGCCGCCCAGCACCGTGGAGATGGTGCGCCCACCGCGAGAGACCGTCACCCGCCAGGAGCGGGCGGGATTGCGGGTGGCGGTCACTAAGTCGCCGGTGCGTTCGATGCGCACGCCGTTCACTTCCAGGATGACGTCGCCGGGGCGGAAGCCAGCCACATCCGCCGGCGAGCGTTCCGCCACCCCGGCCACCACCACCACGCCCTCATCCACATCCAGGCGCAATTCGTCGGCCACGGCGGGCGAGACATTCAGCACCCGCGCGCCGGCGAACGGCGTGCGCGAGGTGATCACCACCTCCTGGCGCGGCACCGTCTCCGGCGGCGGCTCCAAAGCGACGGTCAGCTGCTGATCACGGCCCTGGCGGCTGATGGTCACAACGGCCTTGCCGCCAATGGGGCGGGTGCCGAAGCGATAGACAAGGGCTTCGGGATCATCGATCCCCTGCCCGTCCACGGCGATGATGAGATCGCCGGTCTTCATGCCCGCCTTGCCCACCGGACCATCGGGCACCACCGACTGCACCAGCACGCCGGTGGGCCGCGCCAAGCCCAGGCTTTCGGCGATTTCCGGCGTCACCCGCTGCAGCTTGGCGCCCATCCACGGCCGGCGCACGGTCTTGCCGCCGGCCTTGGCGGTGGCCACCACCACGCTGACCATGTTGGAGGGAATAGCAAAACCGATGCCGTGCGAGCCCCCCGAGCGGGAATAGATGGCGGTGTTGATGCCCACCAGCCGGCCGGCCATGTCCACCAAGGCGCCGCCGGAATTGCCGGGATTGATGGCGGCGTCCGTCTGGATGAAGAACTGATAGTCCGAGACGCCCACCTGGGTGCGCGCCAGCGCGGAGACGATGCCCTGCGTCACCGTCTGGCCGACGCCGAAGGGATCGCCGATGGCCAGCACCAGATCGCCCACCGCCAGGCCGTCGGAATTGCCGATGTCGAGGAAGGCGAACTTGGCGCCGTCGCCCTTGATGCGCAGCACCGCCAGATCGGTGCGCGGATCCGACAGCATCACCTCGGCATCGAACTCGCGCTTGTCATTGAGCGCGATGCGGATCTGGTCGGCGCCCTCGATCACATGATGGTTGGTGACCACGATGCCCGAGCCGTCGACGATCACGCCCGAACCCAGCGCGCGCTGCATCCGCTCCGGCGCGCCGAGGCCCGGCCCGCCGGGACCACCCGGACCGCCCGGCGCACCACCGCCGAAGAAGCGGCGGAAGAACGGATCGTCCATGAACGGATTGGTGCGCTGCTGCGCGGTCTTGAGCGCGTAGACATTGACCACGGCGGAGGCGGTGCGCGCCACCACTGGCGCAAAGCTCAAGGTGATGGCGGCGGCGGAGCCGGGGACCTGGGCGGTGCTGCCGGCGGCCGGCGCGGGAGATGCAGCCGGCTGGGCGCTGACCGCCTCAAGCCCCGCGACCCACAATCCCGCTGCCAGAACGGCCGCGAGGCAGGATCGAAACGAAGACGCGCGCATGAGCATGTTCCCTGAGTGATGGCGCCGCGCGGGGCGCAGCCCGGTGTCGGCGGGCGCCCGCCGGCACGGCGCAGACAAAGGCAATGCCTTCCCCTGAAACGAAAGAAGGGCGGCCATGAGGCCGCCCTTCAGAACGCATGATACTGCGAGGAAGATCCGCTCAGGCGGCGGCAGCGGCTTCCGCCGCTTCCGTGCGGGCGCGGTCGGAGGCGCCCTTGGCCTCCACGTCGCGATCCACGAACTCGATCACGGCAACGGCCGTGTTGTCGCCGTGGCGATAGCCCGCCTTGATGATGCGGGTGTATCCGCCCGGACGCGCCTGATAGCGGGGCGCGATCACGTCGAACAGCTTGCGCACGATGGTCACGTCGCGCAGCTCCGCGATCGCCTGACGGCGGGCGTGGAGATCGCCGCGGCGAGCCAGGGTGACCAGCTTCTCCACCACCGGGCGAAGATCCTTCGCCTTCGGCAGGGTGGTGATGATCTGCTCATGGGTGATGAGGGCGCCGCACAGGTTCATGAACATCGCCTTGCGATGTTCGGCCGTACGGTTGAACTTCCGATGTACCTTGCCGTGGCGCATGACGGCTAACTCCTAAGATCCGACGGCGTTTCGAGCCGGGTGTGGTTGTGCGGCTCGAGCCGCGGTGGGAATGAGATCAATAATGGTCTTCGAAGCGCTTCGCGAGCTCTTCGATGTTTTCCGGCGGCCAACCCGGCACTTCCATGCCGAGATGCAGGCCCATGGAGGCCAGGACTTCCTTGATTTCGTTGAGCGACTTGCGGCCGAAATTCGGCGTACGGAGCATCTCCGTCTCGCTCTTCTGGATCAGGTCGCCGATATAGACGATGTTGTCGTTCTTCAGGCAGTTGGCCGAACGCACCGACAGCTCCAGCTCGTCCACCTTCTTCAGGAGCGCCGGGTTGAAGGGCAGTTCCTGAATGGCCGCCGCTTCGCTCTCGCGCTTCGGCTCCTCGAAGTTGACGAAGATTTCCAGCTGGTCCTGGAGGATGCGGGCCGCATAAGCGAGCGCATCTTCCGCCGAGATCGAACCATCGGTCTCGATCTGGAGGGTCAGCTTGTCATAGTCGAGAATCTGGCCCTCGCGGGTGTTCTCGACCTTGTAGGACACCTTGCGCA